>LUYO01000065.1:0-11859 GCA_001603295.1 Rhodobacterales bacterium Alpha_02
ATTTATTCCATTTTATGGGAAGAAATGATGGCCATTTTGATTTTCAATAGGCCATTGGGCGAAAGATGGACTTTTCATATCTCTCTTTCCAAACTCCGGTTTTCGTCGGGCGCCAACCCGTTTGGAAATCGGCCGCTTTTGGGGTGGCACATGCATAGATTGTAACGGGCAGAAAACGCCCCCATAAGAAGATCGAACTATTCGGCAGGCGTTATTCTTCCAATTTCCGCCACTCATTTGCCGTGCCGCCGACACAATCCGCACGGGCGGCAATGCCGTACCGAAGCGGCACGCCTCAGGGGACATCGCCGCCCTCGTTAACCACCCGTTAACCATGCGGTCGGCAAATTCTGCCGGGTGGCGCAGTGCGCGTCGCGGCGACGAACCGGGGACGATCTCCTTGAGCGACATCACTTCAGAGCCGTCTGCGGCATCGCCCTCGCTGCCCTTCGGCCTCAGCCTGCCGACGCGCGCCGACATCCGCTCGACGATCTTCCGCGGCGACATCGGCCTCGCCGTCGGCATCATGCTGATCATGGTCATCCTGATCCTGCCGATGCCGGCGATGCTGCTCGACTTCATGCTGGCGGTGTCGATCATCTTCTCGGTGCTGATCATGATGACGGCGCTGTTCATCCAGACGCCGCTGGAGTTCACCGCCTTCCCGACCATCCTCCTGATCTCGACGATGCTGCGACTGGCGCTCAACCTCGCCTCGACGCGCCTCATCCTCAGCCATGGTCACGAGGGAACCGACGCCGCCGGCCACGTCATCGAGGCCTTCGGCGGCTTCGTGATGGGCGGCAACTTCGTCATCGGCATCATCGTCTTCGGCATCCTGATCATCGTCAACTTCGTGGTCATCACCAAGGGTTCTGGCCGCATCGCCGAGGTGGCCGCCCGCTTCACCCTCGACGCCATGCCCGGCAAGCAGATGGCCATCGACGCCGACCTGTCCTCGGGCCTGATCAAGGAGGACGAGGCGAGAAAGCGGCGCAAGGACCTCGAGGCCGAAAGCGCCTTCTTCGGCGCCATGGACGGCGCCTCCAAGTTCGTACGCGGCGACGCCATCGCCGCCCTGCTGGTCACCTTCATCAACGTCATCGGCGGCATCATCATCGGCACCATGCAGATGGGCATCACGCTCGCCGAAGCCGGTCATTCCTACACGGTGCTCACCGTCGGCGACGGCCTGGTCAGCCAGATTCCGGCGCTGATCGTCTCCACCGCCGCCGGCCTCCTGGTGTCGAAGGCCGGCGTCTCCGGCTCGGCCGACAAGGCGCTCTCCGGCCAGCTCACCGGCTATCCGGCCGCCCTCGGCCTCTCGGCCACCGTCATGGGCCTGTTGTCGCTGTTGCCGGGCCTGCCCTTCCTGCCGTTCGCCGTCCTCGGCGCCGGCGCCGGCGGCCTCGCCGTCTGGGCCAAGCGCGAGAACGCCAAGCGGCAGATCGCCGCCGTCGTCGCCCAGGCGGAAGCCGACGCGCCGCCCCCGCCGCCGGCCGAGGAGCCGATCGCCACCGCCCTCAAGATGGACGACCTGCGCGTCGAACTCGGCTATGGCCTGTTGCCGCTGATCAACGACAACGGCAAGGGCGGCGAGAAGCTGTCCGACCAGATCAAGGCGCTGCGCCGCCAGATCGCCGCCGACCTCGGCTACATCATGCCGCCGGTGCGCCTGCTCGACAACGTGCAGCTCGGCGCCAACGAATACGTGATCAAGATCAAGGAAGTGGACGCCGGCAAGGGCACGCTGTTCCCCGGCCAGTACATGGTCATGGACCCGATGGGCGGCAAGGTGACCATCCCCGGCACCCAGACCACCGAGCCCACCTTCGGCCTGCCGGCCACCTGGGTCGACGGCCGGCTGCGCGAGGAGGCGGCGATCCGCGGCTACACCGTCGTCGATCCGGCCACCGTCCTCTCGACGCATCTTTCGGAAACGCTGAAGACCAACGTCTCCGAGCTGCTGTCCTATGCCGACGTCAAGAAGCTGCTGTCCGAGGTGCCGTCGGATCAGGCCAAGCTGATCGACGAGATCGTGCCGACCCAGATCACCGTCTCCGGCATCCAGCGCATCCTGCAACTCCTGTTGTCCGAGCGCGTGTCGATCCGCGACCTCGGCACCATCCTCGAAGGCATCGCCGAGGGCCTGTCCATCTCGCGCTCGACCCAGACCATCGCCGAGCACGTCCGCGCCCGCCTCGCCCGCCAGATCTGCGCCGCCAACATGGCGCCCGGCGGCTACCTGCCGCTGATCAGCCTATCGCCGGCCTGGGAGCAGGCCTTCATCGAGAGCGTGGTCGGCGAGGGCGACGACCGACGTCTGGCCATGGCGCCCAGCAGGCTGCAGGAATTCGTTGCCGCCGTCCGCGACCAGTTCGAAGAGGCGGCCAAGAAGGGCGAATTGCCAGTGCTGATGACCAGCCCGATGAATCGGCCGTTCGTCCGCTCCATCGTCGAGCGCTTCCGCGCCCATACCACGGTGATGAGCCAGGCCGAGGTGCACCCGAAGGTGCGCCTGAAGACGGTGAGTGCCATTTGAGCCTGCGCCAAACGTTGCAGACTCCTGGAGGCAAGGAGAAAGCCCGGCGGGCCGGAAAGGCGGTTAACGTAAACCGGCGCTTAAGCCCTCGGCGCTAATCTCGGCGCCATGAGACCATCTCGTATCGCGTCCGGTCTTCTTTCCCTGGTGCTGTCCGCCGCTCTGGCGGGCTGCGGCTTCTTCGAGTCCGAGGAGCGCGAGCCTTGGCGCGCCCAGGCGGAAGCCGCCTGCTACGCCCGCAACCTCGTCAAGCTGTCGCCGCTGATCCAGCCGGCCCGTGCCGTCGAGGGCAAGGGCATCTGCGGCATCGACCGGCCGCTCAAGGTGAAGGCGCTCGAGGACGGCAGCGTCAGCCTCGGCTCGCGCTCGCTGGTGCTGTCCTGCCCGATGACGGCGGCGCTCGAACGCTGGGTGGCCGAAAGCGTCATGCCGGCGGCGCTCGCTCGCTACGGCCTGCCGGTGGTCGAGATCAAGAACTTCGGCACCTACAACTGCCGGCCGCGCAACAACGTCGCCGGCGCCCGCCTCTCCGAGCACGCCTTCGCCAACGCCTTCGATTTTGCCGGCGTCGTGCTGTCCAACGGCTACACCGTCACCGTCAAGAAGGGCTGGTACGGCAACGCCACCGACCGCGCCTTCCTGCGCGAGGTGGCACGCGGCGCCTGCGGCGCCTTCACCACCGTGCTCGGCCCCGGCGCAGACCGCTCGCACGACGACCACCTGCACCTCGACCTCGCCCGGCACAACAACGCCGGCACCTATCGCTATTGCAAGCCGCATCCGGACGTGCCGCCGCGCGGCGCGCCGATGTTCACGCCCGACCAGAACCTGCCGATGGCCAGCAACCTGCCGGCCAATCCGGTGTGGCCGGCCGCCCAGCCGGCGCCCGCCCCGACCTATGCCGCCGGCAATCCGGGCTTCGACGCGCCGCTGCCGCCGGCGCCGATCGGCAATCCGGCCTATCAGACGGCCCAGCCCGCCTATCCGGCGCAACCCGTCTACCAGCCGGCGCCGGCCGTCCAGCCGGCCAACTGCCCGCCCGGCTACATCTGCACGCCGGTGGGACAAGGCGGCTACGTGCCGCCGCCCGTCGGCACCGGCAATATCGGCTGGAGCGTCGGCGCCCAGCCCGTCCAAGGCTATTCGCCGACCGACATCACCGGCTCCATCGCGCCCTATTCGGACGATTGATCCGGCTTTGCATGGCGCGTCCTGAGCCATCATGACCTATCATGACACGATGCCTTTCCGGTTGGAGATGTGCCTCGGCGCACCAAACCCGTGAGAAATTCGCGCCGCTTACAAGATGCTGACTAACTGAATGACCTCTTGAGGTCCTCCCTTCGTCTTACGCAGTTTCACGATCACATTTTGCTGACTCTGGCCGTTCGGGCTGGTTTTATTGGCCTTGAACCCTTACAAGATGGCTTTAGGCAGGCCGTGAGTTTCATCTCGCGCGTCCCGGCATTCTCCGGGCCCTGCACCCAGCATTTAGGTTCCGCCATGCAGACCTCGACCGGCCAGCCGGTTCGCCAGGGTCCCGGCTTTGCCGAGACCGTCGCCCTCATCGCCGCCCTGATGGGCCTGACGGCGCTTGCCATCGACACCATGCTACCGGCCCTGCCGGCCATTGGCGCCAGCTACGCGCTGGCCGACGCCAACGAGCTGCAACTCGTCGTCTACGCCTACATGATCGGCTTCGGCGTCGCACAAGTGATCTACGGGCCGCTGTCGGACGTCTACGGCCGCCGGCCGCTGGTCATCCTCGGCCTCGCCATCCTGATCGTCGGCGCCATCGTCTCGGCGCTCGCCTCCGACTTCGACCACCTCCTGGCCGCCCGTGTCCTGCAGGGCATCGGCGCCGCCGCGGCGCGCGTCATCGCCGTCTCCATCGTGCGCGACCGCTATGCCGGCCGCGAGATGGCCCGCGTCATGAGCTTCACCATGATGGTGTTCATGGTCGTGCCGGTGCTGGCGCCCACCTTCGGCGGCCTGCTGCTGGCCGCCGCCGGCTGGCGGTCGATCTTCGCCACCATGGCCGCCCTGTCGATCATCGTCGGCCTGTGGTTCTACGTCCGCATGCCCGAGACGCTGCATCCGGAGTTCCGCCGTGCGCTGTCGGTGCGGTCGATCCTCGAGGCGGCGCGCATCTGCGTCACCAACCGCGAGGCGGTCGGCTATTCGCTGGCCATCGGCCTGCTGTTCGCCATGCTGATGGGCTTCATCGGCTCGGCCGAGCAGATCCTCGGTTCGGACGGCTATCACCTCGGCACGCTGTTCCCGCTGGCTTTCGCCTCGGTGGCGATCACCGGCGGCGTCGCCGCCTTCGTCAACAGCCGCCTGGTGCGTGCCTGGGGCATGCACCGCCTGTCGCACGGCGGCCACATCATCCATTTCGCGCTGACGATCGTCTTCTTCACCGTCGCCCATGCCTGGAACGGCCTGCCGCCGCTCTGGCTGTTCATGGCGCTGATGGTGATGATGCAGTTCTTCTTCTCGATCGCCATCTCCAACTACAACGCCCTGGCTCTCGACCCGCTCGGCGAGGTGGCCGGCACCGCCTCCTCGCTGATCGGCGCCTTCACCACGCTGGTCGGCACGGTCGGCGGCGCGCTGATCGGCCAGTCCTTCGACGGCACGGTGGCGCCGCTCTCCGCCGGCTTCCTCGCCGCCTCCGGCGTGACGCTGCTGATCGTCGTCTGGACCGAGCGCGGCCGGCTGTTCCAGCCGCATCACCAGGGCGTGGTGCCGGCCGTCGCCGAATGACGAAGACAATCGCCTGAGGGCGGTAGACAGCAAACCGCAACGAAACGGCCTTGGGCCGTCCGCACCGCACGCTTCGCGCAACAACGCCGATACCTGATCGCTCGCGGCAAGCGGGCGGTCGGCTGTCGGCGTTCTGCATTTATCGGAGCATTTCCCTGTCTAGGCGCCTCCCGGCGCAAGACCGATTCCCGCTTTTGGAAATTCTTTTCTCCTCAAATATTTACCGAGACTTCAGCGCGCCGCCGGCATGGCATTTCCCGGCGCTGAGGGTCCCGATGGCCGGCCCGAAGACGGACGTCGGCTCGCCCGGCACCGCCTCCCGGCCAAACGGCGCGATTGATAAGCATCTTCACCGATCGACCTTGGTCGCAAATCCCGAAAAAGCGACAAAGCTGTAGTGACCGCTACTGAACTTGGTCCCTCTCGACGGTAGAACCAGCTTCAACACGGATCGGAACCGTTTGACCCAGTTCGGACCCAACAAAAATGACAAAAACCGAGGGAACTGCCACGCCTCCTCCTCCCATCGTGCCGTGGATGGAGTTCCAGAATCAGGCGATGTGGGAGAAGGCCCTGCATCTCGGACGCAAGGTGCTCTGGAAGGGCAAGACCTGCATCCAGCGGCCCGGCGATGACGTAACCAGCATCTTCCTGATCCGCGAGGGCATCATCAAGGTGTCGGCCACCAGCGCCGAGGGCGTGCAGCGGACGCTCTGGTTCATGGGCCCCGGCAGCATTCTCGGCGAGGCGGCATTGTTCGCCGGGCAAAGGAACACCCATCACATCGACGCCGTCGAGGACTGCGTGGCTTACGAATTCTCCAGATCCAACGTCGTCGACCGGCTGCTGGTCGACCATCCGGACCTTGGCGAAGCCCTGCTGACCAATCTCGCCACCAAGAGCTACATCATGTCGACGCAGGTCGAGGAGAGCACGTTCCTCTCCGCCCATCGCCGGATCTGCCGCTTCCTCTACGGTCTCTGCCTGTCGCGCAGCTCGCCGCAGATCTCGCTGTCGCACGGCGTGATCGCCGAACTGCTCGGCCTGCACCGCGTCACCGTCTCCAACGCCATCGGCGACCTCAAGCGACGGGGGCTGCTGGAAGAACGCGGCCACGATCTCGTCGTCGCCGATATCGACGCCATCGCCTCGCTGATCAACTC
The DNA here is from genome assembly GCA_001603295.1 of Rhodobacterales bacterium Alpha_02. Lineage (GTDB taxonomy): Bacteria > Pseudomonadota > Alphaproteobacteria > Rhizobiales > Pleomorphomonadaceae > Pleomorphomonas. The sequence goes on from LUYO01000065.1 coordinate 6,472, forward strand.
GGACATCTGACCGGCGATCATTCAACGACAGAACGCCTTTTCCCCCGGATCGTCGCGATCCGGGTCGGGTGCCTGCACCCAAATTTCCGAAGTATTCCGACAACAAGCCAAGACAGGAGAAACGCTATGGACAAGCACTACGTTGCCGAACCCTACAAGATCAAGGTCGTCGAGCCGATCGCCGTCACCACCCGCTCCGAACGCGAACGGTTCATGGCCGAAGCCGGCTACAACACCTTCCTGCTGCGCTCCGACCAGTGCTACATCGATCTGCTGACCGATAGCGGCACCTCGGCCATGAGCGACAACCAGTGGGCGGGCATGATGCTCGGCGACGAGGCCTATGCCGGCAGCCGCAACTTCATCCACCTGCAGGAGGTCGTACGCGAATACTACGGCTTCAAGCACGTCGTTCCGACCCATCAGGGCCGCGGCGCCGAGAACCTCCTGTCGTCGCTGTGCATCAAGCCCGGCGACTATGTTCCCGGCAACATGTACTTCACCACGACGCGCGCCCATCAGGAGCGCAACGGCGCCAACTTCGTCGACATCATCATCGACGAAGCCCACGATTCCCAGCTTGAGCTGCCGTTCAAGGGCAACATCGACATCGGCAAGCTCAGCCGGCTGATCGACGAGGTCGGGGCCGACAAGATCCCCTACGTCTGCCTCGCCGTCACCGTCAACCTCGCCGGTGGCCAGCCGGTCAGCATGGCCAACATGCGCGCCGTCCACGAGCTTTGCTCCAAGCACGGCATCAAGGTGATGTTCGACGCCACCCGCTGCGTCGAGAACGCCTACTTCATCAAGACGCGCGAGAAGGAATTCGCCGACAGGACGATCGCCGAGATCCTGAAGGAGATGATGAGCTACGCCGACGGCTGCACCATGAGCGGCAAGAAGGACTGCCTCGTCAACATCGGCGGCTTCCTGTGCATGAACGACGACGAACTCTACCAGCGGGCCTGCGAACTGGTGGTGCTGTTCGAGGGCATGCCGAGCTACGGCGGCCTCGCCGGCCGCGACATGGAGGCCATGGCGCGCGGCATCGTCGAGTCGGTCGACTACAACTACATCCACCATCGCATAAGCCAGTGCGAATATCTGGCCGAGAAGCTCAAGGACGGCGGCGTTCCGGTCGTCCGGCCGACGGGCGGACACGCGGTGTTCCTCGATGCCCGCGCCTTCCTGTCGCACATTCCGCAGGATCACTTCCCGGCCCAAGCGCTGGCGGCCGAACTCTACATCGAGAGCGGCGTCCGCTCGATGGAACGCGGCATCGTCTCGGCCGGCCGCGACAAGAAGACCGGCGAGAACTACCATCCCAAGCTCGAGCTGGTGCGTCTCACCATCCCCCGCCGTGTCTATACCTATGCCCATCTCGACATCGTAGCCGACGCCGCGGTGTCGCTGTACAAGCGCCGCGAGACGATCAAGGGCCTCGACATGGTCTATGAGCCCAAGCTGCTGCGCTTCTTCACCGCGCGCTTCCAGCCCAAGGCCTGATCATCACGCCCGGAAGAGGATCACCCTCTTCCGGGCGTTGCCAGTCAATGCACCAGGGGAGCCCGCCGGCCTGGGCCGGACCGGGAAAAGGAACGCTCATCGCCAACAACAGGGGACGCCGCACGGTCCGAAGAGGACGGACCGGTGCTGTGCCATCGGGAGGAAACATGAACATTTTCAGGACCAAGGACATCGGCCTCTTGCATCGGGAGGTGGAGAACCACTCGCTGAAGCGGGCGCTCAGCGCCGTCGATATCGTCATGATGGGCATCGGCGTCATCATCGGCACCGGCATCTTCGTGCTGACCGGCGTGGCGGCGGCCAATTTCGCCGGCCCCGGCATCATGCTGTCGTTCGCGCTGTCGTCGATCGCCTGCATCTTCATCTGCCTCGCCTATTCGGAACTGGCGTCGTCCATTCCGGCGGCGGGCAGCGCCTATACCTACACCTATGTCGCCGGCGGCGAGCTTCTGGCCTGGCTGGTCGGCTGGAACCTCATTCTCGAATACTCGGTCGGCGCCAGCGCCGTCGCCGGTGGCTGGTCGGCCTATTTCGTCGGCATCCTGAAATCGGCCGGCGTCGAGCTGCCGCAGGCGATAACCGCCGTTCCCTACGACGGCGGCATCGTCAACCTGCCGGCCGTGCTGATCGTGCTGTTCATCACCTTCGTGCTGGTACGCGGCGTCAAGGAGAGCGCCACGGTCAATCGCTGGCTGGTCGGCGTCAAGCTCGGCGCCATCTTCCTGTTCCTGCTGCTGGCCGGGCCGAAGGTCGACGCCACCAACTGGACGCCGTTCCTGCCCTACGGCGTCGCCGGCATCTCGGCGGGCGCCTCAATCATCTTCTTCGCCTATCTCGGCATCGACTCGCTGGCCACCGCCGCCGAGGAGACCCGCAACCCGCAGCGCGACATGCCGATCGGCATCATCGTGTCGCTGCTGATCTGCACCGTGCTCTACATTGCCGTGTCCTGCGTGCTGACCGGCGTCGTTCCCTACGGCGAGCTGAACACCGCCGAGCCGGTCACCTTCGTGCTGCGCAAGCTCGGCTACAACTTCGGCTCCGCCCTCGTCGGCACCGGCGCCATCGCCGGTCTGACCACCGTCTGCCTGGTGATGATCTACGCCCAGACGCGCGCCTTCTTCGCCATGTCGCGCGACGGCCTGATCCCGCCCGGACTGTGCAAGGTGCATCCGAAATACGGCTCGCCACACATCATCACGCTGATCGTCGGCCTCACCGTGGCGGGTATCGCCGGCTTCACGCCGATCGGCCTGGTTGCCGAGATGTGCAACATCGGCACGCTGTTCGCCTTCACCGTGGCGACGGGCTGCGTGCTGGTGCTGCGCAAGACGCAGCCGAACCTGAAGCGGCCGTTCCGCTGCTCGGCGCCGAAGATCGTCGTGCCGCTGGCCATGCTGTCGAGCCTCTACATCATGTCCGGCCTGCCGGCCGCCACCTGGGTCCGCTTCGCCGTGTGGAGCCTGATCGGCCTCGCCATCTACGCCGTCTACGGCGCCCGCAACAGCCGCGTCGGCCAGGCGAAGGCCGAGGACAAGATCGCGGCGTGAGATGCAAGCCGCCGGGCTCTCGACAACCGAGACCCGGCGGCTTCAGCCTGCAGTTCCAAGGAGAATCCGGCCATGACGACACCCGAACAGCGCCTTGCGGCGCTCGGCATCGTGTTGCCCGAGGCAACGCTGCCCGCGGCAAATTATCTTCCCAGCGTAACCGCCGGCAGCCTGCTCTATCTGTCAGGCCAGTTGCCGATCAAGGACGGGCGCCTCGCCTGCGTCGGCAAGCTCGGCGACAACCTGACGATCGAGGAGGGCTATGCCGCTGCCAGGCTGTGCGCCATCAACCTGATCGTCCAGATCAAGGCGGCCGTCGGCGATCTTGCCCGCCTGCGCCGCATCGTCCGCCTCGGCGGCTTCGTCAACAGCACCCAGTCGTTCACCGACCAGCCCAAGGTGATCAACGGCGCCTCCGACCTGTTCGTCGAAGTCTTCGGCGATGCCGGACGTCACGCCCGCTCGGCCGTTGCCTGCCCGTCGCTGCCCTTCGGAGCCGGCGTCGAGGTCGATGCCGTCGTCGAACTGGCCGAAGGCCACTGATTGCCGGCTCCGGCGGGGCCTCAGGGTCTTCATTCCACGCCGCGCGCTCCCCATATGAAGGGAGCCACTTAGCGGAGCCCGAGCGGACTGCCGAGAGGCATCCGCCCGGGCTTCTCTTCATGAGACGAGGAGTTAGCCATGGACAAGAAATCCCTGATGCCCTTCGGGCGCGGTTCGGCTCCGTCTCGCCCCCACGACGAGCCGTTCACCAGTCTGCGTCGCGAGATGGACCAGCTATTCGACAGCTTCACCCGCGGCTGGGGCCTGCCGACGCTGGCCGACGAGAATGTGCTGAGCCCGCGCGTCGACGTCGTCGAGACCGACGCCGGCCTGGAACTGACCGCCGAGTTGCCGGGCATCGACCCCAAGCAAATCGAGCTGGATATCGAGGACGACATCCTCACCCTCAGGGCCGAGCACAAGGTCGACCGCGAGGAGAAGGACGACAAGCGTCGCTATCATCTGGTCGAGCGCCGCAGCGGCACCTACATGCGCCGCTTCGCCCTGCCGTTCGCGCCCGACCGCGACAAGGTGACAGCCGAGTTCGACAAGGGCGTTCTGAAGGTGATGGTGCCGCAGTCGCCCGACCAGCCCAAGACCAGCAAGCGCATCGAGATCAAGCCGGCCGCCTGACAGCCGCTCCGACGACAGGGACGGGGGCGCTTCGGCGCCCCTTTCTCATACCAACAGTCATTGAAAGTGACTGTTGGTATTCCGCTTGCCGATTTCTCATGCCCCTGATGCACATGAGAAATCGGCAATGGCCTCAATGAGCGGATGCGTCGGCATCTTCGCGAATTGGTATTACCTCAGGGCGGCGATCGCCGCCTTGTCGGGATAGCAGGTGACGGCGAACCCGTTCGCCGCCTGCCAGCGGCCGACGGCGACGCGGGTGCGGAAGCCGACGAGGCCGTCGGCCGTTCCGACATCGTGGCCCATGCCTTCGAGCCGCCGCTGCACGGCGCGGACGTCGGCGCGCGTGAAGCCGCCGACCTTGCCCCAGCCGCCCCGGATCTTCTCCGCCTTGCCGATGCGGTCGGCCACCATGCCGATGGTCAGGGCATAGACGTCGGATTCGTTGTAGGCCTTCAGAACGTAGAAATTGTCCGACACCAGAAAGGCCGGCCCCATCCGCCCGGCCGGCATCAACAGATGCCCGACCGGCCCGACGTCGGTGACAGTGAGCGGCTTGCCATCGGCACGCGTCACGCCGGCCCGCGCCCAGGCGGCGAGCGGCTGACCCTGGTCCGGCCCTTCGAGCGTGCAGGGCACCGATGCCGGCAGCCTCACCTCGACGCCCCAGGGCAGGCCGGCCCGCCAGCCGCGCACCCTCAGGAAATGACCGATCGAGGCCAGCACGTCCGGCACCGAGGTCCAGATGTCGCGGCGGCCGTCGCCATCGCCGTCGACGGCGTCGGACAGGAACTTGGTCGGCATGAACTGCGGCTGGCCGAGCGCTCCGGCCCAGGAGCTTTTCATCGCCGCCCGGCCGATATGCTCCTCCTCGAGAATGCGGAGCGCCGCGACGAGTTCGGGAAAGAACTCGGCCCGCCGCGAGCCCATGTACGCCTGGGTGGCCAGCGTGCGAATGGCATCCTTCTCGATTCTCGCCGCGCCGAAGGCCGATTCCTTGCCCCAGACGGCGAGCAGGATGCCGGCCGGCACGCCGGTCGCCCGCGCTACGCGGTCGAGCAACGGCCGATGGGCGGCGAGCCGCTTGCGGGCGCCGGCCGACAGCGCGTCGAGCTTGTTGTCGGCGAGATAGGCG
>LUYO01000066.1:0-42736 GCA_001603295.1 Rhodobacterales bacterium Alpha_02
GCGAGCAGCCGGTCACCGGCGGCAGGGCGCCGGGCCGGACGGCCGCGGCTTCCGACGCGACGCGGCGGGCGCCGACGTTGGCGGCGGCGGCGATCTTGATCTTGTCGGTCAGCTCGACGGCGATGGTCGCGAGGTCGGTGGCCCTGGCCGGCTTGGCGACCGCCTCGACGGCGCCGATCTCCAGCGCCCTGAGCGTCGCAAAGGCGCCGGCCTTGGTCAGCGTCGACACCATCACCACCGGCATCGGCCGGAGCGCCATCAGCTTTTCGAGAAACGAGATGCCGTTCATGCCGGGCATCTCGACGTCGAGCGTCAGCACATCGGGATTGAGGCGCTTGATCGCCTCGCGGGCGGCGAAGGGATCGGCGGCCGTTCCGACCACCTCGATCTCCGGATCGCGGCTGACGAGGGCGCTCAAGAGGTCGCGCATCAGGGCGCTGTCGTCGACGATCAGGAGGCGGATGGGCCGAGCGGGCATGGTGGCGTCTCAGAACAGGTCGATGTCGCCCTCGACCTTGATCCGGGCGAGGCGGTCTTTCAGGGAACGTTCGTCCTCGACGAGGACGGGGTGAGAGGCGGCGCCGAGCAGCAGCCGGTGCACGACGCCGGTCGACGGATGGTAGTGGATGCGGCGGCCGGTGGCGCCGCCGAGGTCGACGGAGGCAACGGCGAGCCCTTCCGCCGCGAGATAGTCGAGCACGAAGGCGATGTTGGACGAGCCGATCAGCGTCGGCCCGTCAGTGAGGTCGGCGCCGCCGAACAGCTTGATCTCCAGGTCCTGCCGCCGGCAACCCGACTTCAGCACCTCGTTGATCAGCACCTCCATGGCGTGATTGCCGTAGCGCATGGCGGCGCTGACGCCGTTCCATGTTCCGGATTCGCTCTCGGGCAGCATGAAGTGGTTGAGCCCGCCGAAGCCGCTGGCCGGATCGCGGATGCAGGCGGCGACGCAGGAGCCGAGCACGGTGACGATCATCTCGTCGACCCGCCGCGTCACGTAGGCGCCGCCCGGCAGCACCCGCACCGCATAGAGGCCGCGCCGCCGGTCGTAGGTGCGGGCGGCAGCCTGCCGGCAGGATGCGGCGTCGCTCCCGGTTGGTTCGAGCGGGTGTAGCCGGCTGAGGCGGGACAATCGCTTACGCTCCCTTCTGGTAGATGGTGGGGCCGCGCAGGCGGAAGACGGTCTTCTGGTCGAGAATGGTCTCGGAGTGGCCGATGTAGAGCCAGCCGCCGGGCGCCAGGAGGTCGGCGAAGCGCTGCACCAGCCGGGCCTTGGTGGGATTGTCGAAATAGATCATCACGTTGCGGCAGAAGATGGCGTCGAGCGGCCCTTTCATCGGCCAGGGGTCGAGCAGGTTGAGCTGCTTGAAGGCGATCAGCTGCCTGAGTTCGGGCCGTACCTGCCACTCGTTGCCGCCGGCGGCGGTGAAATGGCGGTAGCGCCGGCCCTTGCCAAGCTCGGCCACCGCCGGCGCGGCGTAGCGACCGGCGCCGCCGCGCGCCACCACCGAGCTGTCGATGTCGGTGGCGAGGATCTTCATGTCGCAGCGGGCGCGCGCCGCCGCCTCGAGATAGGTCATGGCGATCGAATAGGGTTCCTCGCCGGTCGAGCAGCCGGCCGACCAGACGCGCAGCCGCGTCCGACCCTGCGCGCCGTCGGTGGAGAGGTCGGCGAGGAGGTTGGCCGCGAAATGGTCGAAGTGGTGCGCCTCGCGGAAGAACTTGGTGAGGTTGGTGGTCAGCGCGTTGATCAGGTATTCGATCTCCGCCTCGCCCTCCGGGCTCGAATAATAGTCGCAGTATTCGGCGAAGGTCGAGAAACCGAGTTCCCTCAGGCGGCGGGTCAGCCGCGAATAGACCATGTTGATCTTGTGATCGGGCAGCGTGATGCCGGTGCGGCCGTGAATGAAGGCGGCAAGGCGCCGGTATTCCCGCAAGGTGAAGGGAAACTCGCGGTGCTCGGGAAGGGTGTTCAGGACGGCCATGTCTGCTCCGGCGGGACGTGGGCCGCGGCAAGCCGCCGCGGCCCGGTTGTCGGACGCTCAGAACTCCTTCCAGTCGGCATCATTGTTGAAGGCGGCGGCAAGGTCGGCCTGCATCCGCTGCGGGTTGCGGCCGCCGGCCGCCGCCACCTTCTTGGGCTGGGCGGGACGCGGCGCCGTGGCCTTCTGAGCCGGACGGCTGGCCGGCGCCGCCGGGCGGCCGCCGCCGGCGGCGGCGCGGACCGGCAAGGCCGTGTCGTCGAGCACGAAGGCGGACATGCGGCTGTGCATGGCCTCGGCCTGCTCCTGCAGCATGCGGGTCGCCGAGGCGTTCTCTTCGACCAGTGCCGAGTTCTGCTGCGTCATCTCGTCCATCTGGGTGACGGCCTTGTTGATCTCCTCGACGCCGGCCGACTGCTCGCGGCTGGCCGAGGCGATGTCGGAGACGATGTCCGCCACCTTCTTGATCGAGCCGACGATCTCGGTCAGCGCCGTGCCGGCGTCGTTGACCAGCTTGACGCCGTCCTTGACCTGGGCGCCGCTCTCGACGATCAGCGCCTTGATGTCCTTGGCGGCGCCCGACGAGCGCTGGGCCAGCGAGCGCACCTCGGAGGCCACCACCGCGAAGCCCTTGCCGGCATCGCCGGCCCGTGCCGCCTCGACGGCGGCGTTGAGGGCCAGGAGGTTGGTCTGGAAGGCGATCTCGTCGATCACCGAGATGATGTCGGAGATCTTCTGCGACGAGGTCTCGATGCGGCTCATGGCGTCGACCGCCTTGCCGACCACCTCGCCGCCGTCGGTGGCCGTGACGCGCGCCGAGGCGGCGAGCTGGTTGGCCTGCTGGGCGTTGTCGGCGTTCTGCTTGACGGTGGCGGCCATCTCCTCCATCGACGCGGCGGTCTCCTCGAGGTTGGAGGCCTGCTGCTCGGTGCGCTGGGAGAGGTCGGTGGTGCCCGAGGAGATCTCGGCGACGGCGTTGGAGATGGTGGTGGCGGCGTCCATGATGTCGGCGACCACGGTCGACATGGTGTCGAGCAGCGTGTTGATGCCCTCGCAGAGGCTGGCGATTTCGCCGGTCTTGCCGTCGAGCGGCACGCGCTTGGTGAGGTCGTTGACCCGCGCCGCCTCGATCACCTCCTTGGATTCGCGCACCGCCGCCTTCAGTGCCTCGGCGGCCATCACCTGCTCGGTGACGTCGGTGGCATATTTCACCACCTTGAACGGCTTGCCGTTCATGTCGAGGATCGGGTTGTAGGACGCCTGGATCCACACTTCCCGGCCGCCCTTGCCGATGCGCTTGTACTGGGCGGCGTCATACTCGCCGCGGCCGAGCTTCTCCCAGAACATGCGGTAGTCGACAGTCGCCCGGTAGGCCGGATCGACGAACATCGAGTGGTGCTGGCCGCGGATCTCGGTCAGCGTGTAGCCGAGCGCCGACAGGAAGTTCTCGTTGGCGTCGAGCACCTTGCCGTCGAGGGAGAACTCGATCACCGCCTGCGCCTTGGAGATGGCGGCGATCTGTCCCTCGAAGTCGGCCGCCTGCATGCGGCGCGTGGTGATGTCGGTGGCGATCTGGACGATCTTGAACGGCTTGCCGTCCGGGCCGAGGATCGGGTTGAACGATACCTCGAGCCAGACTTCCCGGCCGCCCTTGCCGATGCGCTTGTACTGGCCGGTGACGTGCTCGCCGCGGTGCAGCCGGTCCCACATCAGCTTGTATTCGGCGCTCTCGCGGGCGGCCGGATCGGCGAACATGGAGACCGGCTTGCCGCGGATTTCGTCGACGGTATAGCCGAAGACGGTGCAGAAGATCTCGTTGGCGTCGATCACCGTGCCGTCGGGCGTCAGTTCCAGCACCGACTGCGACAGACGGATGGCGTCGGCCTGGCCCTTGTAGTTGGCGGTCAGTTCGGCGATCTCGCGGCCGTTGTCGCGGAACACCGACACGGCGCCGGCGATGGTGCCGATCTCGTCCTTGCGGTCGGCGCCTTCCACCTCGAAGGCATAGTCGCCCTCGGTGATCTTCTGCATGTAGCCGATCATCCGGCCGATGCCGCGGGTGATCTGCACCGAGAAGAAGATGCTGGCGGCGAGCGCCACCAGAACGGCGGCCAGCACGGCGGCGAAGGTGGTGAACAGGGCGTTGCGCAGCGCGCCGGCATGGTCGCCGAGCATGGTGGTGAGCGCATCGGCGCCCTGGTGCCAGAGGCTCTGGCTCGCCTGAGCCTGCGCCTTGGTGGCATCCATGAAGCGGGTGATGTCGACACTCTCGGGCGACGCGGCGCTCTCGAAGGCGGCGGCCACGGCCTCCGCCTCGCGCACGAAGACCGGGACGACCTCGGCGAAGGCGGTGGTCTGGCTGGCGATCGCCTCCATGCGGCCATCGGCGTTGTGCGACTTGGCGACGTCGATGGCACCGAGGGCGCCGTTGGAGGCTTCCTGGAACAGGGCGATCTGCGACTTCAGATGACCGAGGTCAGCCACCGACACCGATGTGGCGCGCGACATGGTGCGGATGGTGCCGGTGATCGCCACGCGATACCACAGCACGCGCGGGATACGGTTCATCAGCGCCTGGCCGAGGTAGTTCTGGTCGATCTCGGTGTCGACGGTGATGCCGGCGCCGTCGGCGATGCCGGCCATCAGGCCGAGGCCGGCGTCGACCGACTTGGTGAGCTGCGCGTCGAAGGGTACGTGGGCGCGCGGCCAGTCGTAGCCGGCGAGCACGGTGGAGAAGGCGGCGGCCGCGTCGGTGGTGCCGAAGGCGGCGTCATGCTCGCGTCCGAGGCCGTTGAGGTCCGGAATGACGGTGAGCACGCTGGCCGGCGTCGCCGTGTCGTCGAGGGCGGAGTTGGCAAGGCCGCGGATGCTTTCCCAGACGGCCGCCGCGTAGGTGACGCCGCCGGCCTCCTTGCGGGCCGCGGCAACGCCCTCCTCGCTCTTGCTGACGTAGAGCCAGCCGAGGATGATGATCGGCAGGCTCATCAGCGCGACGATCAGGCCGATCTTGGTGCGAAGTTTCAGCGAGGTGAGTGACATGATGTCCGTTCCTGGGAGGAAGGTCAGGCGGCGACGGCGGTGTCGGCCGGGCCGTGATGGGAGAACAGGTTTTCGAGGCTGAGAAGCACGACCATGCTGTCGCCGACGGCGATGATGCCGGCGAGGAAGGCGCTGTCGACGGGCTGGTCGACGTCGGGCACCGGCCGGATGTCGGCGGCGTTGACCGTCAGGATGTCCGAGACGGCGTCGACCAGGAGGCCGAGGATGCGGCCGCCGATCGCGACGATGATCACCACATGGCTGCGCGTCGCCGTGGTCAGGCCGAGGCCGAAGCGGCAGCGGAGGTCGAAGATCGGCACGATCGTGCCCCGGAGGTTGAGCACGCCGAGCATATATTCCTGCTGGTTGGGCAGGATGGTCGTCTCGGTCCAGCCCTTGATCTCGCGTACTGCCATGATGTCGATGGCGAACTCGTCGTCACCGACGCGGAAGGAGATGAACTGCCGCGTCTGCGCGGCGGCGGCGCCGGCGTCCGTGCCGGTGCTGGAGGGGTCCTGCGGTTCTGCCATGAAGAGGCTCCGTGGGGTCAGGCGTTGACGAGGAGCGGCCGGGGTGGGGCGTCGGCGCGGCGGGCGGCGCGGTCGCTCCGGTCGTTGAGGCGGGTGAGTTCCTCGATGTCGACAATGAGCGCGACGCGCCCGTTGCCGAGGATGGTGGCGCCGGAGATGCCCGGAACCGGATCGTGGTTGTCCTGCAGCGACTTGATCACCACCTGCTGCTGGCCGATCAGTTCGTCGACGACGATGCCGAGCTTGCTGCCGTTGGCCAGCTCGATCAGCACGACGAGGCCCTGGCTGGGGTCGTCGACGGCCTCGTGCACGCCGAACAGTCGGGCGAGGTGGACCAGGCGGACGAACTCGCCGCGGATGGAGGCGACCTCGCCGCCGCCCGGCACGCTGCGGATCTGGCCGCGATCGGGGCGGAAGGATTCGACGATCGAGGTCAGCGGCAGGATGTATTTCTCCCAGCCGACCGCCACCACCATGCCGTCGAGCACGGCCAGCGTCAGCGGGATCACCAGCGTGAAGCGGGTGCCGCGGCCGAGCGTCGACACCACCTGCACGCGGCCGCCCAGCGCCATGATGTTGCGCCGGACGACGTCCATGCCGACGCCGCGGCCGGACACGTCGGTCACAGTGACGGCCGTCGAGAAGCCGGGCGCGAAGATCAGCTCGTCGATCTCCTCGCCGGTGAGCTTGGCGCCCGGCGGCAGGATGCCCTTTTCGATCGCCTTGTCGAGGAGGCGGTCGCGATTGAGGCCGGCGCCGTCGTCCTCGACGTGGATCAGGATGTTGGAGCCGGCGTGCTGGGCGGAGAGGCGGATCACCCCCTCGGCCGGCTTGCCGGCGGCAAGGCGCGCCGCCGTGTCCTCGATGCCGTGATCGACGGCATTGCGGATCATGTGGGTGAGCGGATCGGCCAGCTCCTCGATCACCGTCTTGTCGACCTCGGTCTGCTCGCCGGCCATCTCGAGGCGCACCTCCTTGCCGGTCTTGTGGCTGACGTCGCGGACGAGGCGCGGCATGCGCGAGAACACCGACTTCAGCGGCTGCATGCGGATGGCCATCACGCATTCCTGCAATTCGCGCGTCAGGCCGGCCAGATGCTCGAAGCCCTGGAGGCCGGCCGAGTCTTCGCGGTCGTGGCTTTCGACGAACTGCTGGGCCAGCATGGCCTGGGCGATCACCAGTTCGCCGACCATGTTGACGAGCCGGTCGACGCGGGCGAGATCGACGCGGATCGACGACATGGCGGCCGACTTGCCGGCCGTTGCCCCCGAGGTCCGGGCCGCGGCGGCCGGTGCCGGCGTCGGCGTGGCGCGGGCAGCCGGCGCCGGTGCGGCTGGCGTCACGGCCACAGCCTCGGCCTGGACGGCTGGCGTGGCAGCGATCTCTTCGATGGTCAGCTCGCACTCGTCGTCGACGAACTCGAACACCTCGGCCACGGCGGCCGGCCTGCACTCGGCGTGGAGCGTCATGGTCCAGCTCAGATAGGCGTCGTCGACGTTGAGCGCCTCGAAGGGCGGCAGGCGCGACAGGTCGCAGTCGACCGTCAGCGTGCCGAGCGTCTTCAACTCGCGGATCAGGTAGAGCGGCTCGTTGGCGTGGCGGAACAGCTCGGCGTTGGGCCTGAAGACGATGCGGTAGATCCGCTCGGCCGATGCCTCGGGCGCCTCCGCTGCCGCTCGGGCGGCCGGCCTCGCCGGCCCGTCGCCGTCGAGCAGGGCGGCAAGCTCCTCGGCGACGTCGGCGCCGAAGTCGTCGGCCGGCGTCTCGTCCTGGCGGGCGAGATCGATCAGCGCCGAGAACACGTCGGCGGCGGCCACCAGGGCGGCCAGCGTGCGCTCGTCGAGGTCGGCCTTGCCGTCGCGCAACCGGTCGAGCAGCGCCTCGAAGCGGTGGGCGAAGCCGACCAGCACGCTGTAGCCGAAGGCGCCGGCACCGGCCTTCACCGAGTGGACGGCACGGAAGATGGCATTGAGGCTCTCGATATCGCCGGAGAAGGCGGCGAGGGCGCCGAGGCGCTCCTCGAGGTCGGCCAGGAGTTCCGTGCATTCCTCGAAAAAGGTCTTGCGGAACTGGGCCAGCTCGTCGGAGCCGAAAGTCGGAGTGGGCATGGTGGCCATCCGTTCAGGCGGGGCAGACCTTGTTGACGACGGAGAGCAGCTTCTCCGGCGCGAAGGGCTTGACGATCCAGCCGGTGGCGCCGGCCGCCTTGCCGCCGGCCTTCTTGTCGTCGCCGGATTCGGTGGTCAGGATCAGGATCGGCGTCGACATGTGCCCGCCGCTGGCGCGCAGGCGCTTGACCAGCGTCACGCCGTCCATGTTGGGCATGTTGATGTCGGTGATGATCAGGTCGACGCGCGTGGTGGCCAGCAGACCGAGCGCCTTCAGCCCGTCCTCGGCTTCCAGAACCTCGAAGCCGGCCCCCTTCAGCGTGTAGGAGACCATGTCGCGCATGGTCTTTGAATCGTCAACCGTAAGTATCTTTCTCTTCATGTCGGAGGCTCCGGGCGTCGAGTTCGGTCAGAAGGCCGAGGTCGGCATAGGCGTCGCGAAGGGGGGGCGTGGCGTGCACGATCGCGAGCCGGCCGCCGTTCATGTCGAGCGCGCGGGCGGTTGCAAGAAGAAGCTGGACGGCTTGGGTGCCGAGGCGTTCGACGGCCGCGGCATTCAGCGTCAGAAGGGTGTTTTCGGTGATGAAGGGTTCGATGCGCCCGTAGAGGTCGCGAACGGCCGCGGCGTCGAGAACGGCTGGCAGATCATGGGAAATCTCGCGGTGTTCGAGCTGCGACAATTTGGAATCTCTACAATCTGCGGGCGGTAGAGTTTCATCTTCCCGCCTTCACGTGGCAGGTAATACACGCACGGATTGGTTACCGAAAACTGAAGTGGATTTTCGCGACTGTTATTCATTCGATTATATAGGTAGACTTTGGTATCGCTTTCCCAAGCCTTCCCTGTCAATTCATGAAAGCAATTGTCATGGACAAAAAGTCATTCCAATCGAATATGTTAGGTGAAAACTGACAAGGGTGTCGGCAAGGCTGCGCGAATAGAGTCTTGAAATGAATCGGTGTTTTCATTCGCATCCGGCGACGGTGAAAAAGTGCCGAGACTCGCTTGCCGATACTGGCGCCGTCATTGCAATTTAAAATAGAATATGCCCTATAAGTATTTTGCGGTATGTGGGCGACGGCGGCACGGTCGCGCCGGTGCTCGGGGGAAAAGGCGCGACTCAGCCCTTGCGGCCGCCGGGCGGAAGACGCATTGCTCTGAAACCTGCCCGGAAACGACTGCAACATGGCGCCGCTTGAATTCCTTCCCATCGCCCTCCTGGCTCTCGGCTTCGAGGCCTTAGCCGGCTATCCGGATCTCCTGTTCCGGCGAATCGGCCATCCGGTCACCTGGATGGGCGCGCTGATCGGCCTCCTCGACCGTACGCTCAACCGCGATGACCTCGACGACGAACGCCGCAGGATGAACGGCGTGCTGGCCGCCGTGGTCAATGTGCTCGTCAGCATCGCCGCCGCCACGGTGCTGGCGGCGCTGTTCGGCCTCGCCGGCCCGATCGCCGGCCTCGGCCTCGCCGCCATCGCCGGCTCGACGCTCATCGCCGCCCGCAGCCTGCACGTCCACGTCGCCGCCGTCGCCGACGGCATGCGGCGCGGCGGCCTTGCCGAGGGGCGGACGGCGGTATCGCGCATCGTCGGCCGCAACCCCGAGCATCTCGACGCGGCCGGCGTCTGCCGCGCCGCCATCGAGAGCCTGGCCGAGAGCTTTTCCGACGGGGTGACGGCGCCGCTGTTCTGGATGGCGCTGTTCGGCCTGCCGGGGGCGGCCGCCTACAAGGCGATCAACACCGCCGATTCGATGATCGGCCACAAGACGCCGCGCCATCTCGCCTTCGGCTGGGCGTCGGCCCGGCTCGACGATCTCGTCAACCTGCCGGCCTCGCGCCTCACCGCCTGGGGAATCGTGCTGGCGGCGCTGGCCGACGACGGCGCCTCGGCCGCCGCCGCCCTCCGGGCGATCGACCGCGATGCCCGCCGCCACAAGTCGCCCAACGCCGGCTGGCCGGAAGCGGCGATGGCCGGCGCCCTCGGCCTGCGCCTCAACGGTCCCAAGGTCTACGGCGATACCCGCGTCGACGACGCCTGGATGGGCGACGGCCGCGCCGAGGTCAACGCCTACGACATCGATCGGGCGCTGCGCCTCTACCGGCGGGCAGTGCTGTTGATCGCCGCCGTGCTGGGCCTCGTCTGGCTCGGCCTCGTCATCCTGGTCTACGGCTGAGGTCGAGGAGGCCGTCGACGTCGAGATGTGCCGCGAGGTGCGCGGCGAGGCCGCCGAGCACCCGTTCGATCTCCGCCTCGTAGGCGAGGGTCGAGGCGTCGGCGCCGATCCAGGCGAGCAACCGCGCCCGCTGCCGGTCGTCGGCGAACAGGCCGTGGCAATAGCTGCCGACGATGGCGCCGTCCGGCGAGGTCGCTCCCTCGTCGCTGCCGTCGGCGAGGCGGGCGAACGGCCGCGCGCGGTCGGGGCCGCTGGTGGCGCCGACGTGCATCTCATAGCCGGAGAGCGGCGTGCCGTCGGGCATCGAGCAGCCGGTGACCGGCGTCAGGCGCTTGTCGCCGGCCATCACCGTCGCGACGTCGAGCAGGCCGAGGCCATCGACCATCGCGATGTCGCTCTCGAGCCGTTCGGGGTCGCCGAGCGTCCGGCCGAGCATCTGGTAGCCGCCGCAGAGGCCAAGCACCTTGCCGCCGCGCCGGGCGTGCGCCTTGATGTCGATGTCCCAGCCCTCGGCCTTGAGCGCCAGGAGATCGGGGATGGTCGCCTTCGAGCCGGGCAGCAGCACGAGGTCGGCGTCGGGCAGCGGCTGGCCGGATTGCGCGAGGATCACCTCGACGCCGGTCTCCTGCCGCAGCGGGTCGAGGTCGTCGAAATTGGCGATGCGCGGCAGCACCGGCACGACGATGCGCTTGCGGCCGGCGGCGCCCCGGGCGTTATGCCGGCTCCTGAGGCCGAGGCCGTCCTCGGCCGGCAGGCGGGCGGCGTCGGGGAAGTGCGGCACCACGCCGAACGAGCGCCAGCCGGTGCGGCGGCCGATCTCGGCGAGGCCGGCGTCGAACAGGCTGACGTCGCCGCGGAAGCGGTTGATCAGGTAGCCGGCGATCAGAGCCGCGTCCTCCTCCGGCATCACCACCCTTGTGCCGACCAGCGAGGCGATCACCCCGCCGCGGTCGATGTCGCCGATCAGCACCACCGGCGTGTCGGTGGCGCGGGCAAAGCCCATGTTGGCGATGTCGCCGGCCCGGAGGTTGACCTCGGCCGGCGAGCCGGCGCCCTCGATGAGGATGAGGTCGGCGTCGTCCGACAGGCGGCCGAAGCTGTCGAGCACCGCCGGCAGCAGCGTCGGCTTCATCGCCTGATAGTCGCGCGCCTTGGCGTTGCCGACGACGCGGCCCTGCACCACCACCTGCGAGCCGATCTCCGACTGCGGCTTGAGGAGCACCGGGTTCATGTGAACGGATGGCGCCACGCCGGCGGCCCGCGCCTGCAACGCCTGCGCCCGGCCGATCTCGCCGCCGTCGGCGGTCACCGCCGCGTTGTTCGACATGTTCTGCGGCTTAAAGGGTCGAACGCGGAGGCCGCGCCGGGCGTAGAGCCGGCAGAGGCCGGCGACGATCAGCGATTTGCCGACGTCCGAGCCTGTCCCCTGGAACATCAGCCGGCAAACCATCAGAACTCGATTCCCGCCTGCGCCTTCACGCCGGCGGCGAAATGGTGCTTCACCGCCGCCATCTCGGTGACGCAGTCGGCCGCTTCGATCAGCTCCGGCTTGGCGTTGCGGCCGGTGACGACCACGGTGAGGTCGGGCCGCCGGGCTGCGAGCGTCGCCACCACGTCATGGAGCGGCAGATGCTCGTAGCGCAGCGCGATGTTCAGTTCGTCGAGCACCAGCAGGCGGATGGCCGGGTCGTCCATCAGCTGGCGCGCCCTGGCCCAGGCGGCCTCGGCGGCGGCGACGTCGCGCGCCCGGTCCTGCGTCTCCCAGGTGAAGCCCTCGCCGAGCGTGTGCCAGGAGACGCCGGGGAGGCCCTCCAGTACCTTGCGCTCGCCGCTCTCCCAGCCGCCCTTGCCGAACTGCACGACGCCGACCTTCCAGCCGTGGCCGAGGGCGCGGACGACCAGGCCGAAGGCGGCCGTCGACTTGCCCTTGCCGGGGCCGGTGTTGACGATGAGGAGGCCCTTGTCGGCAATCGTCTTCGACGCCACCTCGGCGTCCTGCACCGCCTTGCGCTTCTGCATCTTCAAGCGATGGCGTTCGGCGTCCGTGTCGGTCATGCCGTTTCTCCCGTCAGGTCAGTGCGCCTCGTCCCAGTTCTGCGCCGCGCGGGCGTCGACGACCAGCGGCACGGCGAGCTTCACCGCCGGCTCGGCGGCGCTCTCCATGACGGCGCGCACCACCGGCAGCGTCGCCTCCACCTCGTCGTCGGGCACCTCGAAGATCAGTTCGTCGTGCACCTGCAGCAGCATCATCGCCGAGAGCCCGGCCGCGTCGAGCGCCGCTTCCATGCGCGCCATGGCGCGGCGGATGATGTCGGCGGCCGAACCCTGGATCGGCGCGTTGATCGCCGCCCGCTCCATGAAGGCGCGCATCGACGCATTGGGCGAGGCGATATCCGGATAGTGCGCCTTGCGGCCGAAGATGGTGGTGACGTAGCCGTGCTCGCGCGCCTGCCGCTTGGTCGCCTCCATGTAGTCGCGGATGCCGGGAAAGCGCTGGAAGTAGCGCTTGATGTAGTCGGCTGCCTCCTCGCGTGGGATCGACAGCTGGTTGGCGAGGCCGAAGGCCGAGATACCGTAGATGATGCCGAAGTTGATCGCCTTGGCCCGGCGGCGGATCATCGGGTCCATGCCGGCCACCGGCACGCCGAACATCTCCGACGCCGTCATGGCGTGGATGTCGATGCCCTCGGCGAAGGCGTTCTTCAGCGCGGGGATGTCGGCGACGTGGGCGAGCACGCGCAGCTCGATCTGGCTGTAGTCGGCCGACACCAGCTTGCGGCCGGCCGGTGCCACGAAGGCGCGGCGGATCTTGCGGCCCTCCTCGGTGCGGACGGGGATGTTCTGGAGGTTGGGCTCCGACGAGGCGAGGCGGCCGGTGGTGGTGGCGGCCAGCGAATAGCTGGTGTGGACGCGTTTGGTCTCCGGATGGATGTAGCCAGGCAGCGCATCCGTGTAGGTGGACTTCAGCTTGGCCAGCTGCCGCCAGTCGAGGATGCGACGCGGCAGCTCGTGTCCAGCGGCGGCGAGGTCCTCCAGCACATCGGCGCCGGTCGCCCAGGCGCCCGTCTTGGTCCGCTTGGCGCCGTCGAGGCCGAGCTTGCCGAACAGGATGTCGCCGATCTGCTTGGGGCTGCCGATGTTGAAGCTCTCGCCGGCCGCCTCGTGGATGCCGGCCTCCATCGCCGCCATCGACTGCGCGAAGTCGCCGGACAGGCGCGACAGAATCTGCCGGTCGACCGACACGCCGCGCATCTCCATGCGGGCGATGACGTCGATCAGCGGCCGCTCCGCCGTCTCGTAGAGGGCGGTCATGCTCTCGGCGGCGAGGCGCGGCTTCAGGACATGCCAGAGGCGCAGCGTGATGTCGGCGTCCTCGGCGGCGTAGCGGGTGGCGCGGTCGAGCGGCACCTTGTCGAAAGTGATCATGCCCTTGCCGGAGCCGCAGACGTCCTTGAAGGCGATCGGCTTGTGGCCGAGAAGCGTCTCGGACAGCTCGTCCATGCCGTGCCCCATCAGCCCGGCGTCAAGGGCGTAGGAGAGGAGCATGGTATCGTCGCACGGGGCGACGGTGATGCCGAGGCGCTTCAGCACCACCCAGTCGTATTTGGCGTTCTGGCCGATCTTCAGCACCGACGGGTCTTCGAGCAGCGGCTTGACGACGCGCACGAAGTCGGCGACGGCGATCTGGCCGGGCACCGGCCCACCGCCGAGCAGATCGCCGTCACCGGTGACATGGCCGAGCGGGATGTAGCAGGCCCGCCCCGGCGTGACGGCGAGCGAGGCGCCGACGATGTCCGCCTGCATCGAATCGAGGCCGGAGGTCTCGGTGTCGAAGGCGACGCGGCCGGCCTCGCGCGCCTCGGCCACCCAGGCTTCGAGACGGGCAAGGTCGGTGACAGTCTCGTAGGCGTCGTAGTCGACCGGCAGCGCCTGCATTTTTGCCAGTGCCTCGGCGGCGCGGGACATCGGGGTGAAGGCCGTGGCCGCCGGAGCGGCCGTCGCGGGCTCGCCGGCCGGTACGGCCGCGGTCTCCACCGGCACGACGACCGAGCCATCGTCCCCGTCCTGCCGGGGAGGCGGCGTTCCGGTTTCCGCCGCGCCCTCCGGCGGCCAGAAGGTCACCGGCACGGTCGCCGGCTCCACCTTGGACGAATCGACGCCGGTCGCCTCGGCCGCCCGCCGGGTGAGGGTGGAGAACTCCATCGCCTTGGCATAGGCGATCAGCCGCTCGCCGATGATCGGCCGTACGCTCAGGAGGTCGATCGGCTCGGTCACCGGCACGTCGCGCTTCAGCGTCACCAGGCGGTGCGATAGCCGCGCCTGCTCGGCGAAGGCGATCAGGTTCTCCCGCCGCTTCTGCTGCTTGATGCCGGCGGCGGCGGCCAGCAGGCTTTCGAGGTCTCCATATTCGAGGACGAGCTGCGCCGCCGTCTTGAGGCCGATGCCCGGCACGCCCGGCACGTTGTCGACCGAATCGCCGGACAGCGACTGCACCTCCACCACCTTGTCGGGCGGCACGCCGAACTTCTCGATCACCTCGGCGGCGCCGATGCGCTTGTCCTTCATGGTGTCGAGCAGCGCCACGCGGTCATCGACCAGCTGCATCAGGTCCTTGTCGGAGGAGACGATGGTGACGTCGGCACCCGCCGCCTTGGCCTGTTCGGCATAGGTGGCGATCAGGTCGTCGGCCTCGAAGCCGAGTTGCTCGACGCATGCGACGTTGAAGGCGCGCACCGCCTCGCGGATCAGCCCGAACTGCGGCCTGAGGTCGGCCGGCGGCTCGGGCCGCTGCGCCTTGTAGGCGGGGTAGATCTCGTTGCGGAAGGTGATAGAGGAGGCGTCGAAGATCACCGCCAGATGCGTCGGCGGCACGCCGACGGCGGTTTTCTCGGCTTCCCGCAGCAGTCGCCACAGCATGTTGCAGAAGCCGGACACCGCGCCGACCGGCAGGCCGTCCGACTTGCGGGTGAGCGGCGGCAGCGCATGATAGGCGCGGAAGATGTAGCCCGATCCGTCGATCAGGAACACATGATCGCCGGCCCTGACCGGACGCGCGACGGGGCTTGTGAGGGAAGGTGCGTTCGACATGGCACCGACTATGCCCGCCCGCCCGCGGGAAGGGAAGACGCGCCGTTGCCGGCCGGCCTCATAGCTGACGCTTTCTGGCCGGCGCCAACGTCTCCATCCCGACCATCGGCGGGGATGACACGCAGGCGTTGCGGCGCATGATGGACGGCGATTCGCCGATCGGAGGCAGCCATGAGAAGCAGCGGCGGCCGCTATTTCGAGGACTTCAGGGTCGGGCAGGTATTCCGTCATGCCAGCCCGCGCACGGTCACCGACGGCGACGTCGCCTTCTACCGGGCGCTGACCGGCAGCCGCTTCGCCCTGCAATCGTCGGACGACTTCGCCCGTGCCCTCGGCTATCCGATGGCGCCGGTCGACGACGTGCTGGTCTTCAACATCGTCATGGCCCAGTCGGTGCCCGACGTCGGCCTCAACGCCATCGCCAACCTCGGCTATGCCGGCGGCCGCTTTCTGGCGCCGGTCTACCCCGGCGAGACCATCTCGGCGGTGACCGAGGTGATCGGCCTGCGCGACACCGGCGGCCGCACCGGTGTCGTCTACCTGCGCACCACCGGCTACAAGGACGGTGGCACCGAAGTGATCGACTTCGCCCGCTGGCAGTCGGTGCGCAAGACCGAGGAGGGCGTGCCGCCGTTCGCCGAGCAGCTGGTGCCGCACCTGCCGGCGGCGGTGCCGGCCGAGGCGCTGGGCGCCGGCCTACCGGTGCTCGACGTCTCCGCCTGGGACGGCGGCCTCAGCGGCAGCCGCTTCCGCTGGGGCGACTACGAACTCGGCGAGCGCATCGACCATATCGACGGCATCCACATCGACGAGGGCACGGCGATGATGGCAATCCGCTTCTTCGGCAATCCCGCCCGCCAGCACCCGCTGCCGTTTTCCGATGGCGCGGCGCGCGGCCGCTGGCTGGTGTCGGGCGCCCTGGTGATGAGCGCCGCCCGCGCCCTCAGCTTCAACGGCCTCGGCAACGCCGTCCACGTGGCGGCGATCAACAGCGGCCGCTACGTCGCGCCGGTGTTCACCGGATCGACGGTGCACGCCTGGTCGACCATCCTCGGCAAGGAACTGCTGGACGGCCGCGACGACCTCGGCGCCCTGCGCGTCCGTCTGGTGGCGACGCGCGACCATCCGGCCACCGATTTTCCCGACCGCGACGAGGCCGGCGCCTACCTGCCGTCGGTGGTGCTCGATATCGATTTCTGGCTGTTGATGCCGCACTGACCTCTGGTCAGCCGCCGCGCAGTTCGGCCGCCAAGAGGCGCCGCACCGCCGCCTCGGCGGCCAGCGCCACTTGCTTGCGGTCGGCGGCGCGGTCGAAGCGGATCGGCTCGCCGAATACGATGCTGACGTCGAAATCGGAGGCGGCGAGCACCTCTTTCGCATGCGGCGCCAGGTCCTGGTGACCGACCCAAGACAGGATCGACCGCCCCGACCGGCCGAGCGGCAGGCCCAGCATGTGGGTGTAGGCGATGGCCGCCGGCTGCACGAACACCGCGTCGATGCCCGCCTCGTCGAGGGCGGCGCGGGCGGCGCCGAACAGCGACGAGCGGAAGGGCAGCACCTGGTTGCCATCCGACGTCGTGCCCTCGGCGAACAGCATGATGACGTCACCGTCGGCGAGGCGCCGGCCGATGCCGTCGGTGGCGCCGGCGACGGCGCCGCGCCGGGTGCGGTCGATGAACACCGACCGTTGCAGGCGGGCGAAGAAGCCGATCAGCGGCCAGGTGCCGACCTCGCGCTTGGCGACGAAGGCGAGCGGCATCACCGCGCTGTAGGCGGGGATGTCGATCCACGAGGCGTGGTTGGCGGCGATCATCAGCGGCCGATCGACGGCCGGCCGGCCCTTGACGGTGAGCCGGATGCCGAGCACCCACAGCACCAGCCGGTGGAAGACCATCTGCAGGCGGCCGGCGAGGCGCCAGCGCAGGCGCCGGGCCGGCAGGTAGAGGAGGATGAGGAAAGAGGCGGCCACGCAGAACAGCGGCAGCGTCAGCGCCGCCCTGACGTGGCCGGGCTTCACGCCTTCTCTCCCCCGCCCGTTTCGTCGATCGGCACGCCATAGAGTTCCAGCCGGTGGTCGATCAGCTTGTAGCCGAGCTTGCGGGCGATCTCCCGCTGCAAGGCTTCGATCTCATCGCTGTGGAACTCGACGACGGCGCCGGTGCGGAAGTCGATCAGGTGGTCGTGGTGCTCGTCGGGCAGTGGCTCGTAGCGCGAGCGGCCGTCGCGGAAGTCGAGACGGGCGATCATGCCGGCGTCGTCGAACAGCTTGACCGTGCGATAGACGGTGGAGATCGAGATGTTGCTGTCGATCGCCGAGGCGCGGCGATAGACCTCCTCGACGTCGGGATGGTCGACCGCCTGCTCCAGCACGCGGGCGATGATTCGCCGCTGCTCGGTCATGCGCATGCCGCGCGCCGCACAGGCTTCTTCCAGGGAGAGCGGAGTGGATGGCTCGGTCATCTCGGATACCCTCGAACAGCCGGGCGCCGGTGCCGGCCACCTATGGGTTATTTGAGATCGGCTCGCATGACAAGGGCGTTGGCGGTGCCGCCGCCGCTGGCGCCGTAGTAGTTCGGACGCCGGCCAACCTCGCGGAAACCGAGACGCCGGTAAAGGGCGCGCGCGGCGTCGTTGCCTTCGTCGACTTCCAGGAATAGCGCGCCGACCCGCAGGAAATAAAGGCGGCGAATCATTTCGTCCATCATCAGGCGACCGATGCCGCGGCCACGCCGGCCCGGCGCCACGGCCAGCGTCAGCACCTCCGCCTCGTCGGCGGCGGCGCGCACCATGACGAAGCCGACCGGCCGGCGGGTGAACGGCGTCCGCCCCTCGCGCGCCACCACCGCGATCACCGAGGGGTCGGCGATCAGCGCCTCCATCTCGGCGGCCGGCCAGCCGTGGCGGAAGGCGTCGGCGTGCAGGGCGGCGAGATCGTCGGCATCAGTGATGCGGCCGGGCTCGCAGATCGGCCGCGGGGCGGCGAACCAGCATTTCATGGGGCAGGGCTCATGCGAGAAGGCCGGGAACGGGTGGCTGCGGCTTGGCGTCGGGCGCCCTGAGGTAAAGCGGCCGCGGCAGGGCGGTCGCCGGGTCGGCCAGCGCTCCGAGGCGGGCGAGCGCCAGCGGCAGGGTGCCGGTCATGGCGTCGACCGGCGGCACGCGCCGGCCGGACACCGCCGCCTGATGGGCGAGGAGGGGCGCGCCCGAACCGGCCAGCACGGCGGCGCGGTCACCGAGGCGGGCCAGCACCGTGTCGGCATCGGCGGCGAACGGCGCTTCCAGCACCTCGCCCCTCGGGCCGTAGAGGGCGGCGTAGACCTCGCCGCGCCGGGCGTCGACGGCGGCGAGCACCGGCCCGTCGGCCGGCTCGTCGAGCGAGGCGGCGATCAGCCGCAGCGCGTCGATGCCGACCACCGGGATGCCGAGCGCCAGGCCGAGGCCGCGCGCCGCCGCCACGGCGATGCGAATGCCGGTGAAACTGCCGGGGCCGACGTTGACGGCGATCCGCGTGATGCGGCCGATTTCCGTCCCGGCCTCGGCGAGCAGTTCGTCGATCAGCGGGAACAGCCGTTCGGCATGGCCGCGCGTCAGGATCTCGACGCGCGCGACCTCCCGGCCTTCGCCGGCAAGGGCGACGGCAATCCGGTCGTTGGCGGTGTCGAGCGCAAGCGTCAGCATCGGCCCCCTTTATCGCGGCCCGCCGTCGCTGTCGAGCAATCCTAGAGCGTCGTCCACCTCTGCCATCCTCCGGCTTCGCGGGGACTTGCGCTGAAGGGCGGCGGCCGCCAGATTAGCCATTGCGGAAAGGAGTTTCGGCATCGTGACCACGACAGGCGGACAGGGCGGCTTGCAGGCGCTTGACGCGCGCTCGCGCGATATCTTCCGCCGCATCGTCGAGGCCTATCTCGACACCGGCGACCCCGTCGGCAGCCGCAACATCGCGCGCCTTCTGGCCGCGCCGCTGTCGCCGGCCTCGGTGCGCAACGTCATGTCCGACCTCGAGGCGGCCGGCCTTCTCTATGCGCCGCACACCTCGGCCGGCCGGCTGCCGACCGAGCTAGGCCTGCGCTTCTTCGTCGACGCCATGCTGGAGATCGGCGACCTCGCCGAGGGCGACCGCTCGGCCATCGAGGGCCGACTGAAGGCGTCCGGCACCGGCAAGAGCGTCGAGGACGTGCTGACCGAGGCGTCGCAGACGCTGTCGGGCCTGACGCGCGGCGCCGGCGTGGTGCTGACGCAGAAGGCCGACATCCGCCTCCGCCACATCGAATTCGTCCGCATAGAGCCGACGCGCGGCATCGTCGTGCTGGTCGGCGACAACGGCACCGTCGAGAACCGGCTGATCGATCTGCCGCCCGACCTGCCGGCCTCGGCCTTGCAGGAGGCCGCCAATTATCTCAATGCCCACATCCGCGGCCGCACGCTCGGCGAGACGCGCGCCGAGATCGAGCGCCAGCGCGCCGCGCGCCAGCTGGAGCTTGACCGGCTGACCGCCCGCGTCGTCGATGCCGGCCTCGCCTCCTGGTCGGGGGTGGGCGGCAACCGGCCGCAGACGCTGATCGTGCGCGGCCGCGCCAACCTGCTCGACGACGTCAAGGCGGCCGAGGACCTCGAACGCATCCGCGCCCTGTTCGACGAGCTGGAAAGCTCCGAGGACCTGATCGAGCTGTTGGGCCTCGCCGACGCCGGCGAGGGCGTGCGCATCTTCATCGGCTCGGAGAACAAGCTGTTCGGCCTGTCCGGCTCGTCGCTGGTGGTGTCGCCCTACCGCGACAGCGAGGCGCGGGTGATCGGCGTCGTCGGCGTCATCGGGCCGACCCGGCTCAACTACGCCCGCGTCGTGCCGATGGTCGACTACACCGCCCGCGTAGTGGGGCGTCTTCTTGGCTAGGCCGGGCGCTCAGTCGGTCGGGAATTCGTCGAATTGCGGCAGTGCGTCGCCGATCTCGAACCAGGGAGCCTTCGAGCCGACGAAGATGTGGGCGGTGGGCCTGATCGAAGGAGTGTCGATCAAGGTGCCCAGGGTGACATGCACATAGGCCCCGTCACGGACCTTCGAATAGAGGAGCGAGCCGCAATGGACGCAGTGTGCGTCGTGGTTGCCCGTGCCAAAGCGCATGACATCGGCCTCGCCGCGCACCACGGCCAGTTGCTCCGCCCGGATTCCGGCAAAGGGCTTGAAGGCGGAGCCGGTTGCGCGGCGGCAGTTCGAACAGTGGCAGTTCAAGGCGTATTCGAAGGCGTCGCTCACCTCGTAGCCAACCCGCCGACACAGACATTCGCCGCGAAGACGATTTGTTTCCAGCCGCATTGGACCGCATCCCGATCGAGGAAGACATGGAGGATGAAGCCTCCCCATGCAATAAAGATGGAAGACATCGCCCCCCGCAACACTGGTTCGCATCTGTCGTCCGCGCGTCCACTGGAGGCTCGCGACGGGGAATGCGGCGCCAAGGGTTGATTTTCGCCTCCGGAACCCTCAAATCCGGGGCACGTTTTGCGGCGACCGCCGCCTTTGACAAGAGTATGAGGACAAGATGGCAGACGACACAGCACAGACTCCCGGACCGACCGTGCCCGAGCTGGATCCGGTGGTCGACCAGGGGCTCCAGCGCATCGCCGCCCTCGAGAAGGAGACGGCCGACCTCAAGGATCAGTTGCTCCGTACCCTCGCCGACATGGAGAACCTGCGGCGCCGCACCGAGCGCGAGATCGCCGACGCCCGTACCTACGCGGTGACCAATTTCGCCCGCGACATGGTTGGAGCCGCCGACAACCTGACGCGGGCCATCGCCGCCGTCGACGTCGAGGCGCGGGCGAACGGCGATCCGGCGCTGATCGCCCTGGTCGAGGGCGTCGAGCTGACCGAGCGCGAGCTGATGAAGGCGCTGGAGAAACACGGCATCAGCCGCGTCGATCCGGCCGGCGAGAAGTTCGATCCCAACTTCCATCAGGCGATGTTCGAGGTGCCCGACCCGAGCGTGCCGGCCGGCACGGTGGTGCAGGTGATGCAGGTTGGCTTCAAGATCGGCGAGCGCGTGCTGCGACCGGCCCTGGTCGGCGTCGGCCGCGGCGGCCCCAAGGCGGCGCCGGCCGAGGCGCAGCCGGAGACGCCGCCGGCCGACGGCCACCGGATCGACAAGACGGTATGAGCCGCCGAAAGGAATGAAAGACAAAGGGCGTCCGGCAGCGGGCGCCCTTTTCGTTTCCCATAGCGACGATTTCTACGCGTTTTCACGTAAAAGGGGCTGGCAATCGCTCGCATTCGCGTCTAGCGTCGAGCAAGGCCCCGGAGGGGTTGGTCGCCATCGGGCGGCAATGTCGGAACGGCCCCGCTCTGGCGGGGGACATTGCCGGCCCGGCGGCAGACATTTCATGCCAATTCGCGAAGATGCCGACGCATCCGCTCATTGCGGTCCTTGCCGATGTCTCGTCTGCATCGGGAGCATGAGAAATCGGCAAACGGAATACCTGGGAGTCATTATCAATGCCTCTCAGGTATCAGTCGTCCATCTTCAGCGCCGCGATAAAGGCTTCCTGCGGGATCTCCACCTTGCCGAACTGGCGGAGGCGCTTCTTGCCTTCCTTCTGCTTGTCCAGGAGCTTGCGCTTGCGCGTCACGTCGCCGCCGTAGCACTTGGCCAGCACATCCTTGCGGAGCGCCCGGATGGTCTCGCGGGCGATGATCTTGCCGCCGATCGCCGCCTGGATCGGGATCTGGAACATGTGCTGCGGGATCAGGTCTTTGAGTTTCTCGCACATCGCCCGGCCCCGCCGCTCGGCTTGGCTGCGGTGGACCAGTACCGACAGCGCGTCGACCGGCTCGGCGTTGACCAGAATCTGCATCTTGACGAGGTCGCCCTCGCGATAGTCGCTGAGGTGGTAGTCGAACGAGGCGTAGCCCTTGGAGATCGACTTCAGGCGGTCGTAGAAGTCGAACACCACCTCGTTGAGCGGCAGATCGTATTGCACGATGGCCCGGCTGCCGACGTAGGAGAGGTCGATCTGGATGCCGCGCCGGTCCTGGCAGAGCTTCAGGATAGCGCCGAGATAGTCGTCCGGCGTCATGATCGAGGCGCGGATCCACGGCTCGTCGATCTCGACGATGCGCGTCACCTCCGGCATGTCGGCCGGATTGTGCAGCTCGATCTCGGTGTCGTCGGTGAGGCGCATCTTGTAGATGACCGACGGCGCCGTGGCGATCAGGTCGAGGTTGAACTCGCGCTCCAGCCGCTCCTGGATGATTTCGAGGTGCAGGAGGCCGAGGAAGCCGCAGCGGAAGCCGAAGCCGAGGGCGGCCGAGGTCTCCATCTCGAAGGAGAAGCTGGCGTCGTTGAGCCTGAGCTTGCCGACGGCGGCGCGCAGGTCCTCGAAGTCGGCGGCGTCGACCGGGAACAGGCCGCAGAACACCACCGGCTGCGCCGGCCGGAAGCCAGGCAGCGGCTCGGCGGTCTGGCGGCGCTCCTCGGTGATGGTATCGCCGACGGCGGTGTCGGCCACCTCCTTGATCGAGGCGGTGATGACGCCGACCTCGCCGGTCATCAGCTTGTCGCAGAGTTCGAGCTTCGGCGTCATGGTGCCGACGCGCTCCACCTCGTAGACGGCGCCGGTGCGCATCATCCGGACCTTCATGCCCTTCTGCAGCACGCCGTCGATGATGCGGACCAGCACCATGACGCCGAGATAGGCGTCGTACCAGCTGTCGACCAGCATGGCCTTGAGTGGCGCGTCCGGATCGCCCTGCGGCGGCGGCAGGCGGGTGACGATCGCCTCCAGCACGCCCTCGATGTTGATGCCGGTCTTGGCCGAGATCTCCACGGCGTCGGACGCGTCGAGGCCGATGACGTCCTCGATCTGCTGCTTGACGCGCTCCGGCTCGGCGGCCGGCAGGTCGATCTTGTTGAGGATCGGCACGATCTCGTGGTTGTTGTCGATCGCCTGGTAGACGTTGGCCAGCGTCTGCGCCTCGACGCCCTGGCTGGCGTCGACCACCAGCAGCGAGCCCTCGCAGGCGGCCAGCGACCGGCTGACCTCGTAGGCGAAGTCGACGTGGCCGGGCGTGTCCATCAGGTTCAACGTGTAGGTCTCGCCATCTTTCGCTTTGTAAGACAGCCGGACGGTCTGCGCCTTGATGGTGATGCCGCGCTCGCGCTCGATGTCCATCGAATCGAGGATCTGCTCCTTCATGTCGCGCTGGGCGACGGCGCCCGTCGCCTGGATCAGGCGGTCGGCGAGCGTCGACTTGCCGTGATCGATGTGGGCGATGATCGCGAAGTTGCGAATATTGGACAGCGGCTGTTTCGTCATGGCCGGCTAGATAGCATTCCCCCGTTCCCCCGCCAAGCACCCGACGCCCGGCAAAGCCAAGGTTTTACGGCGCCGGCTCGCCGATCGCGGCGCGCGGTGCGACGGAGGTAGCACACGCGGTAAGTGTTTTCATGGGCGGTGCCGGCCGTCACGTTCGGTTATCAATGAGAAGCGGATAGCGATTCCCGTGGCCGGCTGGGTACGGCGTGGGACAGCCGGGAGACACGGACGTGCATTTGTCGAACAAGCTCGCCGCCTTGTCGCTGGCCGTCACCGACGCGGCGCTGGCCGCCGACGCCGGCCTCGCCACCACCGCCGTCGCGGCGCTGATCGCCGGCGCCAACAGCCCGCCGCTGGCCATCGGCGAGATCGCCGTCATCGTCGGCCTCACCCATTCGGCCACCGTCCGTCTGGTCGACCGGCTGGAGGCAGACGGCCTGATGCGCCGCCAGCGCCGGATCGGTCGCGAAGTGCTGGTCGAGATCACGCCGGCCGGCCGCCGCCGGGCGCAGGAGCTGCAAAGCCGGCGCCTCGCCGAGAGCGGCGCCTTCCTCGCCTGCCTCACCCCCGAGGAGCGCCACCAGCTCGGCCGGCTGCTCGACCGCATCCTACAGGACCATGTCGACCGCGGCGTCGATCGCCGCCGTCTCTGCCGCATGTGCGCGCGGAGCTATTGCAACTGCTGCTTTGAGCGGGCCGAAACCGACGCCGGAGAGGCCCGGCAGGAGGCCTGATCCGGCCGGCGTCTCAAGGCGCGCCGGCCTCTTCGCCAATGGCCCTCACGCCTTGCGGTAGGTCCAGACGCGGGCCGGCGGCAGGTTGCGCACGATCCAGCCGCCGACGTCGAGCGTCCAGCGGCTCGGCTCGGCGGGTACCGGCGGCACCAGCGCGTAGGAGAACTGGATGAATGGACGTTCCGGCGGCAAGGCGGCCATCGCCTGGTCGAGCAGGCGGCGGCGTTGCAGCGGCGGCCGGGTGAAGAGGGGCAGCGACGACACGACGGCCGCCACCTCGGAGACGCCGGCGTGCTTCAGCGCGTCGGTGAGCTGGTAGGCGTCGCCCACCGTCACATGCAGCCCCGGAAAGCGGGCGCGGATGTGCTCGGCGAAGTCGGGATTGTACTCGATGGCGATCAGCCGCTCGGGCGGCAGGCCGCGTTCGATGAGCGCCGCCGTCACAGCGCCGGTGCCGGGTCCGAGTTCGACCACCATCCCCGTCCAGGCCGGATCGACGACGGCGGCCATGGCGCGCGCCAGGAAACGCCCCGACGGGCTGACGGCGCCGGTGGTCAGCGGCCTCGATGCCCAGCTTCGCAGAAACTTGATGTCGTCGGAATACTGACAGCGCACGCGCCGCGCCCCGGCGATCGCTTCGTCCCGCAGTCGGTGCACCAGCATCCTTCACTCCCAGGCTTGGCCACAAGGCGATCTCGGAGCGAATCTTCGCCCGCCGGCATGTCCGTAGTTTGACGATAGCTGATCAGCCGCCCAGATTGTCGAAGAAATCGCGGACGCGGGCGAAGAAGCCGGCCGATTCGGGATTGTTGTCGCCCGAGGACTCGCGCTCGAACTCCTCCAGCAGCTCGCGCTGGCGGCGCGTCAGCCGCTGCGGCGTCTCGACGGTGACGTTGATGTACATGTCGCCGACGTCGCGTGCCCTCAGCACCGGCATGCCCTTGCCGCGCAAGCGGAACTGCTTGCCGGTCTGCGCGCCCTCGGGCACACGCACCTTGGTCTTGCCGCCGTCGATGGTCGGCACCTCGAACTCGCCGCCCAGCGCCGCCGTGGTCATGGAGATCGGCACGCGGCAATGGAGGTCGGCGCCGTCGCGCTGGAAGAAGGCATGCGGCCTGAGCGAGATGAAGATGTAGAGGTCGCCGGCCGGGCCGCCCCTCAGTCCCGCCTCGCCCTCGCCGGACAGGCGGATGCGCGTGCCGTCCTCGATACCCGAGGGAATGTTGACGGAAAGCGTGCGCTCCTGCGTGGTCCGCCCGGTGCCCGAGCAGGCGTCGCAAGGGTTGGCGATGGTCTCGCCGCGGCCCTGGCAGGTCGGGCAGGTGCGCTCGATGGTGAAGAAGCCCTGGCTCGCCCGGACCTTGCCCGAGCCGCCGCAGGTGCGGCAGGTCTGGGGGGACGTGCCGGGCTTGGCGCCGGTGCCGGCGCACTTGACGCAGGTGATCGAGGTGGGCACGCGGATCTCGACGGTCTTGCCGGAGAAGGCTTCCTCCAGCGTGACGTCGAGATTGTAGCGGAGGTCGGCGCCGCGCTCGCGGCCGTTCGGCCGGCTGCGGCGGCCGCCGCCCATGAACTCGCCGAAGATGTCGTCGAAGATGTCGGCCATCGAGGCGCCGAAGCCGCCGGCATCGCCGCGTCCGCCCATGCCGTTCTCGAAGGCGGCATGACCGAAGCGGTCGTAGGCGGCCTTCTTCTGCGGGTCCCTCAGAACTTCGTAGGCCTCGTTGGCTTCCTTGAAGCGGGCCTCGGCGGTGTCGTCTCCGGGGTTCTTGTCCGGATGCAACTGCATGGCGAGCTTGCGGAAGGCGCTTTTCAGCGTCTTTTCGTCGGCGTCGCGGGGAACGCCCAGCACGTCGTAATAGTCGCGTTTGGCCATCGTCTGTCCCGAGGTCGAGGGGAACCCTGCGGCGGTCGCGTCCCGCCCGGCCATGAAGCATGAGCCGTTGCTGGCGGCTTATACCTCACGTTTCTGCTCTTGGCATCCGCTGGCCCGAAAAA
The DNA here is from genome assembly GCA_001603295.1 of Rhodobacterales bacterium Alpha_02. Taxonomy (GTDB): domain Bacteria; phylum Pseudomonadota; class Alphaproteobacteria; order Rhizobiales; family Pleomorphomonadaceae; genus Pleomorphomonas. The sequence goes on from LUYO01000066.1 coordinate 25,966, forward strand.
GCCTGCAACGTTTCGGGCGCGGATGCCCCTGACGAGGACCGGCCCCCCGGCCTCTGCGGACGGGGAGCCGGATGCTCAGGAAGCCCGGCCTCAGCCGTTCTTCTTGTCGTCCTTGACCTCCTCGAAGTCGGCGTCGAGGACGTCCTCGCCCTCGGTGCCCGGCTTCGTCTCGGCATCGCCCGGCTGCTGCTGGGCGGCGTACATCGCCTCGCCAAGCTTCATGGCCGCCTGGGCGAGGGCGTTGGTCTTGGCCTTGATGTCCTCGGCGTCGTTCGAATCGAGCACCGCCTTGAGGTCGGCGATGGCGCTCTCGATGATCGACTTGTCCGACGACGACACCTTGTCGCCGTAGTCGGCAAGCGACTTCTCGGTCGAGTGGATCAGCGCCTCGCCGTGGTTCTTGGCCTCGACGGCCTCGCGGCGCGCCTTGTCGGCGGTGGCATTGGCCTCGGCGTCCTTCACCATCTTGTCGATGTCGGCGTCCGACAGGCCGCCCGACGCCTGGATGCGGATCTGCTGCTCCTTGCCGGTGCCCTTGTCCTTGGCCGACACGTTGACGATGCCGTTGGCGTCGATGTCGAAGGTCACCTCGATCTGCGGCACGCCGCGCGGCGCCGGCGGCAGACCGACGAGATCGAACTGGCCGAGCAGCTTGTTGTCGGCCGCCATCTCGCGCTCGCCCTGGAAGACGCGGATGGTCACCGCGCTCTGGCTGTCCTCGGCGGTCGAGAACACCTGGCTCTTCTTGGTCGGAATGGTGGTGTTGCGGTCGATCAGGCGCGTGAACACGCCGCCCAGCGTCTCGATGCCGAGCGACAGCGGCGTCACGTCGAGCAGCAGCACGTCCTTGACCTCGCCGGCCAGCACGCCGGCCTGGATGGCGGCGCCGATCGCCACCACCTCGTCCGGGTTGACGCCCTTGTGCGGCTCGCGGCCGAAGAACTGCTTCACCGTCTCCTGCACCTTGGGCATGCGCGTCATGCCGCCGACCAGCACCACCTCGTCGATCTGCCCGGCGCTGAGGCCGGCATCCTTGAGGGCCGCCTTGCAGGGCTCGACGGTCTTCTGGATCAGGTCGTCGACCAGCGCCTCGAACTTGGCGCGGGTGAGCTTCAGCGTCAGGTGCTTGGGGCCCTTGGCGTCGGCGGTGATGAACGGCAGGTTGATCTCGGTCTGCGAGGCGCTGGACAGCTCGATCTTGGCCTTCTCGGCGGCTTCCTTGAGGCGCTGGAGCGCCAGCTTGTCGCCCCGGAGGTCGATGCCCTGCTCCTTCCTGAACTCGTCGGCGAGATAGTTGACGAGCCGCATGTCGAAGTCTTCGCCACCGAGGAAGGTATCGCCGTTGGTCGACTTCACCTCGAACACGCCGTCGCCGATCTCCAGGATCGAGATGTCGAAGGTGCCGCCGCCGAGGTCGTAGACGGCGATGGTCCTGGAATGGTCGGACTTGTCGAGGCCGTAGGCGAGGGCGGCGGCCGTCGGCTCGTTGATGATGCGCAGCACCTCGAGGCCGGCGATCTTGCCGGCGTCCTTGGTGGCCTGACGCTGGGCGTCGTTGAAGTATGCGGGGACGGTGATGACGGCCTGGGTGACGGCGGTGCCGAGATAGGCTTCGGCCGTCTCCTTCATCTTGGCGAGCGTCATGGCCGAGATCTGCGACGGCGAATACTTCTTGCCGTCGGCGCTGACCCAGGCGTCGCCGTTGTCGCCCTTGACGATGGCATAGGGGACGAGATCCTTGTCTTTTGCCACCATCGGGTCCTCGAAGCGGCGGCCGATCAGCCGCTTCACCGCGAAGATGGTGTTCTCGGGATTGGTCACCGCCTGCCGTTTCGCCGGCTGGCCGACCAGACGCTCGCCGCCGTCGGCGAAGGCGACGATCGACGGCGTGGTGCGCGCGCCCTCCGAGTTCTCGATGACCTTGGCGTTCTTGCCATCCATGATGGCGACGCAGGAGTTGGTCGTTCCGAGGTCGATGCCAATAACCTTGCCCATTTCGTCACTCCGTTCAGGCAGACCGTCCGAACCCCCTTGCGAGGCATTCGGCGTGGCGCCGGATACCCGGCCGGTCCCCGTTTTTTTCCTATGAATGCTGACCGGGGAACTCCCCGAATTCGGGCGGTATATAGGTTGCCGGCTGAGGCGGCGCAAGACGGCGGATGCCGTCCGGCGGCGGCTTCTGGCGCGAAAGAGAAGCTCGCCGCCCTAACCGGACATTAAGGCGTGGCCGCCTAGGATTTCCTCCGGAACGCGAAAGGGTGACGCCATCGGGGCACCCGTCACGGTCGCAGGGTGGAGCCGGTCATGGATCAGACTGTGGTAACGGAGCCGGATCCGGACCGCGTGCCGAGGGGCCGGCTGTCGCTGGTCGTCCCGACCTACAACGAACGCGCCAACATCGCGCCGCTGATCGCCTCGGTCGCCCGCGTTCTCGACGGTCTCGACTGGGAGATCATCGTCGTCGACGACGACAGTCCCGACCGCACCTTCGAGGAGGTGCGGCGCATTGCCGCCACCGACCCTCGGGTCCGTTGCCTGCGCCGCGTCGGCCGTCGCGGCCTGTCCTCGGCGGTGATCGAGGGGGCACTCTCGGCGAGCGGCGACGCGATCGCCGTCATGGACGCCGACTTCCAGCACGACGAGCGCATTCTCGCGGCAATGTACGACAAGCTTTGCGACAGCCGTGCCGACGTGGTGGTCGCCACCCGCTACGACGGCAAGGGCGGCGTCGGCGACTGGAACGCCGGCCGCCAGGCGATGAGCCGGCTGGCGACCTGGGTGAGCCGGATGGTCATCGGCGGACGGACGTCCGATCCGATGAGCGGCTTCTTCATGTTCCGCCGCGATCTCCTCGACGAGATCGTCTACGATCTGTCGGCTCAGGGCTACAAGATCCTGCTCGACATGCTCGCCTCCGCCCGGCGGCCGCTGCGCGTCGAGGAAGTGCCCTTCGTCTTCCGCCGGCGGGCCGAGGGCGAGAGCAAGATTTCGGCGATGGTGATCGCCGAATATGCCACGCTCCTGGTCGAGAAGCTGTCGCGCGGCTTCGTGCCGGGGCGCTTCGTGCTGTTCTGCATGGTCGGCAGCCTCGGAATCCTGGTCCACATGCTGGCGCTCTGGGCGAGCCGGGCGGCCGGCGTCGCCTTCGAGGAGGGCCAGATCATGGCCACCTTCGTCGCCATGCTGTTCAACTTCGGACTGAACAACGAGGTCACCTACCGTCGCTGGCGCCTGTCCGGGCCGGCGATCTACGGCGGCGTGGTGGCCTTCTGCCTCGTCTGCTCGATCGGCGCGCTCGCCAACGTCAGCGTCGCCGAACTCGCCATCGCCGAACTCGGGAGCTGGCCGCTGGCCGGCCTATCCGGCGCGCTGATCGGCGGCGTCATCAACTTTGCCATCGCCGACAACGTCGTCTGGCAGGTCGGCCGGCGGCGCGGCCGCGCCAGGGGGCAGCAGTCGTCGGCGGCTCCGGCGGCGGTCGACACCACCCGCGGCGAGAGTCCGGCCCTATGACGGCGGCGAACCGCGCCGCCGCGCCCCGGACGCCCGTCGACGCCTGGACGGCGGCGGCCGTCCTGATGGCCGTCGCCGCCATGGTCTTCCATGCCTTCATGCCGACCAAGGACGACATCAGCTGGCTGATCACCAATGCCGAGGCGCTGCTCGACAGCAAGGAACTCTACAAGGATATCATCGAGACCAACCCGCCGCTGTCGGTGCTGCTTTATCTGCCGGCCGTGCTCGTCGAGCGTCTGACCGGGCTCAGGGCCGAACTCGCCACCGTCGTGATGATCGGCCTGATCGGGCTCGGCATTGCCCGCGTCGTCCGCCACCGCCTCAATGCGGCCGGCGCCGAGGGCGGCGGCCGGCTGGAGGCGGCCGTGGTGCTGGTGTTCCTGGTGCTGCCGCTCGGCGCCTACGGCCAGAAGGACCAGGTGGCGGCACTCATCGCGCTGCCCTTCTTCGTCGAACTCATGCTCCTCGCCGAGCAAAGGGGGCGGCCGTCCATCGCGGCGGGCGTGCTGGCCGGCCTTTGCGTCGCCGTCAAGCCGCATTTCGTCCTTGCCGTGCTGTTTCCCTGCCTGTGGCTGGCGGCGCGGGCCTGGCGGACCGGCAGCGGCTCCTGGCTAACGCCGCTCTTCAACCCCGGGACGATCGCCGCCGGCATCACCGTGGTCGCCTTCCAGGGCTTCGTCTATCTGGCCTTCCCGACCTTCTTCCGGGATGTGCTGCCGATGGTGCTCGCGGTCTACGTGCCGATCCGCGCGCCGCTCGAGGCTCTGCTCGTCGCCGACAAGGGGTTCCTGTTCGTGGTGCTGCTGGCCGTTGCCTGGCTCTACGGATCGCGCACGCCGCTCGCCGGGGTGCTGGCGGCGGCCGGTCTCGGTTTCTTCGCCGCCTATCTCCTGCAAGCCAAGGGCTGGCCCTATCACCTGTTTCCGGCCACCGGCTACGGTCTGCTCCTGCTGTTCGGCGACGTTCTGCCGCATGCCTGGGCGGGGCGGCGAGGCCGCCCGCCGCTGATCGCCGTGACGATGGCCGCGCTCATACTGGCGATGCATTCGCTGTGGATGATGGTGACCTGGATCGACTGGTCGCCGCTGACGCGGGCGATCGTCGCCACCGGCATCGACCAGCCGACGGTTCTCAACATCGCCGCCTCGCATGACGTCGGCCACCCCTCGACACGGGACGCCGGCGGTCGCTGGGTCGGCACCTTCTCCTGCCGCTGGCTGACGGTGATGGCCTACAACGCCCGCCCGGACGGAGGCGCCGACGATCAGGCGCTCGCCGCCTGGATTGCCCATGACCGGGCGGTGCTGCGCCGCGACATCGCCGAAAGACGGCCGGACGTCATCCTCGTCGATCGCCGCGACAACTTCGACTGGCTCGCCTGGGCCCGCGAGGACCCGGACACCGCTCGCCTGCTCGACGGCTACCGGCCGGCCGGCCGCGTTGCCGGGCAGGGCGGGACCGGCGGCATCGATCTTCTGCGCCGGGCCGATGCCGGGTCAGCCGGCTGAGCGGGGCTTCAATTCGGATACCAAGCTTGCGGCGCCGGACACTCGTCCGCTCCACCGAAGCGGGGGACGGTGTCGGCCTTGTCGATCGCATAGAGGACGGCGAAGCCGGCATCGACCACTTCGGTCAGTCCGGCCGGCCGGGCCGCTCCGACGAACATGTCGGGCAGATCGGCATTGACCGTCAGCACGTAGTCGAAGCGCTGCCGCCAGTCGGCGAGATAGGGCGTGAACGGCGCGTAGAAAGCCTGCATGCTGTCGCAGAACAGCGCGCCGATCGGCAACAGGTTGCCTTCGGGCACGGCGATGGAGCGGAAATCGCCGATCACCGCAAGCGGCTGCTTGCCGATGGCCGTGAACAAGGTCGGCACGAAGGCGCCGGCGTCCGGGGTGGCGAGCGCCGGCAGATGGCGGATGGTATCCTCGCCGCCGAAGAAATAGCGGCTGGCATGCCGCCAGCCCGGCCGATGAAGCGGATAATGGTCGACCGGCAGCACCTTGCTGCCTGGTGGAACGGCGGCGAGCACGCGTTGAACGGCGGTGGCATCCTGACTGCCCTGCCACCAGAGCGCCGCGACGACGGCGGTTCTCAGGAACACCGCGGCGGCCGACGCGGCGACGATCCGTCGGCGCACCGCTCCCTCGGCATCCGGAAAGGGGCAGATCGCCGCGGCGCCGGCGAGCAGCGTCATGATCGGGAAGCGCCAACTGATCCAGCCGGTGCCCATCGCGTGGCGCGGCGCCAGCAGCGACAACACCAAGAGCAGACCGGCGGCGGTGATCAGGCCGGCGTGAACGCGCATCCGCCGGCGGCTGCGGGCCTCGACGACGATGATGACGATCGGCACGAGGAAGGCGATGTCGAGCGGCGTGAGATAGGACGAGATGGCGCTGAGCACATTGGAGAGGGCGAGGACCGGCGTGTTCCACATCGTTCCGACGCCTGAATCCTCGCCGGGCAGGCCACCGGCACTCAGCATGAGGGCGGCGATCGGTGCGAGACCGATCGCGCCGCCGATGGCAATGCGGACGCAGGCCGTCGCCAGGACGCGGGGAGCGGCGAAGTCGCGGAAGCTCGCCGGCAATTCGAGGCCGGCCGACAGCACGAGGTAGAAGCCGGCGGCGAAAATGTGGTCGATGGTCAGCAGGAAGCAGGCGGCGGCGCGCCAGAGGTTGAGGAGGACGGGATGCCCCCGCCCGATCCGCAGGTCGACGAGCGCGAAGAAGAGCGCGAGACCAATGCCGATCTGGAAATTGACGAAGCCGCTGACCAGCGTCGTCGACCAGGCCAGGAACAGGATCGCCACCTGGAACGGCCGGCTGCCGCCGAACAGCCGGCGATTGAGCGCGATGGCGCCGAGCGGCGGCAGCACGACGGCGAGGAACAATAGCGTTCGCGCCAGCAATTCCGGCCCGACCAGCGGCCCGATCCAGAAGGCCAGCAGGTCGATGCCGATGTTGGTGCGCGCCCGACTCCAGTCGAGTGCGTAGGCACTGCCGAAGAACGGCTGGTCGATGCCGCCGGCGATCAGGAAGATGCGCGCGAAGTGGTTCGGGAAGTCGAGGATCGGCGGGATGCGCACGGCTGCGACCAGGATGGCCGCCACCACGACGAAAAACGCTACATGGAAGCCGGGACGCAGCAGCGGCGAGGTCGCCGGAGGCCTTGGCGGAAGGATAACGGCGGGGTCTTCAGTCATCCGTGCCGGTCCGGCCTGCCGTCCCGCTCTCGCTGCCCAGCGCGCGCTCCACCGCCGCCCGCCGCTCCGACGGGTGCATGCCGGCGGTCAGGAGGTCGAGCGGCCGGCTGACGCCGCCCCGGCTGACGCAGTCGACCATGAACATCGGCCGCTGCTTGGCCTCCTGGACCAGCCGGCCGACATACTCGCCCATGATCCCCATGCCGATGAACTGGATGGAGAAGAAGCCGGCGATCGCCGCCATCAGGCTCGACCAGCCGGCCACGGTATGCCCGGCGAACCACTGGGCCAGCGTATAGGCGACGAGGCCCGCCGCCAGCAGCGCCGAGGCGAAGCCGACCCATGTGACGATGCGCAACGGCACGGTGGAAAAGCTGGTGATGGCGTCGAGCGCGAAGCGGACCATCTTGCGCAGCGGATACTTGGTCTCGCCGGCGAAGCGGGCGTCCCGCTCGTAGGGGAGCGCCACCTGCCGGCCGCCGACCCAGCTGACCATGCCGCGGATGAAGCGGTCGCGCTCGGGCATGGCGAGCAGGATGTCGACCACCCGCCGGCTCATCAGGCGGAAATCACCGGTGTCCCTGGGAATGGGCACCGAGGTCAGCCGGGTGAGAATGCGGTAGAAGGCTGCGGCGGTCGTCAGCTTGAAGCGCGTCTCGCCGGCTCTCCGGCTGCGCTGGCCGTAGACGACGTCGGCGCCGCGATCCATGATCGGCATCATCAGCAGCAGCAGCTCGGGCGGATCCTGCAGATCGGCGTCGATCAGCAGAACGCGCTCGCCGCGCGCCACCGACAGGCCGGCGGTGGCGGCGATCTGATGGCCGTGGTTGCGCATCAGCCGCACGCCGACGAGATTGGGCAGGTCGCGCGAGCGGACGGCGATGCGCTCCCAGGTGGCGTCCGACGAGCCGTCATCGACGGCGACGATCTCGAAATCCGGTCCGACGGCGGCTCCAGCGGCGCGCGCGGCCCGATTCAGGAACTCGTCGATGCCGCCTTCCTCATTGAAGCAGGGGACGACGATGGAAAGACGCGGCGAGGCAAGACGGTCAGTCATGGCGGCCCGGAATTGGCGGGAGGCGGGAATCCCTCATAGCAGCGACTTCTCAACCGTTGATTAAGTTGCCGTGCAGTGGCGGCCGGACACGACGATCCGACTTTCGTCCCCATTACCGAATTGTCACGGAACCGTCGGCGAATTGACATTATCCTTGCAGAAAGGTGAGCGAGAAAAGAACAAGGACGGACAACCGGAGGGTTTGCGATGTTCGGTCTCCCAAGTGGCTTTCCCGCCGCCGGCAAGCCGCCGCCGGCCTCTTCCGGTGCGGCCGGGGAAATGCCGCTCGGCCGCATGGGCGCGCTGGAGGTGCGGCTCGCCCGCTCGGCCGCCGAGGTGCGCGCCGCCCAGGCGCTGCGCTACCGCGTCTTCTACGGCGAGATGCAGGCCACCGCCGATCCGCGCACCTTCTTCCGCCGCCGCGACGCAGATGCCTTCGACCGCTATTGCGACCATCTCCTGGTTCTCGATCACGACGACGTCGAGATCCGCCGCTTCCGTCGGGCGCGGCCGCGCATCGTCGGCACCTACCGCTTGCTGCGCCAGGAGGTGGCAACGCGCCACGGCGGCTTCTACACGGCCGGCGAGTTCGCCATCGAGCCGCTGATCGCCCGCCATCCCGGTGTCGAATTCCTGGAACTCGGCCGTTCCTGCGTCATGAAGCCCTACCGATCGAAGCGCACGGTGGAACTGCTGTGGCAGGGCATCTGGGCCTATGTGCTGAACCACGGTATCGACGCGATGATCGGCTGCGCTTCCTTCGAGGGCACCGACCCCGACGCCCTCGCCCTGCCGCTGTCCTTCCTGCACCACCACGCCTCGGCCGGCGGCGACTGGCTGGTGGAGGCGCGGCCCGAGCGGGCCGTATCCATGAACCGGCTGCCGATCGAGGCGATCGACATGCGCGCCGCGCTCGCCGCGATGCCGCCGCTGATCAAGGGCTATCTCCGGCTCGGCGCCATGATCGGCCGCGGCGCCGTCGTCGACCGTCCCTTCGGTACCACCGACGTGATGATCGTGCTGCCGGTCGAGCGCATCTCCGAGCGCTACGTCCGCTATTACGGCGCCGATGCTAGCCGTTACGCCGCCTGATCGTTCCGGAACACCAGGCGCGAATAGCCGGCGTAGTTCATTACCATGCCGACGCCGGTGCCGGCCGCCACGGCGATCAGCGGCCTGAGACCGGAGATCGTGGCGAGCGCCGCCGCGAACACCAGGTAGTTGACGGCGATCGACGTCAGCGACACCGCCACATAGCGCGCCCGCCGGCCGGGCACCGGCGCGCGCCGGTCCTTCCAGGTCAGGTTGCGGTTGATGGCGTAGGTCACGGCGATGGCCACCGCCACCGCGGCGACGCGGCCGAAATAGGGACTCACGCCGAGGGCCGCCAGCGCCTCGGTGAGGCCGGCGTCGACGAAGAAGCCGCTGAAGCCGGCCAGCGCGAAGCCGCCGAGCCGGCGGAAGGTGGTCATCTCAGCCGGCCTGCCGCAAGAGGTCGCGCAGCGCCGCGAGATTGGCCGCCGTCGCCGTTTCGGTCGCCGCCGGGTCCGGCCGCTTCAGCGAGGGGATCGACAGGTAGAGGATGCGCTTCTGCTCGACGCGCGAGCGGGCGAGGCTGTCGAGCACCAGGCCGGCGGTGGCGATCAGCGCGGCGAGGATCATCAGCCCGGTGCTGAGCACCGCCGTCGGCAGGCGCGGCACCAGCCCGGTCTCGACATAGGTCGCGAAGATCGGCAGCGCGAGGATCACCGCGGCGGCGGCGCAGAGGCCCGACAGCACGCCGAAGAACAGGCTCGGCCGCGTTTCCTTCACCAGCATCATGAACATCATCAGGATGCGGAAGCCGTCGCGGAAGGTGTTGAGCTTGGACGGCGCGCCCTCGACGCGGCGGCCGTAGTCGAGCGGCAGCTCGACGGTGGGAATGTGCAACTGGCCGGCGTGGACCGCCATCTCCGTCTCGATCTCGAAGCCGTGCGAGACGGCCGGGAAGCTCTTGACGAAGCGGCGGGTGAAGGCGCGATAGCCGGAGAACACGTCGGTGAAGCCGGCGCCGAACAGCCGCCGGTAGAGACCGTTGAACAGGCGGTTGCCGAAGGCGTGGCCGGAGCGGCCGGCATCGACGGTGACGTTGCGACGCACGCCGACCGCCATGTCGGCCCGCTCGGTGATCAGCGCCCGGACGAGGTCGACCGCGTCGGCCGGCGCGTAGGTGCCGTCGCCGTCGGCCATCACGTAGACGTCGGCGTCGATGTCGGCGAACATCCGCCGCACCACGTGGCCCTTGCCCTGCCGGCTCTCGCGGATCACCTCGGCGCCGGCGACGCGCGCCTCGACGGCGGTGCGGTCCGAGGAATTGTTGTCGAATACGATGACGCGCGCCTCGGGCAGCGCCGCCCGGAAGCCGCGCACCACGGCGCCGATCGTCGCCCCTTCGTTGTAGCAGGGCAGCACCACCGCGATGTCGAGGCCGGGAAAGGTTGGAGGCTCGGCGGCGTCCGGGCGGATGTCGGTTGCGGTCATCGGGGGCACACTCGGACGGCTGCGGGCCGCGAAGCGCGGCACGTCGCCTTTACCATTTATCCATCGTGTTAAGGCAAAGCTAACGACGCTTAGCGTGTGCCGGGCGTCCCGCGTCCTGTTGTCGGCTTTGGTCAATGAATTCGAAACAAGGCGCCCTCGGCGCCGCCTCCGTCCTCTCCGGTCTCAGGCTCCGGACCCGCCTGATCTTCGCCGCCGCGCTGGGACTGCTGGTCGCCGGGCTTCTGGGAGTGGGCCGCCTTGCCGACCTCGGCCCCGCCTGGAGCGACCCCGATTCGATGATGCGCCTCGTCGAGGTGCGCGACCTCCTCGCCGGCCAGGGCTGGTTCGATCTCACCCAGTATCGGCTCGACCCGCCGGGCGGCCTGCTGATGCACTGGTCGCGCCTCGTCGACGCGCCGATCGCCGCGCTGATCCTGGCGGCGACGCCGTTCTTCGGCCGGGCCGGCGCCGAGCTGTTCGCCGCCAACCTCTGGCCGGTACTGCTGGTGGTGCCCTTTGCCTGGGCGCTGGCCTCGGTGGCCGGCCGCTTCGGCGGCGACATCGCCCGCCTGGTCACGCTGTTGATGATCTTCCTGTCGCCGCAGGTGAAGGCGGTGTTCCAGCCGGGCATCCTCGATCACCACAACGTCCAGGCCGTGCTGGTCGCCGTCGTGCTGATGGGGCTGGTGCGGGCCGATGGCGACCGCCGCTGGCCGCTTCTCGCCGGCGCGGCGGCGGCCCTGAGCCTTGCCGTCGGCATGGAGACGCTGCTCGCCGTCCTGCTGGCCATCCTCGGCCTCGCCGCCGCCTGGACGGTCGACGCCGACCGCTGGCGGCGCGGCCTCATGCTGTTCACCGGCGCGCTGGTCGCCGGCACGCTTGTCGCCGCCGTCGCCACCATTCCGCCGTCGCGCTGGCTGGTGCCGGCCTGCGACACGCTGTCCTTCGCCTATCTGGTGCCGGTGCTGGTCGGCGGTGCCGGCGTCATGGTGCTCACCGCCCTGCTGCGCGGCCACGACGACGGCGTGCCCGGCCTGCTGATGCGCGGCGGCGCGCTGGTCGCCGTCGGCTCGCTGCTAGTGGCGATAGCCGCCGTGCTGTTCCCGACCTGTCTCGCCGGCCCCTATGGCGGCGTCGATCCGGCCATCCGGCCGATCTGGCTCGATCGCGTCGCCGAGGCGCAGGGTCTTCTCGCCACGCTCCAGGGACGGCCGACGCTGGCGTTGCCGCTCTATCTCGCCCCCTTCGCCGCCGTCCTGCTCGGCGCCGCGGCGCTCCGCCGCCTGCCGCCCGCCGACCGGCCGGGCTTTGCCATGGTGCTGTCCATCCTCGGCGGCTCGGTGCTGATCGGCATGGTGCAACTGCGCGCCATGGTCGGCGCCCAAATCGTCGCCTCGGCCGCCATCGGCGTCGTCGCCGCGCTGGCGGTGCGCGACACCGCCGGCCGCGATGATATCAGGGCGGTGGCCCGGCGCTGGAGCTGGCTCGTCGCCGTCCCGGCGCTGTGGTGGCTGGCCGGCCAACCGGTCGACCGATTGCTCGGCCGGACGGAGGCCGATACCGTGGAAGCAACCACCACCACCGACTGTCGCGCCTTCTTCGGCGATGTGCTGTCCGCCCGCGCGCCGGGTCTCGTCGTCGCCACCTCCAACTTCGGCGCCTTCCTGCTGGAAGCGACGCCGCATGCCGTGCTGGCCGCCCCCTACCACCGCGACGCCCACGGCATCCTCGCCGTGGATGCGGTGTTCACCGGCGCCGATCCCGAGGCCGCTTTCCGCAGGACCGGCGCCACCTATCTCGCCGCCTGCGCCGGTGATCCCGAACTCAACCAGATGGCCGAACGAGCGCCGGACGGTCTTGCCGCCCGGCTGATCGACGGCGTGCGGCCGCCCTGGCTCTCCGAAGTCGCCTCCGGGCCGGCCGGCATGGTGTTCTCGATGAGGCCGTCCGGCCTCGACGTCACCGGCTCGCTGCCGGTGCTGCGTCTCAGGCCGTCGATCCGCGAGTGAGGCTGGTTAATCTCCGGTTAATCCGGATTGGCGCAGCATGGTTGCCCGTCCGATCCGGAATCGCCTCATGCTGAAACGCCTCTTCGCCGCTATCCTCCTCGCCGCCGCGCTGCCGGCCGCCGCCGCCGACCGGCCGGCCAAGGAGCTGTTCGGCGCCGTCGAGGCGCCGGCGCCGCTCGCCGCCCGTTCGATCGGCGCCTATGCCAAGGGGTGCCTTGCCGGCGCCGCGCTGCTGCCGGTCAACGGCCCGACCTGGCAGGTGATGCGCCTCTCCCGCAACCGCAACTGGGGCAACCCGGTGCTGGTCGACTTCCTCGAACGCCTCGCCGCCAAGGCGCCATCGGTCGGCTGGAACGGCCTCTTGGTCGGCGACATGTCGCAGCCGCGCGGCGGCCCGATGTCGTCGGGCCACGCCAGTCACCAGATCGGCCTCGACGCCGACATCTGGCTGACGCCGATGCCGAAGCGGGAGTTCTCCTACGACGAGCGCGAAAAGGTCAGCGCCGTCTCCATGCTGGCGCGCGACACGCTGAGCGTCGATCCGGCGAAGTTTTCCGACAAGCAGTTCGGCATCATCCGCCTGGCGGCCAAGCAGCCGGAGGTGGAGCGCATCTTCGTCAACCGGGCCATCAAGAAGGCGCTCTGCGAGCGGGCGACCGGCGACCGCTCATGGCTCTCCAAGGTGCGACCCTGGTGGGGCCACGACTTCCACTTCCACGTCCGCATCGCCTGCCCGAAGAATTCACCGACCTGCAAGCCGCAGGCCGAGCCGCCGTCCGGCGACGGCTGCGGCGCCGAGCTGCAAAGCTGGTACGCGCCGCCACCGCCCAAGCCGACGAAGCCGTCGAAGCCCAAGCCACCGCCGCCCGAGATCACGCTGAAGGACCTGCCGCCCGAATGCGCTCAGGTGCTGGTGGCGAAGTAACGAAAAGGCCGCGAGGCATGCCCTCGCGGCCTTTGTCATGACGTCTTTGGCCGATCTCAGCCGCGCAGGCTCGCCCCGGTCGCCTTCTGCACGGCGGCGACGATCGCCTTCGACACCTTGTCGATGTCCTCGTCGGTCAGCGTACGGTCGGTCGGCTCGAGCGTCACGGCGATCGCCACCGACTTCTGGCCGGCCGAGACGTGCTCGCCCCGGTAGACGTCGAACACCTCGACGCCGCCGATCAGCTTCTTGTCGGCGCCCTGTACCGCCTTGACGATCTTCGCCACCTCGACGCCATCGTCGACGACGAAGGCGAAGTCGCGGCTGACCGGCATGAAGGCCGACAGCGCCAGCGCCGGCTTGCCGCGGCCGGCCTTGGCCTTGGCAACCGGGATGCGGTCGAGGATCACCTCGGCGGCGACGATCGGCCCCTCGGCGTCGAGCGCCTCGACGACGGCCGGATGCAGCTCGCCGAAATGGGCGAGCACGGTCTGCGGCCCGAGCTGGATGCTGCCCGAACGGCCGGGATGGAACCAGGCCGGCGCGGCGCGGACGATCTGCACGCGCGTGACGTCGACGCCCAGCGCGTCGAGCAGCGCCAGCGCGTCGGCCTTGGCGTCGAAGGCGGTCACCGGCTTCGCCGATCCCTCCCAGTGGCGGCCGCCACCGATAAGGCCGGCGTTGCCCTCGCGCACGGCGGTGGCGGCGGTCGACTGGTCCTGCGGCCGGTCGCCGGCGAATACCTGGCCGACCTCGAACAGCGCGAGATCGGCAAAGCCGCGATCGGCGTTGCGCTTGACGGCCGCGACGAGGCCGGGGATCAGGCTTGGCCGCATGTCGCTCATGTCGGCGGAGATCGGGTTGGCCAGCTCCAGCTCGGCGCCGCCGCCGCCGAACAGCACGGCGATCGGCTTGGCGACGAACGACCAGGTCACCGCCTCGACGAGGCCGCGGGCGGCGAGCGCCCGCTTGGCGCGGCGGGTGCGCACCTGCAACGGCGTCAGCACCTTCTGCGACACCGAGGCAATGCGCGGCAGCGCCGTCGCCGGCACCTGATCGAGCCCGACGATGCGCACCACCTCCTCGACGAGATCGGCCTTGCCGTGGACGTCCGGCCGCCAGGACGGCACGGCGACCGAACGGCTGTCGCCGCTGCCGGTCACCTTGAAGCCGAGCTTTTCCAGCGTCGTCACGATGGTGCCGGCGGCGAGGTCGAGGCCGGAGAGGCGCTTCACCTCGGCAAGCGGCAGGTCGATCACCTTGTTCGGCAGCGGCTCGCGGCCGGCCACCACCACCTCGGACGCCTCACCGCCGCACAGATCGAGCACCATCTGCGTCGCCAGCTCCAGGCCGGCGACGACGAAGCCGGGATCGACGCCGCGCTCGAAGCGGAAGCGGGCGTCGGAATTGAGGCCGAGACGGCGGCCGGTGCGGGCGGTGCGGCCGGGGTCGAAATAGGCACTCTCGATGAACACGGAGGTGGTGGATTCGGTCGAGCCGGTGTTGTCGCCGCCCATCACGCCGGCAAGGCCCAGCACGGCCCTGTCGTCGGCGATGACGCACATCGCCTCGTCGACGGCATAGGTCTTGCCGTCGAGGGCGACGAGGCTCTCGCCGCTCTGGCCGAGACGGGCGCAGATGGTGCCGGTGAGCTTGTCGGCGTCGTAGACGTGCAGCGGCCGGCCGCGATCGTAGGTGAGGTAGTTGGTGATGTCGACCAGCGCCGAGATCGGCCGCAGGCCGATCGCCTTCAGGCGATCCTGCAACCACTGCGGCGACGGGCCGTTCCTGAGGCCGCGCACCACGCGGCCGGCGAAGACGGGGCAGGGCGTGTCGTCGCCGTCGAACTTCAGGGCGATCGGCACCGGCGAGGCGAAGGCGCCCGGCACCGGCTTGAGCGGATCGGGCTTCAGCGTGCCGAGGCCGCGCGCCGCCAGGTCGCGGGCGATGCCGCGCACGCCGAGACAGTCGGGCCGGTTGGGGGTGATGGAGATGTCGATCACCGGGTCGGCGCCGCCCCGCCAGTCGGCGAAGGACACGCCGACCGGCGCGTCGGCCGGCAGCTCAATGATGCCGTTGTGCTCGTCGGAGAGGCCAAGCTCGCGCTCCGAGCACATCATGCCGCGGCTTTCGACGCCACGGATGGTGCCGATCTCCAGCACGGCGCCGGTGGCCGGAATGACCATGCCGGGCAACGCGAACACGCCCTTCAGGCCGGCCCGCGCGTTGGGGGCGCCGCACACCACCTGCACCGGCCCCTGGCCGGCGTCGACGGAGAGCAGCTTCAGCTTGTCGGCGTTGGGGTGCTTGTCGGCAGTGACGATTTCGGCGATGACGAAGGGCTTCAGCGGCGCCGACGGATCGGACACCTCCTCCACCTCGAGGCCCACCATGGTCAGCGCCTCGACCACCTCGTCGAGCGAGGCATCGGTGTCGAGGTGGTCTTTCAGCCAGCTGAGGGTGAATTNNGGTCAGGCCGCCGTAGAGGCTCGGCAGATCGAGCGGCCGGAAGCCGTAGTGGCGAAGCCAGCGGACGTCGGCGTCGAAGAAGGCCCTGAGGTCGGGCATGCCGTATTTCAGCATGGCGATGCGGTCGATGCCCATGCCGAAGGCGAAGCCCTGATAGCGGTCGGGATCGAGGCCGGCCGAGCGGATGACGTTGGGATGCACCATGCCGCAGCCCAGGATCTCCAGCCAGTCGTCGCCCTCGCCGATGCGGATCTCCGAGCCGGAGCGCTTGCAGCCGACATCGACTTCCATCGACGGCTCGGTGAACGGGAAGAACGACGGCCGGAAGCGCGTCTTCACCTCGTCGACCTCGAAGAAGGCCTTCAGGAACTCCTCCAGCACCCATTTGAGATGGCCGAAATGGGTGGTCTCGTCGATGACGAGGCCCTCCACCTGATGGAACATCGGCGTGTGCGTGGCGTCGCTGTCGCAGCGATAGGTGCGGCCGGGCGCGATGATACGAATCGGCGGCTTCTGCTTCTCCATCGTCCGCACCTGCACCGGCGAGGTGTGGGTCCTGAGCAAGAGGCGCGAGCCGTCCTCCTTCGGCTTCAGGAAGAAGGTGTCGTGCATCTCGCGCGCCGGATGGTCGGGCGGAAAGTTGAGGGCGGTGAAATTGTAGTGGTCGGTCTCGATGTCCGGCCCCTCGGCCACCGAGAAGCCCATGTCGGCGAAAATGGCGGTGATCTCGTCGATCACCTGGCTGACCGGGTGGATGCGCCCCTCGGCCAGCGGTCCCGGCCGCACCGGCAGGGTGATGTCCACCGTCTCGCGGGCAAGGCGGGCGTCGAGGGCGGCATCCTTCAGCACGGCCTTGCGGTCGGCGATGGCCAGGGCGACGCGGTCCTTCAGCGCGTTGATCGCCGCGCCGCGCGTCCGCCGCTCGTCCGGGCTCATGGCGCCGAGCGTCTTGAGCAGCGCTGATACCGAGCCCTGCTTGCCGAGGGTGGCGACGCGCACGCTTTCGAGGGCGGCTTCGTCGGCGGCGGCGTGAATGTCGTCGAGAATGGAGGCTTCGAGCTGTTCGATGT
>LUYO01000067.1:0-28103 GCA_001603295.1 Rhodobacterales bacterium Alpha_02
GCCCATATTCGCCGCGACTTCCCCGATGCCGTCGTCAGCCTGTTGACCATCCGCTTCGAGGGCCGCGACGACGACCCGTCGGGCCGGATCTTCCTGGAGTTCGCCGGCGGCGGCTCGCTGCGGCTCGACGTCGAGTGCATCGAGGCGAGCCTCTCCGACCTCGGCGCCGCCTGGTCGACCAAACACCAGCCGACCCACGACCTCGCCTGACCCGTCCTGATCCCTTCCGACCTTTCCTGGAGGCCCCCGTGGCGATCCGCCTCGACGACCGCGCGCCCGACTTCGAGGCCCGCTTTGCCGCCTTTCTGACCACCAAGCGCGAGGTGTCGGCCGATGTCGACGCCGCCGTCGCCGACATCATCGCCGACGTGCGCGCGCGCGGCGACGCGGCGCTGCACGCCTGGACGGACAAGCTCGACCGCTTCGACAGCCGGGCGGCCGGCCTTCGCGTCTCCGAGGCGGAGATCGACGCCGCCGTCGCCGAGGTGAAGCCCGAGGTGATGGAGGCGCTGAAGCTCGCCCGCGACCGCATCGACAGTCATCACGCCCGCCAGAAGCCCAGGGATGACCGCTACACCGATGCCATCGGCGTCGAACTCGGCTCGCGCTGGACGGCGGTGGAGGCGGTCGGCCTCTACGTGCCGGGCGGCACGGCGAGCTATCCCTCGTCGGTGCTGATGAATGCCGTGCCGGCCAAGGTGGCCGGCGTCGACCGTCTGGTGATGGTGGTGCCGACGCCCGGCGGCGCGGTCAATCCGCTGGTGCTGGCCGCCGCCCGCCTCGCCGGCGTCGACGAGGTCTACCGCGTCGGCGGCGCTCAGGCCGTGGCGGCGCTGGCCTACGGCACCGACACCATCCGGCCGGTGGCCAAGATCGTCGGCCCCGGCAACGCCTATGTCGCCGCCGCCAAACGGCGGGTGTTCGGCACCGTCGGCATCGACATGATCGCCGGCCCGTCGGAGGTGCTGATCATCGCCGACCGCGACAACGATGCCGACTGGCTGGCCGCCGATCTCCTCGCCCAGGCCGAGCACGACAAGGCGGCGCAGTCGATCCTGATCACCGACGACGCCGGCCTCGCCGCGGCGGTGGAGCAGGCGGTGGAACGCCAGCTCGCCGAGCTGCCGCGCGGCGGCATCGCCGCCGCGTCGTGGGCCGACTTCGGCGCCGTCATCCTGGTGGAAAGCCTCGACGACGCCGTGCCGCTCGCCGACCGCATCGCCCCCGAGCATCTGGAGCTGGCCGTCGCCGATCCCGAGGCCATGCTCGGCCGCATCCGCAACGCCGGCGCCGTCTTCGTCGGCCACCACACGCCGGAGGCGGTCGGCGACTATGTCGGCGGTTCCAACCACGTGCTGCCGACCGCCCGCTCGGCCCGCTTCTCCTCGGGCCTCGGCGTGCTCGACTTCATGAAGCGGACGTCGATCCTGAAGGTGCCGCTGGCGGCGCTACGTCAGATCGGGCCGGCCGCCATCACGCTCGCCGAGGTCGAGGGCCTCGGCGGCCATGCGCGCAGCGTGGCGATCCGGCTCGACTGACCGGCGTTATCTCGGCTGGCCGGTGCTGGTCCCGCCCGTCTTGTCGGTGTTGATGCCCAGAAGCGTGTAGACGTAGCAGAAGTTGAGCAGCCCGGTCGCCAGCAGGACGACGCCGACGAGGCCGACCAGCCACGCCCAGCCGCCGAGGCCGACGAAGGCCATGCCGGCCAGCGACGGCACGGCGATGATGATGAGGATGGCGCCGGCGATGAGCCGGATGAGGCGATCGGTCGAGCCGACATTCTTGATCATGACACTCTCCCTTCAGCATCTCCGGTGAACGCCGTTCCCCGGAAATGCCCCATCTCTTTGTTGAGACGCAATTCCGGACGCAGAACCTGTTCCCGCTTCTGCTGGAATTGCTCTGGACGCCGAAAAGCCCGTTTCCACGCCCCGAACCTAGACCCGCCGGAGGCGGCCGGCAACGCGCCAAAATGCGAGAAAACAATGGAAAAAGGCGCGGCCGGAGCCGCGCCTTGATCGGCAATCGCCGGTGGCCGCGCTCAGGCGGATCTGAGGCCCGTAACGAAGCCGGCGACCTCGTCCTTCAGCCTGGCGGCCTGGGTCTGCAAGGCGCCGGACAGGGCCATCAACTGGGTCGCGGCCGAGCCGGTCATCTCGGCGGCGGTGCCGACGCCGGCGATGTTGCCGGTGACGTCGTTGGCGCCGCTGGCCGCCCGTTGGGTGTTGCCGGCGATCTCGGTCGTCGCCGCCCCCTGTTCCTCCACCGCGCCGGCGATCGACTGCGTTACCTCCTGGATGGTGCCGATGGTCGTCACGATCAGCGAGATGCTGTCGACGGTGACCGAGGTCGCCGCCTGCATCTCCTGGATCTTGCGGGCGATCTCCTCGGTGGCCTTGGCGGTCTGGCCGGCGAGGTTCTTCACCTCCGAGGCGACGACGGCGAAGCCCTTGCCCATCTCGCCGGCGCGAGCCGCCTCGATGGTGGCGTTGAGGGCGAGAAGGTTGGTCTGCTCGGCGATCGCCCGGATCAGCTCCACCACCTCGCCGATGCCCTGCGCCGAGGCGGACAGCGCCTTGACGTTGTCGTTCGAGCGTTGCGCCTCCTTGGCGGCGCTGCGGGCGATGTCGGCCGAGCGCGTCACTTGCGTGGTGATCTCGCGCACCGAGGCCGACAGCTCCTCGGTGCCGGCCGCCACCGTCTGCATGTTTTCCGAGGCGGTCTCGGCGGCGCCGGCCACCGCCTGAGCCTGCCGGCTGGTCTCCTCGGCGGTGGAGGCGAGGTTGCGGGCGGCGTCGGCCACCTCGTCGGACGACTGGACGAAGCCGCCGGCCAGCGTTCCCATGGCCGTCTCGAAGTGGTCGGCGATGGCGGCGCGCTCGGCGATCAGCCGTTCGCGGTTGCGCGTCTCGGCCTCGGCGCCGGCCAGCCGCAGTTGCTCCGCCTCGGTGAGGCCGTCGCGGAACACCTTCAGCGTCGACGCCATCTCGCCGATCTCGTTTTTCGCGTCGGCATAGGGGATGGATGTCGAGAGATCGCCGCCAGCCACCCCGGCCATGGCGGCGGCGATGCGGTGCAGCGGCCGCACCACGCCGTAGAAGACGAAGGCCAGCGCGCCGAGCGCCAGCACGATGCCGGCGGCGATGGTGCCGACGGTGAGCGCGAAGGCCTGTCTGTAGTCGGTGACGGCCTCGGCCTGGGCGGCGGCGACGTCGGCGTCGACCTGGTCGATGCCCGATTGCAGGGCGGCGATGACGGCGTTGAACGGCGGCTGCGACGTCTTGTTGAGCAGCGTCGACGCCTCGTCGGCCTTGCCGTCGACCATCTTCTGGTAGATGTCGTTGTGCATCCCGACGTAGGTCGGCCAGTTCGCCTTGAAGGCGGCCAGCACCTCCTGCTGCTTCGGCAGGCCGGCGATCAGGCCGGCATACTCGGCCACCGCCTTGTCGACGTCGCCGATCGATTGGTCGGCAAGGTCCTTGGCCTTCTGCCGCTCGCCGGCGTCGGTGATCTGGGCGAGTCGGGCCGAGCGGACGCGCAGGCGCGTCGTCGCATAGCGGATCTCGCCGAGGCTCCTGACCAGCGGCAGCTTGTGGTCGGCGAATTCGCTAATCCGCTCGTTGGCGGCCGAAAGCTGCGACACGGCGACCCAGCCGAGACCGCAGGTCATCAGCAGAAGCGCGATGATGGTCGCCATCAGCGAAGTCTTGAGGGAAATAGTCATGAATGCCCCCGAAGCAAACTGTTGCGAGGGAATTACAGGCCTGGATGGTTAAGGAAGGTTTTCAGAGCGAGGAAACAGAGAAAGACTTGGACGAAAGACAGTTATTCGGATGCGGTTTTATTTTCCGCCCCGACAAAACATGCGGCAAGATGAGGTCAAATTGTCAGAAAGGGCAGACCGGGGCGGTAGGCAGACGCCCTCCCGCCCCACGCCGGTCGTCAGGCGAGGCTCTTCTCTAAGAGGCCGGCGACCGCCGCCGCGAAGGCGGCCGGATCGCGCGGCGCTTCGCCGTCGAGGATGCGCGCCTGGCCGTAGAGAAGCGGAGCCGCCGCCACCACGGCGCCGCCGTCGCCGGCCGCCACTTTGGCGGCCAGCGCCTTGATCAGGCTGTGGCCGGCGTTGATCTCCAGCACCGGCTTGCCGAAGGCTGCCTTGCCCTCCTGGCGGGCGACCAGCTTCTCGGTCATCCGGTCGAGGCCGAAGTCGGAGGCGACGAGGCAGACCGGGCTGGTCGACAGGCGGGCCGAGGTGCGCACGTCGGCGACCTCGTCCTTCAGCGCTTCCTTCAGGGTCGTGATCAGGCCGGCCACCTCGGAGCCGGGTGTCGCCTCCGCCTTAGGCTCCAGCGGCTTGACGGCGTCGAGATCGGCTTCGCCCTGCGTCACCGACTTGAACGGCTTGCCCTCGAAACCGAGGGCGGTGCGCACCCAGAAGGCGTCGACCGGGTCGGTGAGGATCAGCACCTCGAGGCCGCGCGCC
Organism: Rhodobacterales bacterium Alpha_02; assembly: GCA_001603295.1. GTDB lineage: Bacteria > Pseudomonadota > Alphaproteobacteria > Rhizobiales > Pleomorphomonadaceae > Pleomorphomonas. Next base: position 4,484 of record LUYO01000067.1, read on the forward strand.
GCGTAGCCTTCGAGGTGCGGCGAGGCCAGCACCTGCTTCTCGTCCTCGCCGAGGGCGTAGTAGATCGCCGTCTGATTCTCCTTGAAGTCCTTGACCACCTCGGCCAGCGACCGCCAGCCGTCGCCCGACGTGGTGGTCTTGAAGCGGACCACCTTGAACAGCTCGTCGCGGCGCTCGGGCGCCTCGTAGAGGCCTTCCTTGATCACCGCGCCGAACGACGACCACACCTTCTGGAACAGCTCGGCGTCGGTATCGGCCAGCTTGGCCAACTCCGACAGCACGCGGCCGGTGACGCCCTTGGCGATCGCCTCGAGCACCGGGTTCTTCTGCAGCATCTCGCGCGAGATGTTGAGCGGCAGGTCCTCGCTGTCGATGACGCCGCGCACGAAGCGCAGCCAGGCCGGCAGGATCTCCGCCTCGTCGGTGATGAACACCCGGCGGACATAGAGCTTCACCCGGCCCTTGCGGCTCGGGTCGAACAGGTCGAACGGCTTCTCGCGCGGCACGAACAGCAGCACGTTGTATTCCTGCCGGCCCTCGGCGCGGTAGTGCAGCGTCAGCGCCGGCTCGTCCCAGGCGGTGGCGACGTGGTGATAGAATTCCTTGTATTCCTCGACCGTCACCGCCGACTTCGGCTTCACCCAGAGCGCCGAGCCGTCGGCCAGCTCGCGCGTCTCCTCGCCGGTCCGGAGCCGGATCGGCACCGGCACGTGCGCCGAATACTCGTGGACGATGCGGTCGATGGTGTGCTCGTCGGCGTAGGTCAGCGACTCCTCGTTGAGGTGCAGCTCGACTACGGTGCCGCGCCGCGGCGCCTCGGCAAGGTCGACCGGCGTCAGCTCGAAGCTGCCGGCGCCGTCCGATTCCCAGGCCCAGGCCTCGTCGCTGCCGGCCTTGCGCGACACGACGCGGACGCGATCCGCCACCATGAAGGCCGAGTAGAAGCCGACGCCGAACTGGCCGATCAGCGCCTGTCCCTCGCCCTTGTCGGCGATGCTGTCGAGGAAGGCGCGGGTACCCGAGCGGGCGATGGTGCCGAGGTTGTCCTTCAGCTCGTCGTGGCTCATGCCGATGCCGTTGTCGCTGACGGTCAGCGTCTTCTTGTCCCTGTCGGCGGCGATATCGATCGCAAAGCCGTCTTCGCCGGCGAGCTGCGGCTCGGCGATGGCGAGATAGCGCAGCTTCTCGCAGGCGTCGGCGGCGTTGGAGATCAGCTCGCGCAGGAAGATGTCCTTGTTGGAATAGACCGAGTGCACCATCAGGTGCAGCAGGCGGGAAACTTCGGCCTCGAAGCTATGGCGTTCCGGTTGCGTCATGATCTTGCTCTTCTGGATGGGAGGGCCGGAGAGCCGGCGCGCGCCCGCTATGTGTTGCCGGGCGCTGCCGCTGTCAAGCGCCGCTGCTCCGGCCGCCGCGAGGCATGCGTAAAACTCCTGTCCGGGTCGACTTTTGCCGGCTTCGTGAGGCGGGGCGGCCGTGCTATGCGTCGTCGACCCTTTTTGGAGGACCGTCGTGACCGATACGGCCACCAGTTCCGGACGCCTCGTCTCCGTGACGCTCGACGAGGCGTCGATCGCCAAGATCTCGCGCGAGGTCGACCACGAGCGGCAGGTGGCGATCTTCGACCTCCTGGAGCAGAATTCCTTCGCGCCGGTCGGCGCCGACGGCGGCGAGTTCTCGCTGCGCCTGTCGCTGGTCTCCAACCGCCTGGTGCTGCAGATCTTCCGGGCGGACGGCGTGCCGGTCACCACCCATATCCTGTCGCTGACGCCGTTCCGCCGCATCATCCGCGACTATTATCTGGTCTGCGACAGCTATTACGAGGCGATCAAGGTGTCGACGCCGAGCCAGATCGAGGCGATCGACATGGGCCGGCGCGGCCTGCACGACGAGGGGGCGGAAATCCTGCGCGACAAGCTGGCGGGCAAGATCGCCATCGACAAACTGACGGCGCGGCGGCTGTTCACCCTGATCGCCGGCCTGCACTGGAAGGGCTGAACCGGGAGGCGCATGACGGACGACGGCAACACGGTGACGGAGGTGAAGCGGCCCGGCGCGGTGCTGTTCGCCTGCTCGTTCAACGCGGTGCGCTCGCCGATGGCGGCGGCCATCGCCCGTCATCTGTTTGCCGGCCGCGTCTTCATCGATTCCGCCGGCGCCCGCCGGGGCGAACTCGACCCGTTCGCCGTGGCGGTGATGGACGAGATCGGCCTCGACATCTCCCGCCACCGGCCGCAGACCTTCGAGGACCTCGAGGATACCAACTTCGACCTGATCGTGTCGCTCGCCCCGGAGGCCCACCACAAGGCGCTCGAATACACCCGTTACAATTCCGTGGAAGCCGAATACTGGCCGACCGCCGACCCGACGCTGGCCACCGGCTCGCGCGAGCACATCCTCGACGAATACCGCGCCGTGCGCGACCAGCTTACCGCCCGCATCAAGGCCCGGCTCGGCTGGGCGCCCCCCCTTGGCCAGCGCGACGAGAGCATGGTGGAGGTGGGATCGAGGGCCGCCAACCGCTGACGGACGCCGCTGCGGGCGGGACAATCGACGTCTTCGTCGCTTTTCGGCAGCCTTTTTCCGCCTTGGTGGTTTATTTTGCGGCGCGTTTCAGCTAGTTATCCGCCACCAATTCCCGAAAAACGGATCAATGCCCGCATGACCAAGGAAGAAGTCCTGGAGTTTCCAGGCGTCGTTTCGGAACTTCTGCCCAACGCGACTTTCCGCGTTCGTCTCGAGAACGACCACGAGATCATCGCCCACACCGCCGGCCGCATGCGCAAGAACCGCATCCGCGTGCTGGCCGGTGACAAGGTGTTGGTCGAGATGACGCCCTACGACCTCACCAAGGGCCGCATCACCTATCGCTTCAAGTAAGCGGCGGCAGGCGGCGGCGCGTCCGTCCGGCATCCTCCTGCCGGGCGCCGGCAGCCGTTGCCGCGCCGATCCGCCGAGGGGTGAGCCCGATGACCAACCGTCCCGTCCTGGTCCTGGCGTCTGCCAGCCCGCGCCGCGTGGCGCTGCTCAACCAGCTCGGCATCTCGCCCGACCTCATGCTGCCGGCCGACATCGACGAGGCTCCCGGCCGCGGCGAGTTGCCGCGCCGGCTCGCCCGCCGGCTCGCCCGCGCCAAGGCCGAGGTGGCTGCCCATCGCGTGCCGCTGGCCGATTACCCCGGCCGCGAGGTGTTGGTGCTGGCCGCCGACACGGTGGTGGCGGTCGGCCGCCGCATCCTGCCGAAGGCGGAGACCTTCGCCGAGGCCGAGGGCTGCATCGCGCTGCTGTCCGGCCGCACGCATCGCGTCTTTACCGGCCTCGCCCTGGCGACGCCGTCCGGCCTGCGCGAGAAGCTGGTCGAGACGCGCATCCGCTTCAAGCGGCTGTCGCCGTCCGAGATGGCCGACTATCTCGCCTCCGGCGAATGGCAGGGCAAGGCTGGCGGCTATGCCGTGCAGGGCTTTGCCGGAGCCTTCGTTGCCGCCGTGTCCGGCTCCTATTCGTCGGTGGTCGGCCTGCCGCTCCATGAGACGGCCAATCTCCTGGAATCGGCCCGCTATCCGGTGCGGGCGGGCTGGGCTGACGGAGCCCTCGCCTGATGGCCGCCGGCAAGGGCAGCCGCTGCCCCAACTGCGGCGTACCGACCGATCCGGCCTTTCGCCCCTTCTGCAGCCAGCGCTGCAAGGATGTCGACCTCAACAGGTGGCTGAAGGGTGCCTACTCGATCCCGGTGGTCGAGGACGACGACCTGCCCACCGACGAGGGCGAGACGGACGGCCGCGCTTGAGCCGACGCCTTCGGCCTTGAATCGGCTGGCTTTTCCATGCCTTGCCGGCTGAGTTGATTTTTCCCGTCAAACCCTCTGGACAGGCCGGCGCGGACTATCTATAAGGCCGTTGCTTCGCCGTCGGGACGCGACCAAACGCCCGGTGGAACGCGGCAGTGCCTGAGTAGCTCAGTTGGTAGAGCATGCGACTGAAAATCGTAGTGTCGGTGGTTCAATTCCGCCCTCAGGCACCATTCAATTTTCAAGCCATTGATATATAAAATTTTTGGGCAGTGCCCCTCACCTCCAGGCATGGTGTGGGATGGTCGAAGCTATCGAGTGCTCTGGGCCTTGCTTGAGCAGTAGCGAGCAAGGCTGAAAGGCACAATTAAAAACCCCGCCGAAGGTCGGCGGGGTTCGTCGTGATGCAAAGGCTCTGTCGCCGATGCCTTGTCCTTATTAGCGCCCCGACGAGTGCTTCGTCGGATCAGTCAGGACATAGCGCATGCCCGGATTCGGGGTGGGCGGCAGAGGCTCCCCCTTGACGACCGTGCGCTCGTTTCCAGTGTGGCCGCCACGAGGGCCAACCTGCTCATACTGACCGGAACGAGGGGCGGTCTGACCCGGCTTAAGCGTCTTGTTCATTTCACAAGTTTCCAAAACAAAACGATAGAACCCCAAGTTTTGTGGGAATCCTAATCGTCCACACTATGCGTGCCGCTTGTGTTCCGGAACCTTCCGCTGTAAGCTCAGTTTGCTCAACAAAGCACAGCCAGCATGGAACTCTGGTTGGGCACACGTCCCCCAGATACCTGTTGCATCAAGGCCGGCACTCGCAATGTCGGCCTTTTTTGCATTGGCAACAATAGTATCCTCGCATGAGTCGATGGCCGTGGCAAGCGTCAAAAATCATGTCTCAAAGAAAAATTCAACCAATTTGGTTGAGTGGCGCTACGCGCTATGTTATGGTGGTACGTAATCAGAAGGGCGCGCATTATGGGAAAACTCACACCGTTCGGCGTGGAGTTGAGAAAACTTCGCGTGGAGAAGGATTTGCGCCTCTTCGATCTGGCAAACCATCTCGGTGTAAGTACCGCGATGGTGTCTGCGATCGAAACTGGCCGAAAACCGATTCCTGACGGCTTTGTGACGCGTGTTGCACAGAGCCTTCAGCTTGAAATACCGGAAATTCGGAGCCTAAGGTCGGCTGCGGAGCAGACGCGAAAGGAAGTGCGGGTTGAGCATCTCCGCCCACAGGAGCGCGAGATGGTTGCTGCGTTTGCACGTAATCTCTCTGACCTTCCTCCTGATATGCTCGCCAAAATTCGGAAGGCTTTGCAAAAGGCCTCGGATGAGGAAGTGCTAAAATCCTCGGAGGAGGAAATCCCTTTTCGGCGAAAGCGCCTGGGGATGATGGTGCCTCCCACGAGCGCTGCGAAAATTGAGCAGGCATCAGCCTTAGTAAGGCAGTTTTTTTGCCCTGATGGGATGGAGTACGTTGATATAATCCGAATACTAGAGCGGCTCCATCTCTTTAATGACAGGTATAGTTTCGAAGTACTGGACAGGACGGAAATGTTTACTGACGAGGGGAGGGTTGTTCCCTCTAGCCTGACTCTATATCTCAGGGCGGATGTATACGAGAAAGCTTGCCAGGGTGATGCACGGTCAAGATTCACCGCCTGTCATGAGCTGGGGCACCTATGGCTACACCATGAGGTAACGTTCGCAAGAGCTAGGCTCGATTCCGATCCGATTTATTGTGACGCAGAGTGGCAAGCAGATGTTTTCGCCGGATCGTTTATGATGCCACGAGAACTTGTAGCCGGACGCACCGATGTTGCGGAACTGGCGAAGCGGTTCGGAATGAGCAATCAGGCAGTTACCGTCCTGTTGAGTAAGTATCGCAAGGGATGATGCGTCACGCATCATACGTGTTAAATTGGGAGATTATATTGCCAAGCTGGTTAGCGACCATCCTAAGCGTCTTGTTGGTGACGCATTCACTATGCTGGCTGGATGGTTCGGGGACCAGACTTTGTCGAAGCGCGACCAAGAACATCGTCGCGCCGAGTATGCAAAGCGGGTTGTGATCCCCCATCATCAGGGGGCGATCGACATGGCGGAGACGGTGCTGAAATTCGGCCGGGACCCGCAGAACCAGCATTTCGCCCACGAGATCATCGACACCCAGACGCGCGAGATTGCCGAGATGCGGGCCTGGCTGCGTCAGCGCGGTCTCGCCGAGCCCTAAGCTGCCAGGCCTCACCGGGGAGCGGTGGGGCCGGCCTTCTCCTCGCAGAGAATATCCTCGGCCAGGATTTCCTCGACGCTGCCGACGCCCTCGGCGTGTGCCTCGCAGACCTCCTGCAGCGCCTCCTCGTCGAGCTTCTCGATGCCGATGAACTTGTTCTTGGCCGCCGAGGTCAGGATCAGCTCGTCGAGCTTGGCTTGCAGTGCCTTGCCGTCGCGGTTCTGCGAGTTCTGCAGCACGAACACCATCAGGAAAGTGACGATGGTCGTCGCCGTATTGATGATCAGCTGCCAAGTCTCGGAAAAGCCGAACAACGGACCGCTGATCGCCCAGACCAGCACCAGCCCGACGGCGAGGGCAAAGGTGACCGGCCGTCCGGACAGCTCGGAGATCGCCGAAGCGAAGCGGGAGAACAGGCCCGACGGGTTGCCGCCGTTCATGATGGCCTCGCCTCATTGGAAACCGCTCCTGAAGCCGTGCGCCAGTAGCCGGCGGTGCGCACCCGCGTCAGCGGCAGGCGCGCCTCGAAATGGGCGCGCAGGTCCAGCGCGGCGGTGCGTTCGGCCGCCACCCAGACGGTGGCGTCGGGCGACGACGGGACCATGGCCAGCGCCAGCGCGAGGAGCTGGCCGGGCGGCGCTGCACCGCGCGGCAGGAAATGGACGGCGACGCCGGGCGGCGCGTCGAGCGACTGGATGTCGGCTTCCTCGGGTACCTCCAGCCAGGCCGTGCCGCGCATGGCCGGCGGCAGGGCGGCGAGGATGCCGGCCACGGCCGGCAGACCGGTCTCGTCGGCGCCGAGCAGCACCTCGCCGGCCGGTGGCCAGTCGAGGCGGAAGCCGTCGCGAAGGCCGGAGATCTCGGCGCGGTCGCCGGTCCGGGCACGCCGCGCCCAACCGGCACAGAGGCCGCCATGCCGCGCCATGTCGATGACGATGCGGCCGCCCATCCGCTCGCGCACCGTGTAGGCGCGGCCGTGCGATCGCCGCCCGTCGCCGGGATCGGCAAGATGCAGCTTGATCCAGCCGGCCGGCCGGACCGACGCGTCGGCGTCGGGCTCCAGTTCGTCCAGCACCAGGCGGCGCATGTTGGGCGTCAGGTCGAACGCCTCGACCACCGACACCGGTCGCCGCCGGTTGGCCCGGCGGACGCGGTCGAGATGGTCGGCGATGGCGGGCGAAATCTCGCGCATGGGACGTCTCCGATTCGGCGGAGCGGCAGGGCGCCCGCCTGTCGCGATGGTTAACGCGTCGTGTCGGTGCGGGTTCCGATCGCATGCCGCGTGGGTTTGTGACGCGCCTGCAACAATTCGCTTTGCAGAACCGTTGATTTGCCGCATTAATCAGATACTGTTTTCTACGTATTCGTCGCGCATCGCCTCACGGCGCATCGGCAGGATGGACGTGAATGGATCGGGAACCCAGGCCGGTTATCATCGTCATGGTGGAGAGTGACGAGGACGATGCCCGCCTCATCGAGACGAACATCCGGCGCGCCGGGGTGAACAACGAGATCATCATGTTCCGCAATGGCGGCAGCGCCGTCGATCAACTGGTCGGTGCCGAGGACGTCGGACGAGACAGCGCCGACGCCGGGCGGCTGTTCCTGCTCGATATCGATCTGTCGGACATGAGCGGTCTGGATGTGCTGGCCAGCATTCGGACCAACCACGCGACCCGCCATTCCCCCGTCATCCTGATGGCGGCGGCTGGCGAACAGGGCGAAAACCAGCGCCGTCCGGATCTCGGCGCCCATGTCTTCGTTTCCAAGCCGCTCAGCGAGGAGAGCTTCGCCCAGGCCATCCGCGACCTCGGGCTGGTGATGTCGGTGATCCAGGCCCCCGACACCGATTGACGCCCGCCGCCCGCCCTTGCGGAGGGCGGACGGCAGACGATCGGGACAGGACGCCGGCGTCAGAGATAGGGCCGGCGCGGCACGTCGTCGACGGTGCCGGTGTCGGGATCGAAGCCCCTCCAGCCGCCCTCGCGATAAAGACGCTCGCGCGCCACCATGTCGACGGGCGTCGTCTCGTCGAGGAGGCGGGCCACCAGCGCGTCCTGGCTGTCGTCGGCGCGCACGGTAACCATCGTGCCGCCCCGGCGGATGGCCTCGGCATAGACCTGCGCCTCTTCGGTGCTCAGGCCGGAACTGGTGAGCGCATCGATGATGCCGCCCGCCACGCCGCCGGCCACCGCGCCGGCCGCCAGACCGGCCAGCGTCGACACGAACCAGCCGGTCGCCACCACCGGGCCGAGACCCGGAATGGCCAGCAGGCCGACACCGGCCAGCGCGCCGGCGCCGCCGCCGAGCACGGCGCCGATGCCGGAGCCGGCCGCCGTCGCCTCGGCGCCGTCCTTGACCGGCACTTCCTCGTTCTTGGGCGAGATGACGGAGATGTCGTCGTCGTCGATGCCGGCGGCCTTCAGCCTGTCGACCACGGCCATGGCGTCGGACCAGCTGTCATAGAGTCGGGTGTGCGTGCTCATGGTGCTTTCCTTCTTCGTTCTGTGACTGAAGTTCTATGGACGAAGTGCGCCCGCCGGCCTCACTGGGTGCTGATGGTGCCCTTGTAGTCGACGGCGACGGTGACGGTGGCGCCGTTGCGCTTGGCCTGACCGCGCCAGATGCCGTCGTCGGACTGCACGAGGGTGCCGACGTCGGTATAGCCGGCCTCTTCCAGCCACGAGCGCGCCTGCGCCTCGGTGAAGCTGTTGGCGCCCGGCTCCAGGGCCTTGTCGTCCGTGTTCATCTTGTCCATCTGGTCGGCCGGCGGGGTCGCCTGATCGGCCGGGGGCATGGCGGGAGCGTTCGGGTCGGGCGCCGGCGCCGTCTGGGCGAAGGCGGCCCCGCTGAAGGCAAGAGTGGCAGCCAGGCAGAGATAGGCGAGTTTCATCGGAGTCTCCTTCGACGTTGGAGGTCTTTGCCGGCCATGCGGGGCCGGGAGACGGCAACCGGCCGGCGACTGTCGAGAACGACGGAGACCGCGTCTGCGGCCGCTGGATTAACCATTGACGGAAGCGATAGTTCCAGCCGCCGCACTGGGGCCGTCGCCGCCCGAGGTAAATCGCCGGGCCCGACGGAAAAAGCGGAACCGTTTGGCCGCTTGGGAATTCAGTTGAGGGTGTTTCGTCCGTCCAGGCCGCGTCGCTCGGGTCTGCGCCGTGCGCCTGATCCCGCATCGGCTTGAAGCTCAAAGCGAATGATGATGTCAGACGATATTCTTACCTATTTACCTGCCTTGCGCGCCTTTGCCCGTTCCTTGTGTGGCAATGCGACGGAAGCCGACGATCTGGTTCAGGAAACCCTGCTGCGGGCGATCGAGAACATTTCAGGCTACACGCCCGGCACCAACCTCCGCGCCTGGCTGTTCACCATCATGCGGAACCGCTTCTACTCCAACTGCATCAAGCGCAAGCGTGAGCCGACCGGCGGCGAGGACTGCGCCTCCGAGATGCCGGTGGTGCCGGCCCAGCAGGAGTGGCAGATCCGCATGCAGGAGCTGGAGCGGGCGCTCGAGGAACTACCGGTCCATTATCGGGAGGCGATCGTGCTGGTGGTGGTGCTGGAGGAAAGCTACCTCCGCGCCGCCGAGATTCTCGACTGCGACATCGGCACCATCAAGAGCCGCATCAATCGCGGCCGGCGCATGCTGCGCGTCGCCCTGGGGGACGCGGTTTGACGACGCCGTTGATATCTCAACACTTTCCGGGCAGCGGGTTGCGGGAATGCGGCCTGCTCTTCCGGCCTCTCCCGGAAATGTTCTGGAACATCTCGCGCTCCCCCCGGTTGGAGCCCGGCACGTCCAAAGAATGCGCAACATCGACTTCGCACATGGGAGGCGGGTCATGTCATGTCCCGCCGATCCGACCGGATACGAGGACGACAGGCTTTGGCGGCAAGGCTGACGGCGCGAAACGCCATCGTTTCCTGCCGAACTCGACAAGAGAGGAGCGGGCCGACCGAGCGATCGGTTCCGGGATGGCAGGCGCCATCCGCTGACCGCCCGAAACGGCTTAATCCCTATGGAGAAAGATATGCCCAGATACAACGAGACGCGCGAACGCGACGACCGTGGACGTTTTGTCAGCGACGATGATCGGGGTGGCCGCTACGAGAGCCGCGGCAATGATCGCGACCGTGACGATCGCGGCCGGTTTGTCGGAGATGACGATCGGGGTGGCCGCTACGAGAGCCGCGGCAGCAACCGTGAACGCGACGACCGCGGACGCTTCGTCAGCGACGACGATCGGGGCGGCCGTTACGAGAGCCGCGGCAATGACCGCGATCGCGACGATCGCGGCCGCTTCTCCGGCGGCGACGACCACCGCGGCAACGACCGCGACCGCGACGATCGCGGACGTTTCATGAGCGACGACGACCGGGGCGGCCGCTACGAGAGCCGCGGTTACGATCGCGACCGTGACGACCGCGGCCGGTTTGCCGGCGGCAACGACTATCGCGGCAACGATCGCGACCACGACGAGCGTGGACGCTTCATGAGCGGCGATGACTATCGCGGCGGTGGCCGCGCCTCCGAACGCCGCGACGATGACGATGACCGCCGTTACGGCTCGCGTGGCCGCGACGACGACCGCGGCCATGGCGGCTGGTTCGGCGATCACCAGGGTCATGCCGAGGCGGCCCGACGCGGCTGGGAAGGCCGCCGCGACGATGACGACGATCGCCGCTACTCCTCGCGCGGCCGTGACGACGATCGCGGTCAGGGCGGCTGGTTTGGCGATCACCAGGGCCATGCCGAGGCTGCCCGCCGCGGCTGGGAAAGCCGCCGAGACGATGATCGCGACGCCGGGCGTGGCCGTCGCTGATCATTGACGTGGGGGAAAGAGAGGCTTCGGCCCCTCTTTCCCCGTCTGCCGCGCCACCTTCGGCCGACGATCTCCGGCCCATCTCAGGAGGGTACGATCCATGGAAGACATCCGCGATCATTATCTGGCATGGCTTCGCGACGCCCATGCCATGGAAGAACAGGCCCTCACGATGATGCGGGGCATGCTCTCCCGCCTCGAGCACTATCCGGTGCTCTGTGCCCGCATGGAGCAGCACGTGGCCGAGACCGAGCGGCAGGCGGCGGCGCTCCGCAAGCTGCTGGAGGGCCGCGACAGCAGTTCCTCGGTGATGAAGGACACGCTCGGCAAGGCCACCGCCCTCGGGCAGGCGATGGGCGGCCTGTTCGCCGACGACGAGGTCGTCAAGGGCGCCATGGCCAGCTACACCTTCGAGCACATGGAGATTTCCGCCTACAAGGTGCTGATCTCCACCGCCGCGGTGCTGGAGGACAGCACGGCGATTCCCGTCCTCGAACAGATTCTCGCCGAGGAACAGGCGATGGCCGACTGGCTGTTCGACCACATGGACCAGACGACGCGGATCTTCCTCGCCCGCGACGAGGCCGGCATTCCGGCGCGGCGGTGACGACCGCGCCGGCAATAGCCGGTTGGCCCGTCAATCCGTTCTCTGGTGACACGACATCCGCCGCCGCGCCCGTCGCGGCGGCAAACTGTTGGGTGGGCTCCGCCTCTCCCGCCCAGGGCGCTTCAGGGTGCCGTCGAGGAGGGCGGCGTACCGCCCTTGGCGGTCAGGTTGTCCTGATAGCGCTGAAGGGCATTGCCAAGCTCGATCGCCAGATCGCGCAACCTGTCGGGAACGGGCTCGGCCGTGATGGCCTCCATCAGATGCCGCGCGGCGCTTCGTAACTGGCCGAAGTCGTCTTCGTCGCGCCGTTCTTCGGGCGTCTTGGGGAGGGGAGGAAGATCGCTCATGTACGTGACCATTACTATGGGTGCTACATAGGCGTATATCCCGGAAAACATATAACAAGGCTAAACAACCGAGCGAAGATCGGTGCAAATGTACCATTTTCTCTGAAATGGCGTCCGGGTCGCCAGGGCGACCCGGACCAATGGCCGTCCGGCGGCCTTCAGCCAATCCGCCAAGCTGCCGGCGCCTCCGCTCATCGAGGCCATGGCCGATTTCCCATACCACTGATGCAGATGAGAAATCGGCAGGCCGGAGACCGGGGGCCATTCTCCATGTCTTCCGGCATCAGCTGTCCTTGGGTCTCGCTTTGCTCGCCGTCTGGCCGCCTTCGCCGCCCGCCTGCTGCTGGGAACCGGACGCATTGCGATCGCGCACGCGCAGATTATTCTGCACATGCTTGACGCCCGAGCACGCCTCGGCGCAGTCCTCGGCGGCGCGCTTGGCGTCGCGCGAGTCCACGAAGCCGGTCAGCGTCACCTCGCCGCCCGACACCTGCACGGTGATGTCGGAGGCGTCCAGCTCGTCGTCGTCGGCAAGGCGGTCGCTGACGTCCTCCTTGATTCGTTCGTCGGAGCGCGTGTAGCCCTTCGGTCCCTTGCCGCGGAACAATCCGCTCGAAGGGCGTCCCTCGGCCTCGCCCTGTCGCCGGCCCTCGGAGGCGCCGCGATAGGGATCCGGACCATAGCCGCGATCGAAGCCGCCGCTCGACCGCACGCCATAGCCCTGCGGATCTCTGTAGCGGTCCTGACCTTCCCAGCCGCCGTAACCTTCACGGCTGCCGGAGTAGTCGTGATCCCGCCGGGCGAAGTCGAAGGCGTGACCGCGATCGCGCTCGCCGGGCGGATAGTCCTGATCGTCGCGCCGCCGGTCGTCGTAGTCGTAACCGCGCGATCCGAGTTCGCGCCCGCGATAGGTTTCGTCCTCGCCGCGGCCGTATTCATCGCTGCGTTTGCGTTCATAGCCGGGGTCGTCTTCCTGCAGCCGGCCGGAGAAGCGCCGACGATCGTCGTCCTGCGTGCGATACTGTTGGATGCGGTCGTTGCGTTCATTTGCCATGGGGAAAGCCTCCTCTCGCGATTCTTCCGGCATCTGACGCGCCGGTCGCGGTCAACAACAAGCGGGGCGGCCGATTGTTCCGGCCGTTCCCAGCGGCCGAGCGCCTCAGATCAGCGGCTTGCCACCGGTGACGGCGACGGTGGCCCCCGACACGTAGCTCGACATCGGCTCCGCCAGCATCACATAGGCCGAGGCCAGTTCCACCGGCTGCGCCGGCCGCTTCATCGGGTAGTTGGACCCGAATTTCGACGTCTTCTCGGCCGACATGCTGGCCGGGATCAGCGGCGTCCATACCGGGCCGGGAGCGACGCAATTGACGCGAATGCCCTGCTCGGCCAACAGCTGGGCGAGGCCGCCGGTGAAGTTCTGGATCGCCCCCTTGGTGGTGGCGTAGGCGAGCAGGCCGGGGTTGGGCGCGTCGGCGTTGATCGAGGCGGTGTTGATGATCGACGCCCCCGGCCGCATATGCGGCGCCGCCGCCTTGGCGAGATAGAACATGGCGTGGATGTTTACGGCGAAGGTTCGCTGCCATTCTTCGTCGGTGATGTCGGCGATCGTCTCGAAGGTGTCCTGGTGGGCGGCGTTGTTCACCAGCACGTCGAGCCGGCCGAATTCTTCCGCTACCCGCGCCACGATGTGCCGGCAATGGGCGGGGTCGGCGATGTCGCCGGGCAGCGCCAGGCAACGGCGACCGGCCTCGGTGACGAGGCGGGCGGTGTCGGCGGCGTCCTCGTGCTCATTGAGAAAAGACAGCGCCACGTCGGCGCCCTCGCGGGCGAAGGCGATGGCCACCGCCCGGCCGATGCCGCTGTCGCCGCCGGTGATCAGGGCGGCCATGCCTTGGAGACGGCCGGCGCCGCGCCAACTCGTCTCGCCGTGGTCGGGCTTCGGGTCCATCTTCCGGAAGCTGCCGGGCAGCTCCTGCGTCTGCGGCGGGAAGGGCGGCTTGGGATAGTCGGGATGGCGCGGCCCGTGTGCCGGGGCGTCGACGGAAGTCTTGCTCATGCTGAGTCTCCACGTTGGATCGGACCGGGGGAATCGCCGGCGGCGGCGATTGTTCCCGCCGGTCGCCGGGAACAATTGGTCGCGCGGCGAGTTGCTGGCGGGCAACCTTCCTTCGAATGCAAGAGGTGAAGCCATGAAGTCCAAATCGCTTGACGATCTTTTCCAGGACATGCTCAAGGATGTTTATTACGCCGAACGCAAGATATTGAAGGCTTTGCCGAAAATGGCGCGCGGCGCCCAGTCGCCGGAATTGCGGGCCGCCTTCGAGAAGCATGCGGACGAGACGCAGATCCAGATCGAGCGCCTGCAGCAGGTGTTCGAGCTGATCGGCAAGCCGGCGCGCGGCAAGACCTGTCCGGCCATCGAAGGCATCATCGAAGAAGGCGAGGAGATCCTCGAGGCCTTCGGCGGTACCGACGCCGTCGACGCCGGCCTGGTGGCCACCGCCCAGGCGGTCGAGCATTACGAGATCGCCCGCTACGGCACGATGTGCCGCTGGGCGGAGATGCTGGGACAGAAGCAGGCCTCCAAGCTCCTCCGGGAAACCCTGGTCGAGGAAGAGGCGACCGACAAGACCCTCACCGAGATCGCCGAGACCTCGGTCAATCAGGCCGCCCTCAAGGCTGCCTGATGCCGCATTCCCTTGGCGCGCGCTGGTCCCCTCCCTCATGAAGCGCGCCCCGGCGCGGGCGGTCCCCTTCGGTGGGGCCGCCCAAGCCGCCTTTTCCTCGGCCTTTCGCCGCGGCTCGAAAGGGGATCGATGGTGCTCGGAAAGCATCCAGACCGCGCTTAGCGGCAGCCTACGCGCCTTCATGTATTGCCGCGCTCACCGCGACCGCCGAGGCCGGCGAACCGTTCCGGATCGAGCCTCACGACCATGTGCCGCTTCGATCAAATAGTATGACTAATTTCGTCTCCGGCTGGCAAAGCACCGGGCGCGGGGCTATTGTCGGTCTGTCTGGCCGCTGCGCCGGACCGATGGAGGATGCCCGATGTCCCAACCGCGCCGCCACAAGCTCTGGTTCGACAATCCCGACAATCCGTCGATGACGGCGCTCTATCTCGAGCGCTACCTCAACTTCGGCCTGACGCGCGACGAGCTGCGGTCCGACCGGCCGATCATCGGCATCGCCCAGACCGGCTCCGACCTGTCACCCTGCAATCGCGTCCACCTGCGACTCGCCGAGCGGGTGCGCGAGGGCATCCGGGCGGCCGGTGGCATCGCCTTCGAGTTTCCGGTGCATCCGATCCAGGAGACCGGCCGCCGGCCGACGGCGGCGCTCGACCGCAACCTCGCCTATCTCGGCCTGGTCGAGATCCTGCACGGCTATCCGCTCGACGGCGTGGTGCTGACCACCGGCTGCGACAAGACGACGCCGGCGCTGATCATGGCCGCCGCCACCGTCGACCTGCCGGCCATCGTGCTGTCGGGCGGGCCGATGCTCGACGGCTGGCACGAGGGCCAGCTCGCCGGCTCCGGCACCATCATCTGGCAGAAGCGGCTGGAGCTGGCCACCGGCAGGATCGACTACGAGGAGTTCCTCGAGGCCGCCGCCGCCTCGGCGCCGTCCGACGGCTACTGCAACACCATGGGCACCGCCTCGACCATGAATTGTCTGGCCGAGGCGCTCGGCATGAGCCTGCCCGGCAACGCCTCCATCCCGGCGCCCTATCGCGAGCGGGCACAGATGGCCTACCATACCGGCCAGCGCATAGTCGCCATGGTCGAGGAGGACTTACGGCCGTCGAAGATCCTGACGCGGCAGGCCATCGAGAACGCCATTGTCGTCAACTCGGCGATCGGCGGCTCCACCAACGCCCAGCCGCACATCGTCGCCATCGCCCGCCACGCCAGCGTGCCGATCGCGCCGATGGACTGGCAAACGGTCGGCTACGACGTGCCGCTGATGGTCAACATGCAACCGGCCGGCAGCCATCTGTCCGAGGGCTTCCACCGGGCCGGCGGCGTGCCGGTGGTGATGAAGGCGCTGCTCGACCACGGCCGCCTCCACGGCGAGGCGCTCACCGTCTCCGGCCGCACGGTGGCCGACAACATCGCCGCGGCGCCGACGCCGGACGGCGAGGTGATCAAGCCCTACGACGCGCCGATGAAGGAGAAGGCCGGCTTCATTGTCCTGCACGGCAATCTCTTCGACGCCGCCATCATGAAGACTTCGGTGATCTCGGAGGATTTCCGCGCCCGCTATCTGTCGAAGCCGGGATCGGAAAACGTCTTCGAGGGGCCGGTCGTGGTGTTCGATGGCTCGGAGGACTACCACCACCGCATCGAGGACCCGACGCTCGGCATCACGGCCGACACCATCCTGGTGATCCGCTATGCCGGCCCGGTCGGCTGGCCGGGCTCGGCCGAGGTGGTCAACATGCAGCCGCCGGCCGCCCTGATCGACAAGGGCGTCGCCGCGCTGCCCTGCATGGGCGACGGCCGCCAGTCCGGCACCTCGGGCTCGCCCTCCATCCTCAACGCCTCGCCCGAGGCGGCGGTGGGCGGCGGCCTCGGCCTGCTGAAGACCGGCGACCGCATCCGCGTCGACCTCAACGCCGGCACCGCCGACGCGCTGGTCGATCCGGAAGAGTGGGAGCGCCGCCGCGCCGCCTTCGAGCCGGTCTATCCGGCGAGCCAGACGCCGTGGCAGGAACTCTATCGGTCGACGGTCGGCCAACTCGCCGATGGCGCCGTGATGGAGATGGCGGTGAAGTACCAGAAGGTCGTCGACAGCGTGCCGCGCGACAGTCACTGACGCATGGCGCCGAAAAGTTGTAGACTTTTCGGATAACGCCATGCGCGAGGAAATCATGGCGCCGAAAAGTTGCAGACTTTTCGGATAACGCCATGCGCGAGGAAATCATGGCGCCGAAAAGTTGCAGACTTTTCGGGTGACGCCATGCGCTAGAAAACAGCGTCTGGAAACGGCTCATTCGCGCGCGGCGGCCATCACTCGCGCCGCGCCGAGGCGGATCGTCTCGACGATGGCGGCGGCCGCCGCCTCGCCGTCGCCATCGCCGATCGCCGTCACCACGGCGCGATGGGCGGCGCAGGAGATCGCTTTGGCCTCGGGGTCGTTCACCGGCACGGTGATGGTGAAGGTGGCGGCCAGCGCCACCTCGATCAACGCCGACGCCGTGCGGAAGAACGGGTTGCCGCTCAGCCGGGCGATTGCCAGGTGGAAATCGAGATCGGCGGCGGTGAAGTCGGCGGGCGAGGCGTCCGGCGCCTCCATGCGGTCGACGATGGCGTGCAGGGCGGCGACGTCCGCCTCGCCCCGCCGCCCGGCGGCCAGCGATGCCGCCACCGGCTCCAGCGCCAGACGGACGTCGGAGAGGTGAGCGAGCAGTTCGAGGCCGATACCGCAATCGAGGTGCCAGCGCAGCATGTCCGGATCAAGCAGGTTCCAGTTGGTCCGCTCGACGACGCGGGTGCCGACGCGCGTCTTCGGCTGGATCAGGCCCTTGGCGGCCAGCGTCTTCAGCGATTCCCGGAGCACGGTGCGCGACACGCCGAAGCGCGCCATCAGCTCGGCGTCGGACGGCAGCAAACTGCCCTCCGGCCGTTGTCCGCCGACGATCTCGTGGGCAAGCTCGCGCACGATGTCATCCTGGCGGGCGCGTTTCACCACTGTGCGTCGTGTCATGCGTCCCCCACAGAACCGCTCGGGTGTCCGCCGCGAATCGCGGTGCGGCGACCGTTGGCGCGAAGCTGGTGCGACTATGCCACAACCGTTCCGCGTTGACAGCCGGCCGAATGGTCGACGCCGAAAAAACCTTTTGTTTTCCGCGAACTTGAGCGAGATTGGCTGATCATCGAAAGGACGGCTCCAACGGGGCTCGGGAGGCAGGCATGACCAATCCGGCAGACGATTTCATTACGCTCGACGGCGGCGACGGGCTGAGGGCGGTGTTCAGCCCGGCCGGCGCTCAACTGGTGGCGCTCTACGTGCCGACCCGTTCCGGCGGGCCGGTGCAGACGGTGATGGGATCGTCCGGCCGCCTTGCCGCGCCGGACGGCGACGGCTGGGCCGGCACCATCTGCGGCCGCTGCGCCAATCGCATCGCCGGCGCCAGCTTCACGCTCGACGGCGTCAGCTATCGCCTGCCGGCCAACGAGGGCGACAAGCAGCTCCACGGCGGCGACGCCGGCTTCGGCCATCTCGCCTGGCAGGCCGAGAAGACGGACAAGGAGGTGGTGTTCCGCCTCGATTCGCCCGATGGCGACATGGGCTACCCCGGCGCCCTCGCCGTCACCGCAGCCTACGGCTTCGACGGCCACACGCTCTATCTGGACATGACCGCCACCACGACCAAGCCGACGGTGGTAAACCTGACGCACCACGCCTATTGGAACCTCCTCGGCAAGGGCGACATACTCGGCCACCTCCTGCAGATCCCGGCCAGCCGCTACACGCCGGTCGGCGACAACCTCGTGCCGGTCGGGCCGCTGGCCGAGGTGGTCGGCACCCGCTTCGACTTCCGCGACAAGCGGCCGATCGCCGGCGCTTACGACCATAATTTCGTGCTCGACGCCGGCCGCGGCGCGCTGCACCTCGGCGCCCGCGCCATCGAGCCGGTCACCGGCCGCACGCTGGAGGTCTGGACCACCGAGCCGGGCATCCAGCTCTACACCGGCGAGCATTTCACGCCGGCGATCAAGGCGCCCTTCTCGAGCCAAGTGAAGAACGCCGGCTTCGCGCTGGAGCCGCAGACCTTCCCCAATGCCGTCAACGAGCCGAGCTATCCGAGCCCGATGCTGCGGCCGGGCGAGACCTACCGCCACCGCATCGAGTGGCGCTTCTCGGGCTTCTGAGGCCGACGGACAAAACATCGAGGCCGCGCACCGGGCATCCGGAGCGCGGCCTTTTTTTGCCGAAAGCGGCAACAAAAAAGCCGGGACCCGAAGGCCCCGGCTCAACAGTCGGAAGGAGGATGACGCCTCAGCCCTTCTGCTTGTTGTAGAGGTCGAACACCACGGCGGCGAGCAGCACCATGCCCTTGACCATCTGCTGGAAGTCGATGCCGAGACCCATGATCGACATGCCGTTGTTCAGGACGCCCATGATGAAGGCGCCGACCACCGCGCCGGTGATCTTGCCGACGCCGCCGGTCGTCGAGGCGCCGCCGATGAAGCAGGCGGCGATGACGTCGAGTTCGAAGCCGTTACCGGCCTTCGGCGTCGAGGAGTTGAGACGGGCAGCGACGATCAGGCCGGCGAAGGCGGCGAGAACGCCCATGTTGATGAAGGTGTAGAAGGACAGGCGCTCGGTGTTGATGCCCGAGAGCCGCGTCGCCTTCTCGTTGCCGCCGAGCGCGTAGATGCGGCGGCCGATGGTCGTGCGGGTGGTGACGAAGGTGTAGAAGGCGATCAAGACGCCCATGATCACCAGGATGTTCGGGAAGCCCTTGTAGGTCGAGAGCTGATAGCCGAGGGCCAGCATCACCGCCACCAGGACGGCGTTGCGCGTGATGAAGAAAGCGAAGGGCTCCACCTCGATGCCGTGCGACTCGTTGAGCTTGCGGCCGCGCCAGGACAGGTAGACCAGCAGCGCCGGAATGGCGATCGTCAGGATGAGCGAGGTCGAGTGCAGGCCGCCCATGTCGAACAGGTCGGGCAGGAAGCCGGTCGACAGCTTCTGGAACTCGGCCGGGAACGGGCCGATGTTCATGCCGCCCAGGAGCCAGAGCGTCAGGCCGCGGAACACCAGCATGCCGGCCAGCGTGACGATGAAGGCGGGTATGTGGTGGTAGGCGATCCAGTAGCCCTGCGCCGCGCCGATGGCGCCGCCGAGGATCAGGCAGACGAGCGACGTCGTCCAGGGATCGATCTTGTAGTTGACCATCATCACCGCCGCCACGGCGCCGATGATGGCGACGATGGAGCCGACGGACAGGTCGATGTGCCCGGCGACGATGACCAGCAGCATCCCGAGCGCCATGATGACGACGAAGGAATTCTGCAGCACCAGGTTGGTCAGGTTGACGGGGCGGAAGAGCACGCCGCCGGTGATGATCTGGAAGAAGACCATGATCACCACGAGCGCGATCAGGATGCCGTATTCGCGCATGTTCTGCCGAAGGAAGACGGCGAGCGACGGAGCGGCCGTCCTGGTGGCTTCGTTGGGCGTATTCATCAAACCTTCTCCCCCGAGCGCATGATGGCGCCCATGATGTTTTCCTGGCTTGCCTCGGCAACGGGCATTTCGGCCACGATCGCGCCTTCGTTCATGACGTAGATGCGGTCGCAGGTGCCGAGCAGCTCCGGCATTTCCGAGGAGATGAAGATGACCGCCTTGCCGGCGGCGACGAGGTCATTGACGATGGTATAGATCTCGTACTTGGCGCCGACGTCGATGCCGCGCGTCGGCTCGTCGAGGATCAGCACGTCCGGATTGGCGAACAGCCACTTGGCCAGCACCACCTTCTGCTGGTTGCCGCCGGAGAGATTGACGACGTCCTGATAGATCGACGGCGTGCGGATCCTGAGCTTGTCGCGGTATTCGTTGGCCGCCTTGCGCTCGATGTACTCGTCGATGATGAGGTTCTTCGAGATGCCCTTGTGGTTGGCCAGCGTGTTGTTGTGCATCACGTTGTTGATCAGCACCAGACCAAGCTGCTTGCGATCCTCGGTGACGTAGGCGAGGCCGGACTTGATCGCCCGCTCGACGGTGGAGACATCGGCCGGCTTGCCGTTGATCAGCACCTCGCCGGAGATCTTCTGACCGTAGGAGCGGCCGAACACGCTCATGGCGAACTCGGTGCGGCCGGCGCCCATCAGGCCGGCGATGCCCACCACCTCGCCGCGACGGACGTTGAGGTTGATGCCGTTGGAGATCTTCCGGTCGCCGTGGATCGGATGGTAGGCCGTCCAGTTGCGCACCTCGAAGACGGTCTCGCCGATGTGCGGCACGCGCTTCGGGAAGCGGTCGGACAGCTCGCGGCCGACCATGCCGCGGATGATGCGCGCCTCGGAGATCTTCTCGGCATGGCAGTCGAGCGTCTCGACGGTGGCGCCGTCGCGCAGCACGGTGATCTTGTCGGCGACGCGGGAGATCTCATTGAGCTTGTGCGAGATGATGATCGAGGTCAGCCCCTGCTTCTTGAACTCCAGGAGGAGATCGAGGAGGGCGTTGGAGTCGCTCTCGTTGAGCGAGGCTGTGGGCTCGTCGAGGATCAACAGCTTGACCTTCTTCGACAGCGCCTTGGCGATCTCGACCAGCTGCTGCTTGCCGACGCCGATATGGGTGATCAGCGTCGAGGGGTTTTCCTTGAGGCCGACCTTGGCGAGCAGCTCGGACGTGCGGCGCGTCGCCTCGGCCCAGTTGATGACGCCGCCCTTGGCCACCTCGTTGCCCAGGAAGATGTTCTCGGCGATCGACAGCATCGGGATCAGCGCGAGTTCCTGGTGAATGATGATGATGCCTTCTTCCTCGGTGTCCTTGATCGAGCCGAAGGTCTTGAGTTCGCCCTTGTAGTAGATCTCGCCGTCGTAGGTGCCGTGGGGATAGACGCCCGACAGCACCTTCATCAGCGTCGACTTGCCGGCGCCGTTCTCGCCGCAGAGCGCGTGGATTTCGCCTTCCTCAACGGAAAAGCTGACGTCGCGCAATGCCATGACGCCGGGAAACGTCTTGGTGATGTTGCGCATCTCGAGGATCACGTTCGTGCTCACGCGAGGCTCCTTTGTCCGCCGATCTCCGATGGGCGACAGGCAGAATGGTCTTGTTGTTAGGTATTGCCGCCAGGGGCACCAAAGGCGCACCGATCCGCACAGCGGGCAGATTGGACACCGCGCGGGGAACATGGCCCCCCGCGCGGATCATCAGATCATCAGGACCGGATCAGAGGTCCGATTCCTTGTAGTAGCCGGAGTCGATGACGATCTCCTTGTAGTTGTCCTTGGTGACCAGCACCGGCTTCAGCAGGTAGGACGGAACGACCTTGACGCCGTTGTCGTAGGTCGTGGTGTCGTTGACTTCCACTTCCTTGCCCTCGAGGGCTTCCGACACCATCTTCACCGTCTGCTTGGCCAGCTCGCGGGTATCCTTGAAGATCGTCGAATACTGCTCGCCGGCGATGATCGCCTTGACGGACGGCAGCTCGGCGTCCTGGCCGGACACGTACGGCATCGGCGTGCCTTCGGTGCCGTAGCCGACGCCCTTCAGCGACGAGATGATGCCGATCGAGATGCCGTCATAGGGCGACAGCACGGCGTCGACATGCTTGTCGGTGTAGTTGGCCGACAGGATGTTGTCCATGCGGGCCTGGGCGGTGGCGCCGTCCCAGCGCATGGTCGCCACCTGGGCGAAGTCCGTCTGGCCCGACTGCACGACCAGCTTGCCGCTGTCGATGTAGGGCTTCAGGACGCTCATGGCGCCATTGAAGAAGAAGGTGGCGTTGTTGTCGTCGGGCGAGCCGGCGAACAGTTCGATGTTGAACGGGCCCTTGCCGTCCTTGAGGCCGAGCGGGGCCTCGAGCGACGACGCCTGGAGCACGCCGACCTGGAAGTTGTCGAAGGTCGAGTAGTAGTCGACGTTCGGCGAGTTGCGGATCAGGCGGTCATAGGCGAACACCTTGACGCCGGCCTCGTGGGCCTTGGCCAGGATGTCGGTCAGCGTCGTGCCGTCGATCGAGGCGACAACGAGGACGTCGACGCCCTTGGTCACCATGTTCTCGATCTGGTTGAGCTGGTTCGGGATGTCGTCCTCGGCATACTGGAGGTCGGTCTCGAAGCCGGCGGCCTGGAACTGCTCGACCATGCTGTGGCCGTCGGAGATCCAGCGCGAGGACGACTGCGTCGGCATGGCGATGCCGACCTTGCCCTTCTCGGCGGCGTAGGACGCGGTGGCCAGGGCGGAAACGCCGATCACGAGCGTGGCAGCCAGAATCTTGGTAAGCTTCATTCTCTCCCCCTTCGATCCCGGATGGGTCGGCGACCTGCCGCCCCTCGGGAATTCCGTGTGAGTTGGTGACCAATTCCGTCAGGCGCGGATGGCGCCTGACGTCCTCATAAAGCAGGACGTTCCCGCCTTATTCCTCATGGGGTCCGGCGACGGGCCGCCGCCGGATCCGCTCCTTCCATCCGTGCCGATCGATGCGAGGGCAGGGGAAGGACCTCCTTGCCGCAACGGGCGGCCAAACGGCCGCCGCCGCGAAGCCGCCTCGATCGAGGCAGCAAACCATTGTCTCCGGCATCCTCCCGGACAGGCGCCAACCGAATCCGTCCGGCGGACGGCGCGCCTGCTTTCTCCGAGCGGCAGTTTCACCCAAACGGCGTCCGTGTCCAGACCTCGGCCGCACCGACCATCGACTAAGGTGGCAACGGTATGGGACGGGCGGGCGGCGGAATATGGTGCGGCAGGGCGGCGGCTAGACGCCGGGACACTGCCGATGCGACGGACGAAAGAGGAAAATCCTCCCGCCACGCCGGATGCATCGCATCGGGGCATGACATCTTTGTCCGTGGACGAAACGCCTTGTCGGGTGGGGCGCGATCCTGTCATGTCGGGGCGAAGCGCCGCAAACGACCAGATAGCATCGGCCACAGGCCGCGCACTGCCGCAGGCACTACGCTCGCAACTCCCTGTCATACCTGATTTTTCCCCCGATCCGGCCGTGAACTCCGGTCCTCTTCCCAGGCGCCGGAACGACTTTATGTAATAGTTTAGCCAAGCGGCCTCGCCTCCGCAAGTCCCGCCTTTATCCGTGCAATCCCGTGCATTTTGACGATAGGGGAATATGGTGCTCTGGCAAAC
>LUYO01000252.1:0-3410 GCA_001603295.1 Rhodobacterales bacterium Alpha_02
GGCCGGCGGCGTGCCGGAGGCGGCGGTGATGGTCGGCGACAGCGAGACCGATATCGCCACGGCCCGCGCCGCCGGCGTGCCGGTGATCGCCGTCGATTTCGGCTATGGCGGCCGGCCGGCGGCCGAACTCAGCGCCGACGCCGTCATCGCCCACTACGACGAACTGGACGACGCGGTGGCGAGATTTCTTGCCTTATAAGGTTAGGATACGAATGCGCATTCGCCGTTTGCGGCGATGGCCACCAAAAAACAAAAGGCTCGGCCGATGACAGCCAAGCCTTTGAAGGAAATGGTGGGCGCGACAGGGATCGAACCTGTGACCCCTTCGGTGTGAACGAAGTGCTCTCCCGCTGAGCTACGCGCCCGAACCGTCATGCGGCGGTGGCGCGATATAAGGGCCCACGACGGGGCAAGTCAAGGCGTCATGGAAGCGAAAAATGCCATCGTCCAAAGAGGACGGAGGACGGGCCGCGCCGGCCCGAAAAGTCTCGCGGCGCCCGGCGGGTATCCGGGCGCCGCGCACAAGACGCTGCGTAGGGGAAACGCTCTCGACCGGGTCAGGCAGCGGTGTCGAGCAAAGTACGCAGCGAAGGATGGATGTCCGGGCTCTCCTCGGACAGGAATCTCAATAGTGCTCTTTCGTTGGCATGGATGACGCCGTCGCGGCCGATGCGGTCGGCCAGCCACTTGACTTCCTCGGAGGTGACCGCTTCCGCCTCGCGGATGCGTGCCTCGTCGGCTTCCACCGGTGTCGAGGCAGCGTCGTTCTGCTGGCGCCAGGCCGACCAGATGCCGCTGAGACCGTTGGACAGCATGCTCGACAGCATGTCGCCGAACAGCGCCGTGACGCCGCCGGCCGGCGCGTCGAGCCAGGCATCGCGCCGCAGCGTCTCCTCGCGGGAGAGCACCGTGTAGCCGCGCGCCGCCATCAGGAAGGAGGCGACGGCCTTGACGAACAGATCGGACCAGGCGGGATCGTTGTCGGCCTCGCGCGTGCGGTCGTTGAGATCGAACAGCACCTCCGCTTCCTCACGGCTGATGCCGACCGACCGCTCGTTGCCGAAGGCGTAGAGGATGCGGCGCAGACGCTCGACGTCGGCGGCGGTGATGACGCCACCCTCGCCGTCGTCGGCACCGGACAGCACGGCGCGCGACACCTCGGCCAGCGCGAAGGCGGACAGTTCGGCTGGCACCGAATCGGCGCGGCGCATGATGTTGACCAACAGGTCGATCTCGGCGTCGATGACGACGCCGTCGGCCGTCAGCATGCCGATCAGCCAGCGGGCCATATCCTCGCCGACGTGGCCGCTGGGCGCCGTCTGGAGGACGACGTAGTCGGTCAGCGCCTCGACGTAGAGCTGGCGGCCGGCCGCCGTCGGCAAGCCGTCCTCGGCCACGAGACGGCAGAGGCGGCGCACCTCGTCGGCGTCGACGCCGCCGTCGGCGTAGACAGCGGCGCGCAGACGGGCGACCGCGTCGAGCGGCGCGGCGCCGGGCGCTGTCGTCTTGCCGCTGTCGCTGGTCATTTTCCCCGCTCCCCGATGGTTCGCCTCGATGACACCGAAGCTACACCACATTTCCGACTTCGAGCTTAAGGGAACGGGTTAAAAAACTATTGAAGACAAATGGTTAACGCGCCCGCAGCGGTGTTGCGGCCGAGAACGGCGTTCGGCGGGCGCCGGCTTGACATTCGGCCGGAATACCGGCATTCAGCCGGCGACCGCCCTTCGTCGGACGGCCGTAAGCGTTAACGTCAGCCAACGCGCCCTCCGGGGCGCCGCGCCTTTGCTGGTTGCCCCCTGACGTTAACGGAGCTTTCCATGTTTCGTATTCCGGCGCGTTATGCGCCCCTGTTGTTCGGATTCATCCTGTCCGGACTGATGTCCTGCATCGTCGCGGGTGTCGCGACCTTGCGCGCCACCGGCCTGTCGGCGGAAATCACCGACCGCTGGCTCGCCGCCTGGGCGAGTTCCTGGCCAGTCGCCTTCCCTGTGGTGCTGATGCTGGCACCGCAGGTCCGGCGCCTGGTCGCCCGGCTGTGCTCGGCACCCGCCGGTTGACCGGAAGCCTCAGCCGCCCTGCCGCTCGCGGCGCAGACGGGCCCAGTAGTCGAGGCGCTTGCGAAGCTCGCGCTCGAAACCGCGCTCGACCGGATGATAGAAGGTGCGGCGGCCCATCTTCTCGGGGAAGTAATCCTGACCGGAGAAGGCATCGGGCTCGTCGTGGTCGTAGCGGTAGCCGGCGCCATATCCCTCGCCCTTCATCAGCTTGGTGGGGGCGTTGAGGATATGGCGCGGTGGCACCAGACTGCCGAACTGCTTGGCCGCCGCCATCGCCGTCTTGAAGGCGGTGTAGACGGCGTTGGACTTCGGCGCCGCCGCCACGTAGACCACCGCCTCGGCGATGGCCAGCTCGCCCTCCGGCGAACCCAGCATCTCGTAGGCGCCCTGGGCGGCGATGCAGACGGACAACGCCTGCGGGTCGGCGAGACCGATATCCTCGGTGGCCATGCGGATCACCCGGCGGATGACGTAGAGCGGGTCCTCGCCGGCGTCGATCATGCGGCAGAAATAGTAGAGCGCCGCATCGGGATCGGAGCCGCGCACCGACTTGTGCNNGTCCTGCGCCTTGTCGTAGACCGGCGCCCGCCGCTGGACGATCTCCTGCAAGGTCTTGGCGTCGAACACCTCGCCCTCGGCGGCGGCGCGCCAGACGTCCTCGGCCAGCGTCAGCGCGGCGCGGCCGTCGCCGTCGGCCATGCGGACCAGCGCCGCCCTCGCCTCCGCGTCGAGCGGCAACGGCTTGCCGGTCACCGCTTCGGCGCGATCGAGCAACTGGCCGATCGACGCCTCGTCGTGCGGCTTGAACACCAGCACGTGGGCGCGCGACAGCAAGGCCGCATTCAGCTCGAAGGACGGATTCTCGGTGGTGGCGCCGATCAGCGTCACCGTGCCGTCCTCCATCACCGGCAGGAAACTGTCCTGCTGGGCGCGGTTGAAGCGGTGAATCTCGTCGATGAACAGCAGCGTGCCGCGACCGAGCGCCCGCCGCTGGCGGGCGGCGTCAAACAGTTTCTTCAGGTCGGCAACGCCGGTGAAGATGGCCGACGCCTGCTCGAAGGCGAGGTTGGTCTCGCGGGCGAGCAGCCGGGCGACGGTGGTCTTGCCCGAACCGGGCGGTCCCCAGAGAATCAGCGAGCCGAGCGAGCCCGAAGCCAGCATGCGGGTGATGGTGCCGTTCGGCCCGACCAGATGATCCTGGCCGACCACTTCGGCCAGCGTCGCCGGCCGCAGGCGGTCGGCGAGCGGCCGGCCGGCCCGGTCATCCGGCGCCGCGATGCCGAACAGATCGCTCATCGGAAGGCCATGCGCAGGATCTGGCCGTTGCGGTCGATGGCGACGCGCCAGAAC
>LUYO01000253.1:0-1861 GCA_001603295.1 Rhodobacterales bacterium Alpha_02
CGGCTCCTTCGGCCTCAATCGGCTGGGCGTCGCCATCGACCTGACGTCCCGTTCGGCTGCCGCCGTCGCCGATGTCGGCGCCGCGGTCGACGCGGTCAACCGGTTCATCCTGACGCGGGACGGCGAGGCGTCGGATCGCGCCCGCAGCCTGCTCGGCCAGGTCAATGCCGATATCGCCGGCCTCGGCGCGGCGGACGATCCGGCGCTGAAGCTGGCGAGCGAGGCGATCGGCGCCTTCCGCGCGTCGGTCGATGCGCTCGCCACGGCCTCCGCCGACATCGCCACGGCCTGGAGCAACGTCGACAAGTCCGTGTCGGCGGTGCAGTGGGTCGCCCACAAGCTCCAATCCGACGCCAAGATGAAGTCGCAGGAAATGGAGCAGCTCGTCACCACCGAGCAGGCGAAGGTGCGCGACGCCTCGGAGTTCCTGGCGCTTGCCTATCGGGGACAGGTGCTCGCCGTCAGGGCCAGGACGTCGCTGGTCCAGCACGCGACGAGCGGCGATCCCGCCGACATTGCCGCCGCCAGGGCATCGATCGATCAGGCGAGGACGGCGATCGGCAGCATCTACAATTACGCAAGCTCGGACGCCATCGGCGACCAGATGCGCCTCGCCTCGAAGCCGATCAACGAGCTGGCCAAGCGGCTGGCGGCGTTGGCCGAGGCGACCGATGCCGCCGAGATCGAGAAGCTGCGGCGCGAGGCCGACGGCGACATCGCCGCTTTCGTCGCGGGGACCGACGCCGTCGTCGTCGCCGCCAAGGATCTCGGTACCGCAGCGCAGGCGGCCGCCCAGCAGGCCAGCGACGACAAGCTCAAGGCCAACACCACCTTCGACCAGGGCATCTCGCTCGCCTACACGGCCGACGGGCTGACCATCCAGACGGCCGGCTACAAGCTAGATCCGACCGATTCCAACGAGGCGGGCGTCCGCAACATGCTGGCGACGGCGATCGAGACCGGCACGTCGGTCGCCGCCGGCGGGCTCGCCGACCCCTCCGCCGATATCCGGAACTTCGGCAGCGCCTTCGACGCCCTCGTGGCGGGTACCGAGGCCTTCACCGCGGCGCGGGAGGCGTCGGTCCAGCACTCGGCGGCGACAGTGGCGGCCATCCGGTTGGTCAGTGATCGCTACGCCGCATCGGCGGTGGAAAGCCGTACCTCTTCCTATGCCGTGATGGCCGCGACCATCCTCGCCACGCTTTTGTTCGCGCTGGCGATCAGCATCGGCATGTCGCGGCTGGTATCGCGGCCGATCGTGTCGCTCACCACCGCCATGGCGCGCCTTGCCAGGGGCGACACCGCCATCGATCTCGGCGGTCGCCGCCGGCGGGACGAGATCGGCGACATGCTCCAAGCCGTCCAGATCTTCCGCGACAACGCCATCGAACGGCATCGGCTGGCCTCGGAAGCCGAAGCCGAGCAGCAGCGCCGCACGGCGCGTCAGGAGGCGATCGAACGGCTGATCCAGGATTTCCGGGAGGAGATCGCCGCGATGATCACCTCCGTCGCCGGCAATGCCGACCAGATGGAGGACACCGCCCAGGCGCTCGCCGCCATCGCCGAGCAGGCGAGCGCCCGTGCCACCAGCGCGGCTGAAGCGTCGGGCGACGCCTCGGTCGGCGTTCAGACCGTGGCGGCCGCCGCCGAGGAGCTGTCCGCCTCGATCGCCGAGATCGCCCGCCAGACCGAGAACGCCACGCAGGTCGCCCGCCGGGCCTCGGAGGAGGCGCGGCGCACCGATGCCACCATCGGCAGCCTTGCCGAGGCGGCGGAGCGGATCGGCAACGTCATCACCCTGATCAAGGCGATCGCCGAGCAGACCAATCTCCTCGCCCTCAACGCCACCATCGAGGCCGCC
>LUYO01000254.1:0-1540 GCA_001603295.1 Rhodobacterales bacterium Alpha_02
GCCGTCACCCGAAGCCGGTTCGACGCGGAACGGCTGGAAATGCGCCTCGAAGAAGGCGCGGGCCTCGACGGCGTCGACCGTCTCACCGAGGGCGAGCGCCAGCCGCCCCTTGTCGGCCAGCGCCGCGGCGTCGGGGCCGAGCAGCTTGCCGGTCGGCGGCTTGTCGACAAGGCGGGCGGCCGAACGGCGGAAGGCGGCGAAGGCGGCGGCGTGGTCGTCGTCGGTCCAGCCGGGGAGATCGGTGAAGGCGACCGCCACGAGGCGGCCGACGGATGCGAGGTCGGCCAAGATGACGTCAGTCCCCGGCGTCGGTGGCGACCAGCTTCCAGTTCGGGTCCGACGATCGGACCTCGCGGGCGAAGGTCCAGACGTCGGTCACCTCGGCGACCTTCTGCGGATCGCCCTCGACCACCGAGCCGTCGCGGCCGCGGGTGACCGAAATCAGCTGTGAAGAGAAGCGTACCGTCACCTGCTCCATGCCGGTCTCGACGCCGGCGTCGACCACGTCGGCGCGGTCGATGCCGACGAAGGTGAAGTCGATCTTTTCGCCGCGCGCCTCGCGCGCCGCCAGCACGCCGGAGAAGCCGTCGAACACCTCGCGGCTGAGCAGCGGCTTCAGCGTATCGCGGTCGCCGGCCGCGAAGGCCGAGACGATCATCTCGTAGGCGGCGCGGGCGCCGCCGAGGAAGGCGTCGAGATCGAAATTGCGGTCGGCGGCGACGATCGCCTTGAGGCCGGAGTTGGCATGGCCGGCCGGCGCCACCTCGTCGATGCGGGCGAGCACCGCCTCGCGCGGGTCGGGCCGGCCTTCGCGCGGCAGCGTCACCACGTTGTCGCCGGCCGGCGGCGGCTCGATGGCGTCGGGCTTGCGGCCGGCAAAGGGATCGAACGGTGGCTTCTCATTGCCGGTGCGCGTGCCGAGCACATTCCTGAGGCGCCAGAAGATCACCACGGCGATGACGAGGAAGATGAGGCTGGTGAGATCGAGGAAGGCGTTCATCCGAGCATCGTTTCCCTCAGTTGGCGCCCCAAGTGGCGCAGTGCCGGCGCAGCATCGCAATCAGTGTCGCCTGCCTATGTAGGCGACGGCGGCGGCAAGGGAAAGACGGACTTGGGGTGAATTCGGGGTGAATTCGGCGGTAAGGCCGCTCGCTGCGACCATCGGGGGTGGAGCCGCCCTTGCACGCCGCCGCCTGGCCGGCGCATCATGGTCCCGGACACTCATCGACCGGAACCGCCATGCGCCTCACGCCCGCCCTGCCGCTTCTCCTCCTCGCCTGGCCGATCGCCGAGATCGCGGCGCTCGTCTGGGTGGGCAGCCACCTCGGCGTCATCAACACCGTCGGCCTGGTGCTGCTGGCTGCCTTCGGCGGGCTGGCGCTGCTCCGTTACGAGGGCTTCGGCCTGATGCGCCGCGTGCAGGCGGAGCTGGCGGCCGGACGCATGCCGGCCGGCACGCTGCTCGACGGCTTCATGGTACTGCTGGCCGCCTTCCTGCTGATCCTGCCGGGCTTCCTGTCCGACCTGATGGCCTTCCTGC
>LUYO01000254.1:1566-1886 GCA_001603295.1 Rhodobacterales bacterium Alpha_02
CCGCCGCACCGAGGACGGCGTCGTCGACCTCGATGAGGACGAGTGGAGCCGCGACGGCGGCAACAGCGATTCGCCTTGGTCCGGCGGCCCGAGGAGCCTGCCGCCCGAGCCGCCGTCCGACGAGCGCGGCGATCGGTCTTGATCTCGCCCGCCAAGCCTGATAGCGCTCGGACCCGCGAAAAGGCCGGGAAACGGCCGCGACAAACAACGGGTCACCCTGGCGGGCGTCCTCGCCCCGGCTGGCCGGAGGAGTGCGAGAAATGAGTTCGGTTCAGCCCGAGAACGGCGCCGCCGAGGCCCAGCCGTCGATGAGCGTGGTT
>LUYO01000068.1:0-32949 GCA_001603295.1 Rhodobacterales bacterium Alpha_02
CCCGCCGGCTCGGCGTCAACCACACCACCGTGGCCCGGCGGCTCGACGCGCTGGAGGCGGCGCTTGGCACGGCGCTGTTCGAGCGGCGGCCGACCGGCTGCGTGCTGACCGAGGCCGGCGCGCGGCTGATCCCGGTGGCCGAGCGCATCGAGATCGAGGCGCGGGCGGCGGCGACGGCGGTGGCCGCCGGCGAGACCGAGGTGTCCGGCACGGTGCGCGTCGGTGCGCCCGACGGTCTCGGCAACAGCTTCCTCGCCCGCGAACTGGGTCTGTTCGCGGCGCGGCATCCCGGCGTCACGGTGGAACTGGTGCCGCTGCCGGTGAAGTTCTCGGTGTCGCGGCGTGAGGCCGATCTGGTGATCGAACTGGCGCGGCCGACGGCCGGCCGCCTGGTCGCCAGCAAGCTCGTCGACTACACGCTCGGCGTCTACGCGGCGGCGGGCTATCTCGACCGCCAAGGCCGGCCGGCTACCCTCGAAGACCTCGCCGGCCATCTCCTGGTCACCGGCATCGACGACTACACTTATTCGACGGCGCTCGACTACACGGCGACCTTGCAGGCCTTTTCCAGGCGGCTCTACCGCTGCGCCGGTGCCACCAGCCAGCTCGAGGCGATCCGGGCCGGCGCCGGCATCGGCGTGCTGCACGATTTCGTGGCGGTGGACATGCCCGGCCTCGAGCGCATCCTGCCGGAGGTGGGCTTTGCCCGTACCTACTGGCTGGTCGGACACCCCGGCGCCACCTCGATCGCCGCCATCGCCGCCTGCCGCCGCTATCTGGTCGAGACCTTCCGTCGACAGCGCCGGCATTTCCAGCCTTATGGCCGGCCCGAGGCATCGTCGCCTCCCGAAACGGCCGAAGAGGAAATATCCTTCTAACAAAATCGATGAGAATAGAATTTATATCTACCCGAGATGGCATGGACACAAGCCCATGCTTTGGCGCCGCATCGACTTTCGTATAAAATGCCATGCACCGATCAAGTTATCCGCGTGAGGGTCGCATGGACAGGGCGCCGAGGCTGTGGAGAGGCGAGGCGACGAGCGGCCGTTCGGCGGCGATCGACCTGCATTGGCACCGCCTGCGCGGCGAGGCGGAAGCCGCCATGGCCCGCGAGCCAGCGCTGACCTCGCTAATGGTCTCCACCATTCTCGACCAGCCCGACCTTGCGACAGCGCTGGCCACCCGTCTCGGCCAGCGGCTGGGCGGCGACGAGTTGTCGGCCGAGACGATCGCCCGCACGGTGCTGAGGGCGATCGACGCCGAGCCATCCATTCTCGAAGGCGTTCATGCCGACCTCAAGGCGGTGGTGGAGCGTGATCCGGCGTCAGGTCGGCTGATCGAGCCGTTCCTGTTCTTCAAGGGCTTCTCGGCCATCGAGACGCAGCGCGTCGCCCATCATCTGTGGCTGGCTGGCCGGCGCGACATGGCGCTGGTGCTGCAAAGCCGCTCGTCATCGGTGTTCCAGACCGACATCCACCCCGGCGCCTTGCTCGGGCGGGGCATCTTCATCGACCACGCTACCGGCGTGGTGATCGGCGAAACCGTCGAGATCGAGGACGAGGTGTCCATCCTGCAGGATGTGACGCTGGGCGGCACCGGCACCCATACCGGCAAGCGCCATCCGACCATCCGCACCGGCGTGATGATCGGCGCTGGCGCGCAGATCTTCGGGCCTGTCGAGATCGGCGCCTATTCCAAGATTGCCGCCGGCTCGCTGGTGACGACGACCGTTCCCGCCCACTCGACGGCGGTCGGCACGCCGGCCCGCATCATCCTCGGCGACGCGCCGGCCAACCCGGCCCGCAACATGGACCAGATGCTGACCGAGCGCGATTACTCAGCCTTCACCTGGGTGATCTGAGGAACCGTTTGGAGTTTCTATTCCAGTTGCCGTCCGATCCGACTTTCGAGAACCGGAGCGAATTTCAGAAACGGCCTCCAGGGGCGGATTCGCCTGTCCGGCAAATGGCGCGATCGACGTATCCATCATCACGCTTTGAATCGATGACGAATAGCGGCCAGCGGCGCGGCGACCGGCGTAAACGCTAGCGTCAACCCCGGAATTCCGCGGATTTCTTAGCCTATTTGCTATGGGAAACTGTGCGCGTTAACCGTTTCTTCGCCTTGTCGCGGGGGTCGGGATACAATAATCCAGTCAGTGTTCGCATCGTTTCAGGAAAGCGAAAGGCTGCCGCGGGGGGCGGCTGCCGCCATTTTCTGCCCGGTCCGGCGTCCTCAGGGGGAGGAGGCGGCATAAGCGGGGAAGGCGGCGGGCTAGGGTAGGGGACTCTGAAGCGTAATCGGGCCGTTCGGCGCCCGGCACGTTCGTGCCGGCGATGCGTGGATTTGCCTGCCGTTTCCGCCCTCCTTGGTGGGGTTCTGCCAGGAGGAAAGCATGTCAGCAGTCGCCAAGACTCCTCGATCACCGAGGGAGTGGCTTGTATGGATCGTGATCGCCGTCGTCGGCGCCGTGGCTCTCGCAGTCGTGGCGCTCAGCCGCGGTGAGACCATCAACGCGCTGTGGCTGGTTGTGGCCGCCGTTGCCACTTATCTCGTCGCATTCCGCTTCTACGCGCTCTACATCGTCGACCGCGTGCTGGGGGTCGACCCCGCCCGACGCACGCCGGCCGTGCGCCGCAACGACGGTCTCGACTACGTTCCGACCGACAAATACGTGCTGTTCGGCCACCATTTCGCGGCCATCGCCGGCGCCGGTCCGCTGGTCGGCCCGGTGCTCGCGGCGCAAATGGGCTATCTGCCCGGCACCATGTGGCTGATCGCCGGCGTGGTGTTCGCCGGCGCGGTGCAGGATCTGGTCATCCTGTTCGCCTCGACCCGCCGTGACGGCCGGTCGCTCGGCGACATGATCAAGACCGAGCTTGGTCCGGTTCCCGGCGTCGTCGCCTCGATCGGCATCCTGATGATCATGGTCATCCTGCTCGCCGTGCTCGCCCTGATCGTCGTCAAGGCGCTGGCCGGCAGCCCGTGGGGCACCTTCACGGTGTTCGCCACCATCCCGATCGCCATCCTGATGGGCCTCTACAGCCGCTTCTTCCGGCCGGGCCGCATCGGCGAGATGAGCGCCATCGGCGTGGTGCTGTTGCTGCTCGCCATCGTCTTCGGCCGCACGGTGGCCGAGAGCGAGGCGCTGGCGCCGATGTTCACCTACAAGGGCGAGGCGTTGGCGCTGATCCTGATCGGCTACGGCTTCGTCGCCTCGGTGCTGCCGGTGTGGTTCCTGCTCGCCCCGCGCGACTACCTGTCGACCTTCCTGAAGATCGGCACCATCCTGGCGCTGGCCATCGGCATCGTCTTCGTGATGCCGGAAATGAAGATGCCGGCGGTGAGCAAGTTCGTCGACGGCACCGGTCCGGTGTTCTCCGGCAACCTGTTCCCGTTCCTGTTCATCACCATCGCCTGCGGCGCCATCTCCGGCTTCCATTCGCTGATCTCCTCCGGCACCACGCCGAAGATGATCGAGAACGAGAGGCAGCTCCGCTTCATCGGCTATGGCGCGATGCTGATGGAAAGCTTCGTCGGCATCATGGCGCTGATCGCCGCCTCGGTGATCGAGCCGGGCGTCTACTTCGCCATGAACGCGGCGCCGGGCGTCATCGGCACCACCGCCGACCAGGCGGCGCAGGTGATCTCCAGCTGGGATCCGCTGTTCACCGTCACGCCGGACATGCTGACCGACATGGCGAAGAAC
Source organism: Rhodobacterales bacterium Alpha_02 (assembly GCA_001603295.1). GTDB lineage: Bacteria > Pseudomonadota > Alphaproteobacteria > Rhizobiales > Pleomorphomonadaceae > Pleomorphomonas. Next base: position 3,713 of record LUYO01000068.1, read on the forward strand.
GTCGGCGAGGCGACCATCCTGTCGCGGGCCGGCGGCGCGCCGACGCTCGCCGTCGGCATGGCGCACATCCTGTCGAACGTCATCGGCGGCGTGGCGCTGATGCCCTTCTGGTATCACTTCGCCATCCTGTTCGAGGCCCTGTTCATCCTGACGACGGTCGACGCCGGCACCCGCGTCGCCCGCTTCATGATCCAGGACCTGATCGGCACGGCGGTTCCCTCGTTCCGCCAGACCCACAGCTGGACGGCCAACCTCGTTGCTACGGCGCTGGCCGTCGCGGCCTGGGGCTACTTCCTCTACCAGGGCGTGGTCGATCCGCTCGGCGGCATCAACACGCTTTGGCCGTTGTTCGGCATCGCCAACCAGATGCTGGCGGCGATCGCCCTGGCCTTCGCCACGGTGATGCTGTTCAAGATGAAGCGGCAGGCCTACGCCTGGGTGACGACGCTGCCGCTCGCCTGGCTGGCCATCTGCACGCTGACCGCCGGCTGGCAGAAGCTGTTCGACGGCCGCCCGGCGGTGGGCTTCATCGCCCAGGCCAATCGCTTCTCCAAGGCGATGGCCGAGGGTACCATTCTGGCGCCGGCCAAGACGGTGGAGGAGATGCAGCGCGTCATCGTCAACCAGTGGGTGGACGCGACGCTGACCGCCGTCTTCATGGTGATCGTCGTGGGCATGCTGGTGTTCGGCGTGCAGGCGATGCTGAAGGCGCTGCGCCAGCAGAAGCCGACCGCCATCGAGGTGGGTGATGATGAAGTGTCTGTGCGGCCTCAGGCTGCCTGATCCGCGTGCGGTGGGCCAGAAGCTCACCCAGACGGCGCGCCTGATGGTCGGCGTTCCCGATTACGACACCTATGTCGCCCATCGGGAAGCCAACCATCCGGACGATCCGGTGATGACGAGGGAGGAGTTCTTCCGCAACAGTCAGGAGCGCCGCTACGGCGGCGGTTCCACGGGCGGTGTGTTCCGCTGCTGCTAGGAGGTACGCCTTCGGTACGGCGCCGGCTTCCTTGGGGGAGGGAACCGGCGCCGTTTCTTGCATGTTGTCCGATCGGGCTTTGTTCCGCCCGCGGCGTCCCCTATGCTTCGATGGAAGGGGCGCCGAGGGCGCGTGAGGAGGATCGGGCGATGCGTCTTGCGGTTTTGGCGTTTCTCGGCGGGCTCGTCGCCGCCCTGGTCGGACCGGCGCTGGCCGGCGAGGTGTTCAGCTTCGATCAGGTGCGGGCCGGGCTCAATTCCAACCGTATCCATCTCGTCGACGTGCGCGAGGCCGACGAGTTCGCCGACGGGCACATTCCCGGCGCCGTCAACCTGCCGCTCAGCGCCTTCAAGGCCGAGCAACTGCCGCCGCCGTCGGAAGTCCCTGTCGTGCTGATGTGCCGCTCCGGCCGCCGGGCCGGTCAGGCGCTGGCCATCGTCGAGGCGACCGGCCGCACCGACGTCGGCCTCTATCCGGGCAGCATGATCGAGTGGACGGAGAAGAACGGCCCGGTGGTCGCCGGGCCGTGACGTCGCCGGCTCAGCGCAGCCGGTGGATGCGCGCCTCCCAGCCGGCGAGGCGTTGGGCGTCGGCGGGTATGTCGAGATTGCCGAGGACCAGCTCGCCGATGTCGATGTCCGGCAGATCGACGTCGATCGACTCGCGCGAGAAGTTGAGCAGCACGACGTAGGCCTCGTCGCCGAGGGTGCGCGTGTAGGCGAACAACCGCGGATGCTCGGGCGCCACGTCGACGAAATCGCCGTAGATCAGCGCCGGATGCGCCCGCCGGAGGTCGGCGAGCTTCGCATAGTGGTGATAGATCGAGCCGGGGTCGGCCAGCGCCGCCTCGGCGTTGACCTCGGGGTAGTTGGGGTTGACGGAGAGCCACGCCTTGCCGGCCGTGGTAAAGCCGCCGTTCGGCGCGGCGCTCCATTGCATCGGCGTGCGGGAATGGTCGCGGCTGGTGCGGGCCATGTCGGCGAGGAAGTCTGACGCGGCGACGTGGCCGGTCAGCACCTCGGCCTTCCAGGCGTTGCGGACCGCGATGTCGTCATATTGCTCGATGGCGGTGAAGGGATAGTTGGTCATGCCGAGTTCGTCGCCCTGGTAGACGAAGGGCGTGCCGCGCAACGTCATCAGCATGGTGGCGAGGAGCTTGGCCGACGGCACCCGCCAGGGCTCGGCGTCGTCGCCGAAGCTGCTGACGATGCGCGGGTTGTCGTGGTTGGAGAGGAACACGGTGTTCCAGCAATGGACGTTGGTGCGCTTCTCGAGCCGCGTGTAGATAGCCTTCAGCTCGGGCAGCGTCCACGGCACGTAGCGGCGGCCGTCGTTGTTGATGCGCACGGCGTCGAAGTTGAAGATCATATTCAGCTCGCCGCGCCGCTCGTCGACGAGGTCGGGCGTCTCATCGGGCGTGACGCCGAAGGCCTCGCCCACCGTCATCACGTCGTATTTCGACAGCACCTCGCGGTTCATCTCCTGCAGGAACTCGTGCAGGCGCGGGCCGACGGCGTGGTAATACTCGGTGCGCTCGCGATGCTCCGGCGGATAGTCGGGGAACGCCTGATCCTTGGAGATCATCGGTATGACGTCCATGCGGAAGCCGTTGACGCCCTTGTCCAGCCAGAAGCGCATCAGGTCGTAGACCTCGGCGCGCACGCGATCATTCTCCCAGTTGAGGTCGGGCTGCTTCTCGGCGAACAGGTGCATGTAGTATTCGCCGGTGGTGGGATCGAGCGTCCAGGCCGAGCCGGAGAAATAGGAGCGCCAGTCGTTGGGCGGACCGTCGCCGCGGCCGGGCCGCCAGATGTAGAAGTCGCGGTAAGGATTGTCCTTCGACTTGCGGCTCTCGACGAACCAGGCGTGCTCGTCGGAGGTGTGATTGACGACGAGGTCGATGATCAGGCGCATGCCGCGCGCCTTGAGGCCGGCCAGGAGAGCGTCGAAATCGGCCATCGTGCCGAACTCGGCCATCACCTTGCGATAGTCGCGGATGTCGTAGCCGTTGTCGGCGTTGGGCGAATCGAAATGCGGGCTCAGCCAAACGACGTCGACGCCGAGACCCTTCAGGTAGTCGAGCCGCGAGACGATGCCCTTAATGTCGCCGATGCCGTCGCCGTTGGAGTCCTGGAAGGAGCGCGGATAGATCTGGTAGACGACCGCCTCCTTCCACCAGCAGCGGCGGACGTTTCCTTCGCTCTCCGACATGATCCTCTCCCTGTTCCGGCGCCGCTCCGGGCGCGCTTCCGTTGCTCCTTCTACCAAAAACGATTCATCCCGGCGAGGACGAAGGGGCGCCGCCGGTCTGTTTCAGCGTGCAAAAAGCGGCGAAAGTGACATTCAAAGCGCATTGGATGGGCTGATATTTCGCGGATCGAGATCAATATCATCTCGACAATCCATTTGACGGATCAAAGTTGCGGCGGTTGACTGTCGACCGCGAGAGGGTGGCCGACGGCCGCCCCGGTGAGGTGTTGTCCGCCGACCGGCGGACCGACGGGCGCTGCCCGCGAGGAGGAAACGTCATGCAATACGCTCGATTCGGAAAGTCGGGTCTCGAGGTCAGCCGCATCTGCTTCGGCTGCATGTCCTTCGGCGAGGTGATGGAGGAGCGTCCGTGGGTGCTCGGCCTCGACGAGGCGCGGCCGCTGTTCCGCCGCGCCTGGGAAGCCGGCATCAACTTCTTCGATACGGCCAACGTCTATGCCGCCGGCACCAGCGAGGAGATCACCGGCGCCATCCTGAAGGAGCTGGCGCCGCGCGAGGAGATCGTGCTGGCGACCAAGGTGTTCTTCCCGATGCGGCCCGGCCCGAACGGCCGCGGCCTCTCCCGCAAGGCCATCCTGTCGGAGATCGACAACAGCCTGAAGCGGCTCGACACCGATTATGTCGACCTCTACCAGATCCATCGCTTCGACCCGTTCACGCCGGTCGAGGAGACCATGGAAGCGCTCGACGACGTGGTGAAGTCCGGCAAGGCTCTGCATATCGGGGCGTCGTCGATGTACGCTTGGCAGTTCGCCAAGATGCAGCACGCCGCCGAACTCAACGGCTGGACCAAGTTCGCCTCGATGCAGGACCAGCTCAGCCTCGTCTACCGCGAGGAGGAACGGGAGATGCTGCCGCTCTGCCGCGATCAGGGCGTCGCCGTCATCCCGTGGAGCCCGCTCGGCGGTGGCAAGCTCACCCGGCCCTGGGGCACCGAGACCAAGCGCAACACCACCGACCGCCATAACAAGGGCATGTACGAGCGCACCGAGGGCAATGCCCCGGCCGTGGTCGCCGCCGTGGAGAAGGTGGCGAAGGCGCGCGGCCGCTCGATGGCCGAGGTGGCGCTCGCCTGGGTGCTGCAGGTCAAGGGCGTGACGTCGCCGATCGTCGGCGTCAGCCGGATGGGCCACCTCGACGACGCCATCGCCGCCGTCGACCTGACGCTCGGCGCCGACGAGATCGCCGCGCTCGAAGCGCCCTATGAGACCTTCATGGTGAAGGGCTTCTGAGAGACCGGAAGGCGGCATAGTCGCCTTGCCGATGGACAGCGGCGGCCGGACGGGCTTTGTTTGTCCGGTTCCGCCGGCGGCACGGTCGGCGGCGCATCAGAGGAAGGAGGCCCCGATGACCAGGCTGCTCAGCATTCCCGATCTCGCCGGCAAGGCGGTGCTCGTCACCGGCGCCTCCACCGGCATCGGCGCGGCGCTGGCCCGCGCCTTCGCCGAGCAGGGGGCCTCGGTCGGGGTCCACTACAATTCGTCGGCCACGGCTGCCGAGACGCTCTGCGCCGACATCCGCGCCGCCGGCGGCAAGGCGACGGCCGTGCGCGGCGACGCGCTGAAGTCGGCCGACATGGCGCAGGTGATCGAGGAGACGGCCATGGCTTTCGGCCGGCTGGACGGCCTCGTCAACAACGCCGGCGGCATGGTGGCGCGCATGCCCTACGGCGACTTCAACGAACAGGTGTTCGAGGACATTATCGGCCTCAACGTCCGCTCGGTGCTGGTGGCCTCGCACGCCGCGCTGCCCTTCCTCAAGGCGCAGCAGGGCTTCATCGTCAACACCACGTCGATCGCCGCTCGCACCGGCGCCAGCCTCGGCGCCGGCCCCTACGGCTCGGCCAAGGCGTTCATCGAGAACGCGACGCGCGGCATGGCCAAGGAATTCGCGCCCTTCGGCGTGCGCGTCAACGCCGTGGCGCCGGGCATCGTCGAGACGCCGTTCCACGAGCGCTATTCCGATCAGGCCTATCTCGAAGCCATGCGCGTCACCATCCCATTGCAGCGGCTGGCCAAGCCGGAGGACATGGTAGGCCCCTACCTGTTCCTCGCCTCGGCGGCACTGTCCGGCTACATGACCGGACAGGTGCTGGAGGTGAATGGCGGCCAGCTGATGACCTGACAATCGCGCCGGCGGCGGCCGGCGCAACTCTTTCGGAGGCAATATGAAAATCGTCTTCACCGGCGGTTCCGGCAAGGCCGGCCGTCACGTCGTTCCCTACCTCAAGGACAAGGGGCACGACGTCTTCAACCTCGACCTCAAGCCGCTCGACTGTCCGGGCGTCACGACGCTTGCCTGCGACCTCACCGACGGGGCTCAGGTCTACAGCGCGCTTTCCATGCACTTCGATTTCGACAGCTTGGCCACCGGTTCGCGGCCGGTGCTGGCCGATGCGGTGGTGCATTTCGCGGCGGTGCCGCGCATCCTCCTGATGCCTGACAACCGCACCTTCGAAATCAACGTCATGTCGACCTACAACGTCATCGAGGCGGCGATGAAGCTCGGCATCCGCAAGGTGATCATCGCCTCCAGCGAGACCACCTACGGCGTCTGCTTCGCCGAGGGCGACAAGGATTTTCACGAGTTCCCGCTGACCGAGGATTACGACACCGACCCGATGGACAGCTACGGTCTGTCCAAGGTCGTCAATGAGAAGACGGCGCGTGCCTTCGCCATGCGCTACGATGCCGATATCTACGCGCTTCGCATCGGCAATGTCATCGAGCCGCACGAATACGTCAATTTCCCCGCCTTCATGGCGGACCCGCTGACCCGCAAGCGCAACGCCTGGAGCTATATCGACGCCCGCGACCTTGGCGAGATCGTCCATCTGTGCGTCGAGAAGGACGGCCTCGGCTTCCAGGTGTTCAATGCCGTCAACGACACCATCACCGCCCGCGAGCCGACGGATGATTTCCTCGCCAAGGTCTGCCCGAACACGCCGCATAGCTGGCCGCTGATCGGCAGCGAGGCGCCGATCTCCAACGAGAAGATCCGCACGATGTTGGGCTTCAAGGAACAGCACGACTGGCGGAAATACGTGGACTAGGGTCTGGATTGATAATTCGGCACCGACAGGCGGATTGAAGCGAGCATGACGGCGAGTGTCCCTCTTGCGCAAACCGTCACCGAAATGACCGGTCTGGCGCAGGCTGAAGGATTGCCTGGACCGTCAGTCGATCCTATCCTGCATTTTGCCGCGTCGCGCCGGATGTCCAGTACATCCGGCGCTTTTCGCTGTGGCTCGATGTCAAGATCATCTGGTGGACGATTACGCGAGAATTCCGATCCGGCAATGGCTTCTGATGCACGTCCGGCTATTGCCGATCCTTCGTTCCATGCAAGTCAGTTCCGACCAGACTTCCTTTTCTTGCGGAAAGTCTGGGATGGATGCCGTGGATCGAGGCCGCGGTCTTCGCTCTCGATGCCCGTGACAGTCTTCGAGCATCGAAGGAGAGTTTGATGCAGTTCGCGCCTCTACCGGTTTCCGGCCTTCTGGAGATAGTGCCCCGTCGCCACGGCGACGCCCGCGGTTATTTCGTTGAGACGTTTCGTCAGGATCTGTTCGAGGCTGCGGTTGGTCCGGTTGTTTTCGTGCAGGACAACCAGTCGATGTCGGCGGAGGTCGGCACGGTGCGCGGCCTGCATTTCCAGTTGAACCCGCGGGCGCAGGGCAAGCTCGTGCGCTGCCTCGTCGGCGCCATCCTGGACGTCGCCGTCGACATTCGCCGGGGATCGCCGACCTGCGGCCAGCACGTCAAGGTCGAGCTTTCCGCCGACAACGGCCACCAGCTCTGGGTGCCGCCGGGCTTTGCGCACGGCTTCTGCACGCTCGAACCCAATACCGTCATTGCCTACAAGGTGACCGACTACTACAGCCCCGAGCATGATCGCGGCCTCAGCTGGAACGATCCGGCGCTCGGCATCGATTGGCCGGTGGCCGAGGACAAGGCGATCCTGTCGGCCAAGGACCGGGTGCAGCCACTTCTGTCCGAACTCGATGCCGATTTCGTCTACGCCGGCTGAACTTTCAAACGGCCAATTCCCTTTCGCCTTCTCCTGACGCAAGGTGTTTCCATGCGCGTTCTCGTCACCGGCGGCGCCGGCTTCATCGGATCGGCGGTCGTTCGTCATCTCGTGCTCGTCAGGGGCTACGAGGTGCTCACCGTCGACAAGCTCACCTATGCCGGCACGCTCACTTCGTTGCGCGCCGTCGACAACCATCCGAACCACCGCTTCCTCAAGGCCGATATCTGCGACCGCCAGGCGATCGCCGAGGCCTGTGACAGCTTCCGGCCTGATAGGGTGATGCATCTCGCCGCCGAGAGCCACGTCGACCGCTCGATCACCGGTGCCCGCGACTTCATCGAGACCAACGTTATCGGCACCTTCGCCATGCTGGAGACGGCGCGCCACTACTGGAGCGGTCTGTCGGCCGAGGACAAGGCGGCCTTCCGCTTCCTGCACGTGTCGACCGACGAGGTCTACGGCTCGCTCGGGGCGGATGGCCTCTTCACCGAGGAGACGCCCTACGATCCTTCCTCGCCCTATTCGGCTTCCAAGGCATCGTCGGATCACCTCGCCAAGGCGTGGCAGCGCACCTATGGCCTGCCGGTGGTGGTCTCCAACTGCTCCAACAACTACGGCCCCTATCACTTCCCCGAGAAGCTGATCCCGCTGATGATCCTTAACGCCCTCGAGGGCAAGCCGCTGCCGGTCTATGGCAACGGCGCCAACATCCGCGACTGGCTCTACGTCGAGGATCATGCCCGCGCCCTCGACCTGATCGCCGAGCGCGGCCGCCCCGGCGAGACCTACAACGTCGGCGGCCGCAACGAGCGGAAGAACCTCGACGTTGTCGAGCGGATCTGCGCGCTGATGGACAGCTACCATCCGGCCGGCGCGCCGCATCATCGCCTGATTACCTATGTCGCCGACCGTCCCGGCCACGACGCCCGCTACGCCATCGATGCCGCGCGCCTCGAGACCGAACTTGGCTGGAGGGCCGAGGAGACCTTCGACAGCGGCATCGACAAGACGGTGAAGTGGTATCTGGAGAACGACTGGTGGTGGGCACCGCTGCGCAAGGGCTATGACGGCAGCCGGCTGGGTCTCCTGAAGCCGGATGAGGTGAGGGCGTGATCCGTCGCATTTTGGTGACCGGCATCAAAGGGCAGGTGGTCCGCTCGCTCGTCGAGACGGCGGCCGGGCGAGACGATATCGAACTCCTGCCGATCGGCCTGCCCGAGTTCGACCTTGCAGCCACCGAGAAGATCGCCCCGGCGATCGAGGCGCTGAGGCCCGACGTCATCCTGTCAGTGGCCGCCTATACGGCGGTCGATGCCGCGGAGAGCGACGAGGCGACGGCGCTCGCCGTCAACGGTACGGCGGTGGGCGAGATCGGCAAGGCGGCGGCTCGACTCAACGTGCCGGTGGTGCATCTTTCGACTGATTATGTGTTCTCTGGCGACAAGCCGGCCCCATACGTCGAGACCGACCCCACGGGACCGCTCAGCGCCTATGGCCGGACCAAGCTGGCCGGCGAACTGGCGCTGGCCGCCGCCACGCCCAACCACGCCATCCTCCGGACGGCCTGGGTCTACTCGCCGTTCGGCAAGAACTTCGTCAAGACCATGCTGCGGCTGGGCGAGACGCGCGACCGCGTTGGCGTCGTCGCCGACCAGGTCGGCAGCCCCACCTCGGCCCTCGACATTGCCGACGGGCTACTGATGGTGGCGGACAATCTAATCGCTTCGAGCGACCCGGCGCTGTGCGGCATCTTCCACATGACGGGCCGCGGCGAGGCGAGCTGGGCGGGCTTTGCGGCGGAGATCTTTCGCCTGTCGGCCGCGCTCGGCGGCAAGCCCGTCACGGTCGATCCGATCCCGACCAGCGCCTATCCAACACCGGCGAAGAGGCCGGCCAACTCGCGGCTCGACTGCGGCAAGCTGGAGCGGCTGCATGGCGTGCGTCTGCCGGACTGGCAGCACTCGACGGAATTGGTCGTCCGGCGGCTCGTCGCCGGGTAGGGGGATCGCGATCGATATGCGGCGCCATGGGATTTGAGACGGAAACTTGAAGGGGGCATTCGATGAAGGGGATCATTCTGGCCGGCGGCTCGGGCACGCGGCTCCATCCGATGACGCTGGTCACCTCCAAGCAGCTGATGCCGGTCTACGACAAGCCGATGATCTACTATCCGTTGTCGACGCTGATGCTGGTCGGCATCCGCGACATCCTGATCATCTCGACGCCGAATGACCTGCCGAGCTTCCGGTGTCTGCTTGGCGACGGAGCACAGTGGGGTATCTCGCTCAGCTATGCCGAGCAGCCCTCGCCGGACGGTCTTGCCCAAGCCTACATCATCGGTGCCGACTTCGTCGGCTCCGAGACGTCCTGCCTGATCCTCGGCGACAACATTTTCTACGGCCACGGCCTCACCGACCTGTTCGCCAGCGCCGCCTCACGCCCCGAGGGGGCGACGGTGTTCGCCTATCATGTCACCGATCCCGAGCGCTATGGCGTGGTCGAGTTCGACGACACGATGAAGGCGCTGTCGATCGAGGAGAAGCCGGCCAAGCCGAAGTCCAACTGGGCGGTGACCGGGCTCTATTTCTACGACAAGGACGTCGTCGAGATCGCCGCCAACCTCAAGCCGTCGCCGCGCGGCGAACTTGAGATCACCGACGTCAACAAGGCCTATCTCGAGCGCGGCAGGCTCAACGTCGAACTGATGGGCCGCGGCTACGCCTGGCTGGACACCGGCACGCCCGACAGCCTGCTGGAGGCCGGCGACTTCGTCGGCACCCTGCAACGCCGCCAGGGCATCAAGATCGCCTGCCCCGAGGAGATCGCCCTTCGTAGTGGCTTTATCGACCGCAACCAACTGGAAATGCTCGGGAAAAACCTTGGAAAGAGTGAGTATGGGAAGTATCTCATGGGATTGTGCCAGTGATCAGCAGGCTCAACCGCGCTGACGTAAGAGCCTGCCCCGAAACTTCCACTGCGGCGGGAATCTGGCTTCAACTATCTCGCTTTCGGTGCTCGCGAACCTCAAGTTCGCTCCGCTCCGGTTCTCGAAACGTCGCTATCCGCCTGATACCAGTGAGTTTCGAGTCAGGCACTGGGTTTGACCGCTTGGCCGAAAACGATCTCGTCGCCATCGCCTCGTTTCCATCGTCATCGCCTGGGTTTGAATGAGCCCCCTACCCAAGGCCTGGATCCGTGAAGAACCCCGAGCCAGAGGCATCAAGCCATGCAGCCCGTCCGGCCGGAGCCGCAAAGCCCCATTTGGCTATGACAAGGCCCCATACCGCCAGCGCCACAAGGTCGCGAGAATCTGTTCGCAAACTCAAGGATCGAGGGCGCCTCACCACTCTCTGCGACCGAAGCGCTTATCGGTGTTGACGGCGTCGATGTCGGAGGCTTCCGGGCCGGCCATCTATCCGAAGCTACCATGATGGTCGCAATGATCGAGGCGGCGCGGCGGGCGATCGTATTGGCTGACAGTCGCAAGTTCGGGCTTACGCCTTCGTCAAGGCCGCCTCGCTCGAGCGTGTCTTTGCGCTGGCCGCCGACGCGCTACGGCCGTCCGAACACTCAAGCCGCACCCGAAGCCGCCGGCTCGCTCACTATCGTCGCGCCGGACAACAAGACGGGGCAGGCTGATCCTTCCATCAACCTGTCTCGACCTTGACCGCGCCGGTCATAATGGCGACGACGTCGGCCATCGTGTGCGACTTCGGCGAGACGACCGCGGCTCGCCTGCCGAGCCGCATGATGCAGATGCGGTCGGCGAGTTCAAACACGTTGGGCATGTTATGGCTGATCAGCACCACCGGCAGGCCACGATCGCGGATGGCCCGGATGAGTTCCAGCACCTGACCGGTCTCGCGCACGCCGAGCGCTGCGGTCGGCTCGTCCATGATCACCAGCTTGCGGGCGAACACAGCTGCTCGCGCCACGGCGACGCCCTGACGCTGGCCACCGGACAGGTTCTCAACGCGGCTGGTGATCGACGGAAGGCGGAATTTCAGATCGGCCATGGCCTCCGCTGCCATCTCGCGCATCCGCCGCTTGTCGAGGCGCCGGAAGACGCTGCCGAGGATGCCCGGCGACAGTAGTTCGCGCCCCAGAAAGAGGTTGCTCGGAATGTCGAGGGCGGGTGCTACGGCAAGGTCCTGGTAGACCGCTTCTATACCGCGATGGCGGGCGTCGAGCGGCCCCTTGAAATGCACCGGCTGCCCGTCGAGCAGGATTTCGCCGCTGTCGGGCACCACAGCGCCGGTCAGCGTCTTGATCAGCGTCGATTTGCCGGCGCCGTTGTCGCCGACGACGGCGAGAATCTCACCGGCGCGCAGATCGAAATCGACGCCGTCGAGGGCAACGACATGGCCGTAGCTTTTGACGAGATTACGGGCTTCGAGCACGTTGCGAACGCTATCGCCGGGCTGGTTGGGGGCACTTGCGAGGGCGGACATCAGCGCCTCCTGCGGGAAAGCTGGTCGAAGGCGACGGCAACGATCACCAGGATGCCGGTGACGAGATCCTGCCAGAGCGGATCGATGCCGGCGAGCGTCAGGCCGTTGCGGAGAACGCCGACGATCAGGGCGCCGATCAGCGTGCCGACCAGGCCGCCGCGTCCGCCGAACAGGCTGGTGCCACCGATCACCACGGCGGTGATGGAATCGAGGTTGGCCGTCTGGAGAGCGTTGGGGTCGGCATTGGGGATGCGGCCAAGGGCGAGCCAGGCGGTAATGCCATAGATGAGGCCGGCCAGCGCATAGACCTGCAACAGGTGCAGACGGACCGGAATGCCGACCAGCCGCGCCGCTTCGGGATTGTTGCCGATGGCGTAGAGATGTCTTCCCCAGCGCGTCTCGTTGAGCAGGTACCAGACGATGGCGTAGAGCAGCAGCATGGCCAGCACGCCATAGGTGAGGACGAAGCTGCCGACGCGGAAGGTGTTGCCGGTCAGACCGAGAAAGTCGTCCTGCACCGGAAAGGCGCCGCCCTTGGAAATGAGGCGAAGGGCCGCCGTCAGAATGCCGAGCGTGCCCAGCGTGACGATGAAGGGTGGCAGGTCGAGCCGGCTGACCAGCGCGCCAGCGATGAGGCCGGACAGCGTGCACAGGATGGCCGCGAACAGCATCGACAGCATCGGATCGTAGCCGAGATTGACCAGCTTGCCGGCGACGATGGTGCCGAGCACGCAGATGGCGCCAACCGCGAGGTCGATGCCGGCGGTAAGGATCACTAACGTCTGGCCGATGGCCAGCGTGCCCACCACGATGGTCTGCTGCAGGATGATTGACAGATTGTGAGGGGCGAGAAAGCGCGGATTGGTGACGGCGAACACCAGACAGAAAGCCAGCAGAACCAGAATGGGTCCGACGGCGGGAATGGTCTTGGTTCGCGAAAACAGCCCTGCACCGGCCTCGGGGGCAGACGGAGTTGCGCTGCTCATGGGGACCTCACAACTGACGTAGGATGAAAGCGAACCGGCGGACGTATCCGCCGGTCCAAACAGGCGCCAGCCGATCGGATCATAGGCTTTGCCGATCAGGATATCGGATGTTGATCGACACGTGCTCCAGGAGAAAACCGATCGGGATGGAGCCAGGTTTCTCCGGCCTCAGGTGCGGCCTCAGTCGCCCCAGCAGTTCTGGAGGCCCCACTCGCTGTCCTTGGAATCGAGGCCCGGCATCGGCTTGTCGGTGATCAGGTAGGAGCCGGTGTTAATGAAGCCGGACGGCTTCTTGCCGGTTGCCGCATACTCGGCTACCGCATCGACGCCCATCGATGCCATCTTGTAGGGGAACTGCATCACCGTTGCGGCGATGATGCCGGCCTTGACGTTGCGAACGCCGGCGCAACCGCCGTCGATCGACGTCAGAATCACGTCCTTCTCCATGCCGAACGATTTCAGGGCCTGATAGCCGCCGGCCGCCGCCGGCTCGTTGATGGTGTAGACGACGTTGATATCGCCGTTCTTGGACAGAAGGTTCTCCATGCCGACCTGAGCCTTGTCCTGGGCGCCGTTGGTGATGGCGGCGCCGGCGATGGCCGGATCGCCTTCGGCAATGCCGAAGCCCTTCAGGAAGCCGTCATGGCGGAAGGTGTCGACGGTGCCGCCGGGCGTGCCGTCGAGCATGGCGATCACCGGTTTCTTGTCTCCGAGGGCGGCCTTGGCATAGGCACCCTGCTGGACGCCGGCCTCCAGATTGTCGGTTGCGAAGGTGGCGTCGACGGCGTCGGCTGGGTCCGTGGCCGTGTCGAGGGCAATCACCAGCACGCCGGCATCACGCGCTTTCTTGATGACGCCCAGCATGCCCGAGGAGTTGTTGGGCGTGACCAGGATGCCCTTGGCACCCGCCGAGATCAGGTCTTCGATGGCCGCTACCTGGCCCTCGTTGTCGCCGTCGAACTTGCCGGCGCGGGCGATCAGCTTCAGGCCCTTGGTCTGGGCTTCGGCTTCCGCCGCCTGGCGCATCTTGACGAAGAAGGGGTTGACCTCAGTCTTGGTGACCAGGCCGACAATGACGTCCTCCGCATGCGCGTAGGATATGCCGACCGCTCCGACGAGGCCGAAGGCGAGAGCGAAGACCGCGCAGCCAGCCATGAATTGCGGCAGCACGTGACGAGACCTGTCGTGATGAGAAGTCTGCATGCTTTCCTCCCAGGTTTTATCTGGAGCCGGTTCCTCTTCCGCTCCGTGGCCATCCTCCGAGGCCATCTCGATTTGACATCTATTAAGGATGGAGTCAAACATAAAAGATTTAGATTTATATATTTCTATCCAAAAGTAGCCCCAAATTTGGGCGTCGCGGTTCGCTCGCCGAGATCTGGGTCTCCATAGGCCCGCGGACCGATGCTTCGCATAGCCGCGCGCACCGGCGCGAGGCCGGCCAGTTCGCAAGACGCGGAAAACAAGGGTTGGTAGCGCGCCGACCGATCCGGGTCGGGGCGGATGTGCCGCCGCGAGCGGGCACCGAAGCGCGCGGCGCCCGCTTTGAAGTCAGCGACCACGCCGGCTGCGACGGCGCCGTGAATGGCGGCCCCGGTCGCCGTGGCGTGGGCAATGGTCGGCAGCTCGATTTCCCGGCCGAGGACATCGGCCATGATCTCCACCAGCAGGGGATTGGTCTCCGCAAGACCGGAGGTCATTATCACCCGCCGCGTGTCGATGCCGCCGGCACTGGCGAGATCGATGATCCGACGCGTTCCGTAGCAGAGCGCCTCCATCAGCGCCCGGTAGATGCCGGCCGCCGTGGTATCGAGGCCAAAGCCCATCAGCAGGCCGGACAGGTGCGAATCCGCGTGTGGAACGCGGTTGCCGTTCCACCAATCCAGTCCGACGAGATGGTTCTCGCCGGGGGAAAGCGTCGCTGCCTCGGCGTTGTAGGCGGCAAAACTGGCCGACAGATCGGGGCCGCGCGGAAAGGTACGGACGAACCAGGCCAGCACATCGCCGAAGGCGGCTTGGCCCGCCTCAAACAACCACAGGTCCGGCAGGGAGCCGCCATGGGCGACGCCCTCAAGGCCGGCGGGGAGGGCGAGGCGACGTTCGGCGAGGAAGATATAGGCTGCCGAGGTGCCCAGCGCGCCCACCATCGTGCCGTCTTCGACCGCTCCGACGGCCGGCAGCACGGCGTGCGAGTCGATGATCGCCACCGCCACGGTGGCCGGCCCCAGAATGCCGGTGCGGCGGCGCCAGTCTTCGGTGAGTTCGCCGGCCGGGCCACCCGCCGGCAGTGGCCGGCCGAGGCGAGATGCAAGTCCAGGTACGATGTTCCGGGGGTAACCGGTAGCGGCCGAATACTGCGCCTTGTAGGTGGCAAAGCCGAGATTGCGAGCCTCGCGGCCGGTGAGACGCAGCACCATCCAGTCGCCGGCCTCTATGAAGCGCTCGGTCGCTGCCCACACCGTCGGCGCTTCGGTTGCAAGCTCTGCCGCCTTGGCGAGCAGCCATTCGCCTGACACGCGGCCGCCGAAATCGTCGAGAAAAGCGCCGCCGGCGGCGTTGATCGCGTCGGCATAGCGCTGGGCGCTATGCTTCCAGAGCTTGACATAGGCATGCGGTTCGCCCGGTATCAACGCCGATAGCGGCGTGCCGTCCGCCTTCGCTGGCAGCGGTGAGGAAGCCGTGAAATCGAGACCGATCGCCAGGATGAAGCGGCCCCGCCCAAGGCGGGTCAGCACCTCCTCGGCGGCTACAAGATAATCGCCGGCATCCTGCAGGGCAAAACCTGGGGGGAGCGACGTTCCGTCGGGCAGCGATCCGGTCATCACGCCATGGCGGTAGGGGACGGCATGGTGGTCGACGGCAACGCCCGAGCCGGTGTCGATCAGCACGCCGCGCACCGACAACGTTCCGAAATCGAGACCGATAAGATAACGCTCGTCCATGCCACCGCTCCCGATCGATGCCGTCAACCTCAGGCGACATGATCCTCGCCATGCTATGGCCACTAGTCAGTCCTGTTATGATCGAAAGTCAATATGATTTTGTCTATTTTTATACATAATAGCGGCAACGAAGGCCTTGGCGCTTTCGTCGAAGGCGTTTATTGGCTACATCTGGTCGAGCAGGAGAAAATCGTATGCCCCCCCGAGACGGCGCCGGCGAAAATGCCGCGCTGACCAATGCCAGTGACATCTTTTCTCTGATCGCCACCGGCGCGGCCGTCTCGCGCTCGGCGTTGCTCGACAGGTCTGGACTGTCGCGGGTGACGGTGACGCAGCGGCTCAACGCGCTGATCGCGGCCGATCTGATCGGCGAGGCGGCGCGAACGCTGCCGAGTGGCGGCCGGCCGACCCGCGTGCTGACCGTCAATCCGCAGATCGGCCATGTGCTGGTGGCCAATATCGGCGAGTCCCACCTCCACCTGGCGCTGATGTCGCCGGAGCCGGCGGTGATCGTCCAGACTACGCTGCGCTACGAGGTGGCGGAGGGGCCGACGGCGACGCTGGACCGGATCGCCGGGGGATTTCGCCAGTTGCAGGCCGAGACGGGCGGTGACAACGGCATATTGCTCGGCATCGGCCTGAGCCTGCCGGCGCCGGTGGACTACAAGCGCGGACGCGTCGTCGGGCCGTCGGTCATGCGCGGCTGGGACAACGTCGACATCATCGGCCCGATGGCCAACCATTTCGACGCGCCCGTCTATGTCGACAATGACGTCAACCTGATGACCCTCTATGAGTATCGCCGGCATTTTCAGCTCGCCGACGATATTCTGTATATCAAGGTTGGCACCGGCATTGGCGCCGGCTTCATCGCCGACGGCAAGATGTTTCGCGGTGCGCACGGCGCTTCGGGCGACATCGGCCACATTCAGTTCGATTCCGACGATCCGCCGCTCTGCCGTTGCGGCAAGCTCGGCTGCGTCGAGGCGCGCGCCGCCGGCTGGGCCATAGCCCGCGACCTGCGCGCCCTCGGCTTCAAGGCAGAGAATGCCCGCGATGTCATCGCCCTCGTCGATGAGCAGGTGCCCGAAGCGGTCATGCTGCTGCGCAAGGCTGGCCGTGTCATCGGCGAGGTGACGGCCGACGTCGTCAGCTTGCTCAATCCCGGCCTGATCGTCGTGGGCGGCACGCTGGCGCGAGGCGGTGATTTCCTGCTGTCCGGCATCCGCGAACTGGTCTACCAGCGCTGCCTGCCGCTGGCGACGCGCGAACTCAACATCATCCTCGCCCCGCCGCAGGGCGACATAGCTCTGTTGGGTGCCGGCCAGTTGGTGATCGACAACACTTTTTCTCCGGCCGGTTCCGCCGATCTGCTCAATCGCATCGTCGCCAGTGCCGCGTCGCCGACCACTGGCCGCTCGGAGAGCGCCAAACGTCGGATGGACCGCGCGGGCTAAGGTCTTCGAAGCGCTATTCGAGACATACTTGGCAAGGTCGAGTAAAGTTGAGCATCAGCGAGTAAACGAAATCTATATCTGGCAGTCGGTTCGCCGGCGACATGATGTGATTCAGGACACCCTTTGAACGTTCGCTGGTAGCCGGAGGCATGCAGCCGCTGGTGACGTGGCTTTGCCTTGCGGCTCTGGGTTTCTGACCTCGGATTTTGATGGTGCAATCACCTCGCAGAGGGAATGCGCTAATCGGCCTCCGGTCTGACGGAACCGAAATCAACGGTCCTCTCAGCCGCGGAGGAAGCTGCCATCGTCGCTTTCCGCCGTCATGCGCTCTGCCGCCAGGCGATTGCCTTTACGCCCTTGAACTGGCCAATCGACCTTCTGTGCATGATGGTGATGCGCACGAGGCGGGCTGTCCAGTCTCCTCAAACCTACACAAGTTATCTCACTCGAAGGGAGCGCGAAGTGCGCTACGGCGGGACTGAAACCCCCTTGACCATTGGGTCTGTGTAGTATAATAGGTGCCTATGATTTTCTTGAGGATGGATGCGATTGGAAAAGCGAAACGACTCCGATGAGATCGAATTCGCTCCGCTGAGCACGCCATCCTTCCCCATCAAGCCGTTGGCCAAGGAGCTGATGCGTTTGACGGAGGCCGAGCTGCGCCACTCTTGGAATGGAAATCGGCAGTCTGCCGGTACTGGCGGCGCTCAAGTCGGCAGCCGCGCTGACACAGGCGGATCTCGCGCGGTTGCTTCAGGTCGAACAACCGCGCCTTCAACAACCTCATCGCGAACGAAACCGACATGACTGGAGATGAACAATGACCGCGCCAACGACGAGCGCCGGGTTCGACGCCGCATATCGCGCACCTCTAACCGTCTGGGGCGATTATCGCACGCCAAGGGAAGTGAAAGATCTCGCTGCGGCGCATCCGGGAGCAATGGTGCTGGAACTAGGATGCGGATTGGGCCGGTACACCCAATACATGGCCCAGCATGGACTTGTGGCGACAGGCGTCGATTTCTCACCGGTCGCCATCGAGAGGGCTCAATCCGGCGCCGACAAGAAAGGAACGTGGGCGAATTTTCTGGTCGCGGACGTGACGCGCCTCGACGTCCCCGGCGCTCCATTCGATGTCGCATTCGATGTCGGTTGCTTCCACTGTCTCGATGCTGAAGCTCAACGGAACTATGTCTCCAGCGTCACCAGGACGCTCAAGCCGGGCGCCACGCTCTTGCTATGGGCCATGAGAACCGGCCCGAGCGGACTGTCGATGTCTCCGGATGTCCTGAAGCCGACCTTTTCTCCGCATTTTCAGATGATCAAGGCAGTCGAGAGACGCCGCCGCTTCGCTGCTTCATGGTGGATCTGGTTCAGGAACAATGGCGCCTGATTTACGCGCGGCACCTGGCACCTTGCCACGGCGGCAAGGCGACTCGGACTATTTTGCGAAGGAGCCAAGTGCCCGGAACTGAAAAGAGAAGGTCGAGTCGCGGCAAAGGGCGTGCATGCCCACAGGATGCACCGCGACTTGGCCGCTGATTCGACTGCAATAGCGCCAATGGGATGTTGGGGTGGTACGGCCTACGGGAATCGAACCCGTCTCTCCAGCGTGAAAGGCTAGTGTCCTAACCGATAGACGAAGGCCGCCCAACGAGGGGCGCTTATAGTGAGCTTCGGGCGGTTGGGCAAGAGCCAATCGCCGCCTCTGCCGGCTTTTTTGCCGATTCATCTAGAGGATTGACGGACAAGGATTATCCCCGTCCCTTGCACGACCAGCGCCATTCGCGCCGCCGGCCCGTATCAACATGGATCGACTTGGTGTGGCAATAGAGGCCGAGACCGCCGCGCGAGGGGTGGCCGTAGAAATAGCGGGCCAGCTCGTCGCGGGCGATGCCGGGCATGTAGAGATCGACGGCGTTGCAATAGAGATGCTGCGAATGCAGCGCGCCGCGGACCTGCCGGTTGTGCGAGGGCGAGCGGTAGCCCGAGGTGATCACCACCTTGCGGCTGAAATGCCGCTCGGCGTCGCGGATCATAGTGAGAAGGCCGGGCTTCACGCAGGAGACGTTGATCGCCGCGTGGGCGAGCAGCAGGCCGTTGGCCGCCTGCACTACGTCGCGCGGCAGGCCGGGCACGTAGCGGGCATAGGGCTGGACCTCGCCGCCGAACAGGCCGCGCGGATCGCCGTCCGGGCCGCGCGAGGCGAGAATGAGGTTGCCCTGCCAGGCGACGCCCGGCAGCCCCTCGAACAGGTCGTCCGGCCGCTCCGGCCGCGATGTGTAGACGTTGACGAAATCGTGCTCCAGGCCATCGTCGACCGGCGGCTTCGGCACGGCGATCTTGTCGGGATCGGCCTCGTCCTCGCCGGCCAGTTCCGCTTCCGAAACCTCGTCGGTGTCCTCGGGCGGCAGCGCGGCGAGATCGGATTCCGCCTCGGCCTTCGCCACGGCGACGTCGATGGAATTGGGCTTGGCGGTCTCGGCTTTGTCCGTTGCTGGCGGTGGCGCGGCGGCGTCCGGTGCGTCGGCGGGTGCGTCGGCGGCGAACAGCATGGCGAACAGGCTGGTCGCCGGCTTCGCCTTCTCCTCGGCCGTGGCGTTCACGGCGGGCGCGGCGGCCGGCGTGGCGTCGCCCGCCGGCTTGTCCACCTTGGCCGGATCGGCGGCCGGCTGGTCGCCGGCGGCCTCCGTGTCCTTTCCGGCCTCCGTCTTGGCCTTGATCTCGGCGATCTCGACCGGGGTGAGGGGCTTGAAGTCGGAGCGGTCGATGACCGATCCGCAGCCGGCGGCAGCAAGGGCCGAGAGCACCAGCAATGCCAATCGCAGCTTCATGAGCGCCCGCTCCCCGATCGTCCGGCGCGCCGACAACGCCTCACCACTTGCCGGTGTTCGGCATGGAGAGCCAGGGCTCGGCCGGCGGCAGGGCGTCGCCCTTCTGGAGCAGCTCAAGGGAGATGTTGTCCGGCGAGCGGACGAAGGCCATGCGGCCGTCGCGCGGCGGCCGGTTGATGGTGACGCCGCCCTTCATCAGCCGGTCGCAGGTGGCGTAGATGTCGTCCACCTCGTAGGCGAGATGGCCGAAGTTGCGGCCCTCGCCATAGGTCTCCGGGTCCCAGTTGTAGGTGAGTTCAATGAGCGGCGCGGCGTGCGCCCGGCCGGCCTCGACGTCGGACGATGCGGCCAGGAAGATCAGCGTGAAACGCCCGGTCTCGTTGTCGGTCCGCCGCACCTCGACCATGCCCAGGAGGTCGCGGAAGAAAGCGAGCGACGCCTCGACGTTGGTGATCCGCACCATGGTGTGAAGATAGCGCATGTCTTTTCCTCCGCTGAGGCCGTCGTCCGCGGCCGGTTTCGCGTCTCCGTCGTCCGGGTAGTTACCCTTTGTCGGCGGCCTCGTGCAAGGCTCGCACGCCCGTGGCGAGGTGGCGACCGGCCGTCTCGGCGGGTCTTCGCTTGCCCACGGCGGGACAAAGCCGGCCTGTCGGGCCGGAGACCGCAAGAAACGCGCTCAAAACCGTTAACAGCCGTTAACGAGGGGCTTGCGGAAGGGTGGCCCTCAGGTGGTATTTTACCAGAAGAATCACGAATAGTCGGAGCGCGGAACCATCCGCGTTTGTCGTAAGTGCGATCGTGGAGACTGGCTCATGGCCAAGGCTCAGTTTATTTCGGAAGATAACGGCATCGACGAGGACGTCGGTGTAGAAGTCATCGAGGTCGCCGGCGTCATCAAATGGTTCGACGTCGCGAAAGGATTTGGCTTCGTCGTGCCGGACGAACCGGGCCTGCCGGATGTGCTCCTCCACGTCACCTGTCTCCGGCGCGACGGCTTCCAGACCGCCTACGAGGGCTCGCGCGTCGTCTGCGAGGCGGTGCGGCGGCAGAAGGGGCTTCAGGCCCTGCGCGTGCTGTCGATGGACGAATCGACCGCCGTCCATCCCTCGCAGTTGCCGCCCTCGCGCACCCACGTGCAGGTCACGCCGTCGAGCGGGCTGGAGCAGGTCGAGGTGAAGTGGTTCAACCGCATTCGCGGCTTCGGCTTCCTGACGCGCGGCGACGGCACCGAGGACATCTTCGTGCATATGGAGACGCTGCGTCGCTTCGGCATCACCGAGCTTCGCCCCGGCCAGCGGGTGCTGGTCCGCTACGGCGACGGGCCGAAGGGGAAGATGGTGGCGGAAATCCGTCCGGTGCAGCCGGGCGGCATACCTTCGTCACATTGATGGCCTAAAGCGCCCACGCGGCGCCGAACCACCTCGGTCCGGCGCGCTGTGTCTTGTCACGTGACAACCGCCGAACAATCAGGAATCGAAGGACAAATGTCGGAAGCAACGTCGTGGCGCCTCGTGGTGCGGGCGCTCGCCGCCGGCCTCGTCGCAGCCGTCGCCATTCTTTATTTCTTCGGCAACGGATCGAGTGCCGGTCAGGATCAGAACCCCGTCGGTCCCCGCTCCAGCCTCAGCATAGAGACCTCGACCGGCGTCTATCCCTATCAGGTGGAAGTGGCCGACACCGAGGAGAGCCGGTCGCGCGGCCTGATGTTCCGCCGCGAGGTGGAGCCGGGCACCGGCATGTTGTTCGATATGGGCATGACGCGCGACGTCGCCTTCTGGATGCACAACACCTTCGTGCCGCTCGACCTCGTCTTCATTTCGGACAAGGGCCGCGTGGTGTCGATCGCCCATGGCGCCAAGCCGCGCTCCGACAACCGCATTCCTTCGGCCGCGCCGATCCGTTTCGTGCTCGAACTGCCGACGCCCGAGGCGCGGCGCATCGGTCTCGCCGTGGGCGACAGCGTTCGCCACCGGGTGATCGAAGCGGTGGCCGGCAAGTAATTTCGTTCGTTCGTCCCGATTGCCGCCTATTTCGCCGCCGGCTCGACCGGCGGCTTTCCCTCGTGCGAGAAGCGGTGGTGCATCCGGTCGTAGAGGCGGCGTACCAGCCTGGGCGGCGGCAGGTGCGGCGCGCGCATCGTCAGATCGACGACGTCCTCGAGCCGGAGGCTGGCCTTGACGACGCGGCCGTCCTCGACGGCACGCGCCAGCAGCTCGGCATAGGAGCCGAGCGTCAGGCGGCTGCCGGCGCGCAGGCGATTGCCGTGGCGGGCCGAGAAGGCTTCGGCGACGGTGAGGCCGGCCAGCTGGGGCGGCACCTGCATCTCGTAGAATGTGGCGAGGTCGGACAGCGGGGCATCCGGCGCCACCGCGAATTCGCCGAAGGCGGTGCGCTTGGCGGCGATCACCGCATCGGCCGGCAGCGAGGCGAACAGCCGGTCGAGGCGATTGACGCGGTCCTGCGGCGCGACGAAATAGGCATAGTCGCCGACCCGGATAGGACCAGCCTCGGCGGCGTTCTTGACTACGCCGTCGCGCACCACCATCACCGGCTTCAGCCAGGCGGGCAGGGAGGCCGGCCTCAGCGCCGCATAGCTGTCGGGCCGCACCGGATAGCCGACCATCTCGTTGTCGGTCTGGCCGGGCAGGTCGATCTCGACGCGGCGGGCACTGGCCGCCTTGCTTTTCAGGGCCATGCCGAAGAAGCGGGCGGCGGGCGCGATGCTCCAGCCCTGCACCAGCAGCGAGATCAGCACCACGAAGAAGGCGACGTTGAAATACATCGGCGCGTTGGGCGCGCCGGCCAGCGTCGGCACGGTGGCGAGGAAGATCGAGACGGCGCCGCGCAGGCCGACCCAGGAAACGAAGTTGATCTCCGGCGGCGTGAAGCCGAACGGCTTCAGGCAGATCCAGACGGCGGCCGGGCGGCCGATGACGATCAGGAACAGGGCGATGGCCAGGCTTTCCGGCGCGTACTGGATCAGCCGGCTCGGCGTCACCAGCAGGCCGAGCAGCAGGAACATGACGATCTGGCACAGCCAGGTGGCGCTTTCGAGAAAGCGGGTGATGGTGGGATAGGCGCGGACGCCGCTGTTGCCGACCACCAGGCCGGCCACGTAGACGGCGAGGAAGCCCGAGCCGTCGAGGTAGGAGGTGATGCCGAACACGCTGACGGCGAGGGCGATGACGAACAGCGGGTGCAGCCCGCCCGGCAGCGTCAGGCGGTTGAGGGCCAGCGTCGCCAGCGCGCCGCCGGCGACGCCCATGGCGCCGCCCAGCACCGCCTGCCGGGCGAGGGTGGCGAGCGTGCTGAGGCCAGGCGCCGAATGGGCGACGGCCAGTTCGGTGAGGACGATGGTGAGGAATACCGCCACCGGGTCATTGGAGCCGGATTCGATTTCCAGCATGGCGCCGATGCGCGGCCGGAGTTGCAGGCCGCCGGTCTTCAGCAGGAAGAACACCGCCGCCGCGTCGGTGGAGGCGACGATGGAGCCGAGCAGCAGCCCCTCGGACAGGTCGTAGCCGAGCACGGACCAGACGAACAGGCCCATCAGGATGGCCGTCAGCCCCACGCCGGCGGTCGCCAGCGTCAGCGATGGAACCATGACTTCGCGCGTCTCGGACAGGCGCGTCCGAAAGCCGCCGTCGAACAGGATGATGGCCAGCGCGCAGGAGCCGATCAGGTAGGTGAGGCGATAGTTGCTGAACTCGATGCCGCCGGGGCCGTCGACGCCGGCCAGCATGCCGACCACCAGGAACACCAGGAGCAGCGGCGTGCCAAAGCGCGAGGCGAGGAGGCTGGAGAGTATGCCGAGGAGAACGAGTGTCGCGCCGAGGGCCAAGACGAAGTTGGCGACCGCGATCTGATGCATTCGAGCCTCGGGTGTTTCTGGAATCTCAGCTTGTCATGCTTCCACATTGGGGCAGCTTTGGGAACATAAACATGGCGATGTCGATGTTTTTGACGAGGCTTGCGTCGCCGGGCTGCCGCGACGGTTGACGGTTGCGCAACTGTGATGCCCAGACGCCGTTTTCCGTGATAAGAGGCGCGCGAGCCTCCCGGAATGGATTGCGACGGTATGGACGAGCGGAACGACACGGCGGCAACCGACGAGATGGCGGCGGCCGCGACGCCGGCAGTTGGCCGGGCGGCGCGCGCTACCCATCTCCTCAACCTCGCGCTGTTGTTCTTCGTCGCGCTGGCGCTGCTGGCGCCGGGCATCGCCTCGCTGCCGCTCACCGACCGCGACGAGGCGCTCTACGTGCAGGCGACGCACCAGATGCTGGAGACCGGCGACTGGATCGACATCCGCTTTCAGGACGAGCCGCGCTACAAGAAGCCGGTCGGCATCTACTGGATGCAGGCGGCGGCGGCCGAACTGTCCGGCTATGGCAAGGACGCGCCGCTCTGGGTCTACCGGTTGCCGTCGCTGCTCGGCGGGGTGCTCGTCGTGCTGTTCACCTACGGCATCGGCGCGACGCTTGGCACGGCGCGCGCCGGATTGTTTGCCGGCCTTCTCGCCGCCTCCACCATGCTGCTCGGCTTCGAGGCGCGCATCGCCAAGACCGACGCCATGCTCACCGCCACCGTGCTGGCCGCCGAGTTCGCGCTCGCCCGCGCCTATGCCGATCGGGCACGGGCGCGGTCGCTGCCGCGCAACGCGCTGTTCTGGACGGCGATGGGCCTTGGCATCCTGATCAAGGGGCCGATCACGCCGCTGGTGGCCGGCCTGACGCTGCTCGTCCTCTCCGTGAAGGAGCGGTCGACGGCGCTGTGGCGGTCGCTGTCGCCGCTCAAGGGCATCGTCTGGATGCTGCTGCTGGTGTTGCCCTGGCTCGTCGCCATCGGCTGGATCTCCGGCGGCGCCTTCTTCAGTCAGGCGGTCGGCCACGACATGCTGGGCAAGGTCGCCTCTGGTCAGGAATCACACGGCGCGCCGCCCGGCATGCACCTCCTCGTCGCTCTCGGTACCTTCTGGCCGCTGTCGGTGCTGGCGCAGCTCGCCGTGCTCTGGGCGTGGAAGGCGCGCCGTGAGACGGCGGTGGTGTTCCTGATCGCCTGGGCGCTGCCGGGCTGGCTGGTGTTCGAGGCGGTGGCCACCAAGCTGCCGAATTACGTGCTGCCCTTCATGCCGGCGCTGGCCGTGCTGGCCGGCCTTGCGCTCGACAGCGGCGCGCTTGGCATGGCGCGGCGCGGCTGGCGCATCTCCGCCGCCTTCGTCGCCGTCGGCGCGCTGCTTGTCGGTTTCGGACTCAACATCGCTTTCCTAATCTATCAGGGTTACGCCAGCTGGCAGGGCCTCGTCGGCGCGGTGGTGATCGCCGGCCTCGGTCTCGGTGCCAGCCGGTTTCTCATGACCGGATGGATCCGCTGGGGGCTCACCGCGACGGTCGCTACCGCCGGCGGGTTGATGCTGCTCGGCTACGTCATCCTGTTGCCCGCCGCCCGGCAGATCTGGCTCAGCGACGATCTCGCCGATGCCGTGGCCGCCGTCCGGCACTGCGAGGCGCCTGTTGTCTCCGTGGTCGGCTACAACGAGCCGAGCACCGTGTTCCGCCTCGGCACCAACACGCTGCGGACCAACGCGCCGGCGGCCGCTGCCGAGTCTTTCCGGGCCAACGACTGCGCCGTCGCCATCGTTGCCGCCGACGCGAAGGACGCCTTCGTCGCCGCGCTGGGCGAGGGCACGCCGCCGGAGCCCGCCACCACCGTGGCCGGCCGCAATCTCAACGGCATGAAGCTGCGCAGCATGCTCGTCTTCGTGAAGCCGTGAGGGACCGCCGATGCTGATCAACCGGCGGCCGGCGGGCTGGCGTGATCCCGATGTCGTCAAGAGCCTCTTGTGGCTGGCCGGCCTGCTGACGGTGCTGGTCATCATCCTGTCGAGCCAGTTCGACGAGGAGATCCGCGCCTGGGTGGCGGCCGGCGCCGGCCGGCCGGCGCCGATCTGGTCGCTGTTGTCGCGGATCGGCCAGTCCGACTGGATGCTGATTCCGTCCGGCCTGCTGCTGATCGTCCTGTTCTACCTGCGCCAGCCGAAATTCGGCCCGGCCAGCGGCATTGCGACCATCCACGACATGGTACTGTTCTTCTTCGCCGCCATCGCCGCCACCGGCCTTGCGGTGCTTGTCGTGAAGTATTCGCTCGGCTTCTCGCGGCCGTCGGTGGATGGCGCGCGGGTGATCCGCCTGTTCGCTTTTCGGCCGTCGTATGCCGCCTTTCCGTCGGGTCATTCGACGACGGCGGCCGCCTTTGCCCTGGCGCTGACGCTGTTGTGGCGGCCGCTCGCCGTGGTGGTCTGGCCGCTCGCCCTGGCCATCGGCGTGTCGCGGGTGATGGTCAACGCCCATCGCGTCTCCGACGTAACGGCGGGCCTCGCCTTCGGTGCCTGGGGCACGCTGTTCGTCGCACTGTGGTTCGCCCGTCGCGGCCGACTGTTCCGCCTGTCGCCGTCTGGCCTGCCGCGGTCGCTGCGCCTCGAGCCCGGCACGCTGTCCCGCGAGGGCAGGGCCTTGTTGACACGGCTCCGTCTTGCCATAAGCAGGCGGACCGCCACCGACTACCTTTCCGAACGGGCAGAGCCGGCAAGCGCGGTTCCGGCCGGAGTGACCAGCATGATCATACCCAAGCCCTCCGAGAGGGGATTCGTCTCGGTCGTCATCCCGGCCCGCAACGAGGCCGACAACCTCGCCGTCATCGTGCCGGAGATCCTCGACGCCATGGCCGGCCGCGCCTTCGAGGTGATCGTCGTCGACGACGGCTCGACCGACGGCACCGGCGCGGCGCTCGCCGCCTGGAAGGCCGAGGGCAGGCCGATCCGCCACATCCGCCACGCGGAAGCCTCAGGCCAGTCGGCGGCCGTCCGCTCCGGCGTGCTGGCGGCGCGCGGCGAGATCGTCGCCACCATCGACGGCGACGGCCAGAACGACCCCGCCTATATCCCGAAGCTCGTCGACGCGCTGGTCGCCGCCGGGCCGTCGGCGGGCATCGCCGCCGGCCAGCGCCTGAAGCGCACCGACGGCCTTGCCAAGCGCTATGCCTCGCGCTTTGCCAACTGGCTGCGCAACGTCATCCTGAAGGATGCGACGCGCGACACCGGCTGCGGCCTGAAAGCGGTGCGGCGCGACATCTTCCTGCTGCTGCCCTTCTTCCACGGCTGGCACCGCTACCTGCCGGCGCTGGTGCTGCGCGAGGGCTACGGCGTCGTCCATCTCGACGTCGTCGACCGCTCGCGCATGCATGGCGCTTCCAACTACGGCATCTTCGACCGCGGTCTCCAGGGCATCCTCGACCTCTACGGCGTGTGGTGGCTGAAGCGGCGCATCAAGCGCCTGCCGGTGGTCTCGGAAATCGGAAACGACAATGGCTGATCTTCTCGCGCACTTCGCCGGCTGGCTGCACGACGTGTTCGTCAAGCAGCTCGATTTCTGGGTGATCCTCGGCTTCGTCGCCCAGGGCATGTTCACCATGCGCTTCGTGGTGCAGTGGCTGGCCTCCGAGAAAGCCAAGGCGTCGGTTATCCCGGTGGCCTTCTGGCTGTTCTCGCTGGGTGGAGGCTTCCTGCTGCTGGTCTATTCGATCGCCCGCCAGGATCCGGTGTTCATCGCCGGGCAGGGGCTCGGCCTTCTCATCTACATCCGCAACCTGATGCTGATCCGCAAGTCGAGCAAGCGGGCGGGCGAGGGCTAGATCAGAGCCGCCGCGGGTCGTCGGCGCGCGACGCGAGGTGCAGCCGGTCGAGGAAGCCCTGCAGGATGAAGCTGGCGGCCAGCTTGTCGACCACCTCGTCGCGGCGGCGGCGCGAGGCATCGGCTTCGAGCAGCGTGCGGGTGACCGCCGCCGTCGACAGGCGCTCGTCCCAGAAGAGCAGCGGCCGGCCGTCGAGCGGGGCGAGGTTGCGGGCGAAGGCGCGCGTCGACTGGGCGCGCGGTCCCTCCGAGCCGTCCATGTTGATCGGCAGGCCCAGCACGTAGGCGCCGACGTCGTGCCGGTCGGCAAGCTCGATCAGCGCGGCGGCATCCTTGCTGAACTTGACGCGCGGCAGGGTGACCAGCGGCGTGGCGATCAGGAAGCGCTCGTCGGAGAGGGCGATGCCGATGGTCTTGGTGCCGAGATCGAGGCCGAACAGGCGCTTGCCGGGCGGCAGGGCGGCGGCGAAGGCGATCGGGTCGACGGGTTCGGTCATCGGTCCTCAGGAGACGATTTCGGGCGAGGTCGCCGACACCCGGTCGCGGCCGGTGTTCTTGGCCTGGTAGAGCGCCGAATCGGCGCGCCGGTAGAGGTCGTTGACCGTGTCGCCCAGCCGGAACTCGGCGACGCCGTAGCTGGCGGTCAGCGTGATGGTGCTGTCGCCGCGATCGATTTTCAGCGCGTTGATCTGGCCGCGCAGGTATTCGGCGACCGAGATGCCGCCCTCGACCGGGATGCCCGGCAGGATCACCGCGAACTCCTCGCCGCCGATGCGCGAGAAATGGGCGTCCGGCAGCATGCGCAGCGTGCCGACGCTGCGGATCACCTCATCGCCGGCGTCGTGGCCGTAGATGTCGTTGATGTGCTTGAAGTGGTCGATGTCGAACAGGATCAGCGAGAAGGTGCCGTTGACCTCGGCGGCGGCCAGCTCGGCGTCGAAGCGCTGGCGGAAGGCGCCGCGATTGTAGAGGCCGGACAGCGGGTCGATGGTCGCCATCTCGATCAGCCGGCGCTGCATGATCAGCGTCCGCTCGGCGACGCGCAGGCGGGCGTTGAGTTCGTCCTGGCGCGGCGGCTTGGACATGAAGTCGTCGGCGCCGGCGTCGAGCACGCCGATGGAGTGCTGGGCGTCGTTGGAAGCCGACATGCCGATGACGTAGAGCGGCCGGCCGGCATCGGCGAGGATGCGCGCCTCCCAGCACAGTTCGGTACCGGATATGCCGCCGATCTCGAAGCTGGTGATCAGCACCTCGGCCTGCGGCGTCGTCTGGATATACTCCAGCGCCTCACGGCCGTCGGTGAAATAGGCCACGTCGTCGCCGCGTGGCTCCAGCATCCTCTGAAGGATCATCAGTCCGGTTCGACTACCGTCGACAAGCACGATGTGCATGATGCGCTTGGTGTACCTGAATGGTGGCGATGCCGCGCTGAAAAAGTGCAGAACTCATAAACTGTTTGTGTTGTTTTCATCAATGAAAAAACAACGGAATCCCAAGGCGGACGGTTCAGAATGGGGAACCGGGCGAGCGGCCTTACCGGAGAGATCCTTGCCGCGGTTCTAGTCGATTGAAATATTAGCATAAATCAATATATTAC
>LUYO01000069.1:0-25448 GCA_001603295.1 Rhodobacterales bacterium Alpha_02
GAAAACAGGAGGTCCGGAGGTGGAACCTCCGGATGGGTCCGGGCGATAGCCCGGCTTGCGGCCTCGGGCGATTTGCCGTTTGGAGCCGTCCGCACTTGACAGCGGGGCGCCGCTGGCCCTTGATGCGCGCCAACGAACGGCGGCCGCGACGGCCGCCCACAGGACTTCTGCCATGCTGGTCAATGCCGACAACCTGCCCCACGAGGTGCGCTACACCAAGACCGACGCCGTCATCTCGGCGATCGGGGCGACGCTGTTGATCGTCTCCGAAATGCTCGGCGCGCTGGTGGCCTTTGCCTGGGCGGTTGGCAGCATGCTCGGCCTCAGCGAGACGCCGATCGTCATCTTCATCTGTGTCATGTCGGTGCCCGGCCTGGTGCTGTCGCTGACGCTGACCCGCCGTATCCTGCGCGTCGAGCACAGCTTGCGCGACAGCGGCAACTTCTAGCCGACCCGGACGAGATCGAGGGCGCGGATGTCGGCGTCGTTCAGCGGGCCACTCATGCCGCCCGGACTGATGTAGGCGGCGTTCGATTCCAGGCAGCTCATGTTGAAGAAATCGCTGACCTCGACCCGGTAGCGGCCGGCGGCGAGCCGCAGCGGCAGCGCCGTCGAGCGTCGAAGTGGGTTGACCGGCGTCATGTGCGGCATCTCGACGACGCCTGACCCCACCGACCGTCCCCTGGCATCGAACAGTTCCACCGTCTTCACCGCGTTGGTGACGCCGGTCTGGATGTGGAAGCTGTGGTTGCGGTAGAGGAAGGCCAGCTGGTAGTCGCCGGCTTCAGGCACCGTCACCTCCGCGAAGACCAGCCGGCCATGCCGCCGCTCGACGCCAGCGCCATCGACGCCGATGGTGACGACGGCGCCGTCCTCGATCGCCGCCTCTCGCGACGGATGCGAGGCGTTGCCGGTGTTGGCGAAGCGCGCGACGACGCGATAGGCGCGGCGGATGCCGGGCCGGAGCGGCGCGGGATCGAACCAGACGCCATTGGCAAGATCGCGCGCCGCCATTTCGCCGTCACGCAGTATGCTGAAGCGCAGCGGTTCGCGCCTGCCGGAGCGCGGCGCCTGTCCCTCGAAATTGAGCCGCACCCGGCCGTGCTCGACGACGAGGTCGGTGATCACCGGCTCGCGCGGCGAGAAGACACGCGGGTCGTCGTGGGTTAAGGCGTCGACGGTGGGGATCATGGCGATGTCCAGGTCGTCCGGCACGAGATCGCCGAAATGGACGTCGAGGCGGCTGCCGTCGCGCAAGCGGGTGTCGGCGATCAAGCCGTCGACCGTCTCGCCGTCGAGCCGCACTTCGCGCAGGACATAGTGGCCGCGACGGACGTCGCGCGGCGGCAGATGCAGAACGATCGACAGGCGACGGCCGTGGTGGACGAGGCCGTGCAGTTCGGCCTGCCCGCCGCCCAGCCGGTCGCGGACGTGGGCGGTGAGGAAGGGGGCGATGCGGAGGCCATCCGCGTGCGGCCGATAGCCGAACACGGCCGCCGTCACCATGCCGAGATAGCCGCCGACCGACCATAGCTGGCGCCGCGAGGAGATGACCGGACCGTCGTCGAAGGCCGACTTGCCGGTCAGCCATTCGAGGTTCTCGACGTTGTCGAGATGCAGCGCCGCGCCGCGGACCAGCGAATCGAAGGCGTGATCGAAGGCGGCGACCGCTCCGGCCTCGGCGGCGGCCAGCAGTTCGTAGGCGGTGACGAAGGGCCAGATGGCGCGATTGTGGTAGCAGGCGGCGTCCGGTTGGGCTGGATAATAGACCGGCACGCCGAAGGGAACATGCGGATACGTGGCGAGGATGCGTCGCGCCCGCGTGCCGTCGGCGACGCCGGTCAGGATGGCCAGCGCGAGGCCGAGCATGTCGAACTTCTCGACCGGTCGCGCCGGGCTGTCGGGCGTGGTGATCGAGGCGTAGAGGCCCCGCTCCTCCAGCCAGAAGCCGCGATCGATCGCCACCCTGAGATCGGCCGCCCAACCGGCGTAGCGGCGGGCAAGGCGGTCGTCGTCCTGCTCGGCGGCGAGGCGGGCGACGACATCGAGCGCCTTGAGATGGCAGGCGTTGGTGGAGAGCGCCTTCGACGCGGCGATGGCGGTGAGATCGTCGATGACCCAGGGGGCGTAGGTCTGGTCACGCCAGTCGAGGAAGGACTGCTCGCCACGATAGAGGCCGTCGGCGGCATCCCAGGCGGCGAGACGGTCGGCCTCGACGGTGCCGGACAGTGCCCGGAAGGCGGTGGCGGCGAAGGCGGCGCGGGCCTCGCCATGCAGCGTGGCGAGCAGCGCCTCGGCGCCGAAGGCCCAGGAGACGCGGTCGGTGCTGACCGGCCAGCTGCCGCCCGAGCCGGTGTCCTGGACGATCTGAAGGCTGTCGGCCGGCAGCACCGGCGGCGCGAGGCCGTCGCGGAAGGCGCTGACCTTGTAGAGCAGCGTGGTGGCCGCCCGCTCGGGGTCGAGGGCGGCGAGGCCGAGATGGACGGCGTAGGCGGCGTCACGCGTCCAGACGTAGGTCCACTTCTCGCCGGTCTCGAAGCAGTCGCAGGCGATCGGCTCGCCATGGCGATAGGCGCCGTCGCGGATCGACGACACGGCATTGTGCCGGGCATCGTCGATCGCCTGGGCGTGGAGGGCGTCGAACAGCGGCGAGCCGGTGACGACGCGCGGCTCGTCCGGCCGCTGCTCGATGCGGCGGCGGCGCGGTCCGTCGTCGCGCTGCGGCGCGGTGGTGATCATCTCGAAGATGCGACGGCCATCGTCAAACGTCGCGACGCGGACGTCGACCGCCTCGTCGCGGCCAGCCGGCTCGGTCGGATAGGGCGGAAAGGACAGGCTTTCTTCACGCATGGGACTCTCCGAGCCAGCGAATCGGCGGCTTCGGAAAAGCTATGCCGCCGTCATCGCAGCGGGAAGCCGTCGCTGTCGCGGCCGACCAGTTCCCAGGGCCAGACCTCCTGGACAAGGGCTCCGCCGAAGCTATCCGCGAAGCGCGGCATCGAGGCGAGCAGCGCTTCGGCGAGACGGCGGCCGAGACTGTAGAGGTCGATGCGGAAGCAGGTGAGCGGCGGCGCCATGAACTGGGCGATGGTGGTGTCGGCCGAGCAGCTGAGGATGGCGATGTCGCGGCCCGGCTGCAGGCCGGCCTCCGCGAGGCAGGAATAGGCGCCGACCACCGCCCGGTAGTGCGGGAAGATCACCGCCGTCGGCGGCGCGTCGAGGGCGAGGAAGCGGGTCATCGCCTGGTAGCCGCCCTCCTCGTGGGTGTCGGCCTTGATCATCAGCTCCTCGTCGACGGCCAGGGCGTGGCCGGAGAGTTCGCGCCGGTAGGCGTCGCGCAGCATGGTGTCGAGCATGTAGCCGGGATCGCCGGTGACCAGGGCGATGCGCCGGTGGCCGAAGCCGGCCAGACGGTCAACGGCGGCGCGCATGGCGAAGTCGAAGTCGAGGTCCATCCAGGGATGGCTGCCGCCCGACCACGAGCGGCCCATGGTGGCGAAGGGGAAGCCGCGGCCGGCCAGGTAGTCGAGGCGCGGATCGTCGTCGCGCGTCTCGGCGAGAATCAGCGCGTCGGCCTGACGGCGCTCGACGATGCGCTTCACCCGGTCGAGCATGTCGAGGCCGGGCTTGTTGAGGTGAATGACCAGATCGAGGCCGTGCTCGGACAGCCGATCCTGAATGCCGCGCGACAGCTCCATGAAGAACATGGTGTCGGTCTTGGACGAGAGGTCGGTGGAGAGCGGCAGCGCCACGACGTTGAGCGTGCCCTGGCGCAGGCTGCGGCCGGCCTGGTCGGGCGCGTAGCCGAGCGCCGCCGCCGCCTCCAGCACGCGCTTGCGCGTTTCGGCGTTGACCTCAGGGTGACCGTTCAGCGCCCGCGACACCGTGCCGATGGAGATGTTGAGATGGCGCGCCAGTTCCTTGATGCCCAAGAGCCCCACCTTCCCTGCGTCGTCTGCCGGAGCCGGTCGGGGAGAGGCCGCCCGCGCCATCCTCGTCTTTCAGCAGAAATCGCCGGTCCGATCAAGTGAGGCAACCCCTGACGACCGGCCGGAAAGCCTCGATGCCGCCCGGATGTCGCCGGCGGTTGGCGGACACAAAAGCCCTTTGACAGACCGCCGTCGGCCGGCTATCGTCGTAAACGTTTACGGAATAGGCGAACGCCCTGGAATCGCAAGCCCTGCGAAGGTCTTGGCGGTAACCGGCGGCTCGCGCCCCGCCGGCCGGCGGAGCGCCCCGGGAGGACGGTGATGAAGTTCAGCGACGGCAACTGGCTGCTGCCGGAGGGGATGAGCATCCTCAATCCGCACCACGTGCATTCGGTGCGGGTCGGGGAGCGCAAGGCGGAGGTGCTGGCGCTGGCCGTACGCGGTCGCGGCCGCTCCGACCAGATCAACGCGCCGACCTTCACGCTGACGCTGACCGCGCCGATCGAGGGCGTCATCGGCCTGCGCATCGAGCATCACAAGGGCACGGCAAAGCGCGGCCCGACCTTCGAACTGTTCCCCGACGACGATTTCCGGCCGGCCATCGACGACGGCGAGGCAGCGCTGGCCTTCACCTCCGGCGACCTGACGCTGACGCTTGCCAAGCAAAGCGACTGGCGGATGGACGTGACGCGCGGCGGCCGGCGGCTGACCGGCACGGCTTCACGCGAGACCGGCCACGCCAGCGTCGCCGGCGGGCCGCCGCACGTCTTCGAGCGGCTCGACCTCGAGGTCGGCACGCTGGTCTACGGCCTCGGCGAGCGCTTCTCGCCCTTCGTCAAGAACGGCCAGAGCATCGACATCTGGAACGAGGACGGCGGCACCTCGACCACCCAGGCCTACAAGAATATCCCGTTCTTCCTGACCAATCGCGGCTGGGGCCTGTTCGTCGACGATCCCGGCCGCGTCGGCTTCGAGGTGGCGTCGGAGAAGGTGTCGAAGGTGCAGTTCGCGGTGACCGGCGAGGCGCTGCAATACTACCTGATCGACGGGCCGACGCCGAAGGCGGTGCTCGAACGCTACACGCGCCTCACCGGCCGGCCGGCCCTGCCGCCGGCCTGGTCGTTCGGCCTGTGGCTGACGACGTCGTTCACCACCGACTATGACGAGGGCACCGTCAACGCCTTCGTCGACGGCATGTTCGAGCGCGACATTCCCTTGCACGTCTTTCACTTCGACTGCTTCTGGATGCGCGGCCTGCACTGGTGCGATTTCGAGTGGGACCCCGCGGTGTTCCCCGATCCCGAGGGCATGCTGAAGCGCCTGAAAGACAAGGGCCTTCGCATCTGTCTCTGGATCAATCCCTACATCGCCCAGGCGTCGAAGCTGTTCGACGAGGCCGCCGACAAGGGCTATCTCCTGAAGCGGCCGGACGGCAGCATCTGGCAATGGGATCTCTGGCAGGCCGGCCAGGCGATCGTCGATTTCACCAACCCCGAGGCGACCGCCTGGTACGCCGGTCACCTGAGGCGCCTCGTCGACATGGGCGCCGACGCCTTCAAGACCGACTTCGGCGAGCGCATCCCCACCGACGTCGTCTGGCACGACGGCTCGGACCCCGTGCGGATGCACAATTACTATTCGCTTCTCTACAACAGGATCGTGCACGACGTGCTGATGGAGGCGCGCGGCGAAAGCGTGTTGTTCGCCCGCTCGGCCACCGTCGGCGGCCAGCGCCTGCCGGTGCACTGGGGCGGCGACTGCTATTCCGACTATCCGGCGATGGCCGAGACGCTGCGCGGCGGCCTGTCGCTCGGCCTCTCGGGCTTCGGCTTCTGGAGCCACGACATCGGCGGCTTCGAGAACACCGCCGAGGCCGACGTCTACAAGCGCTGGTGCGCCTTCGGCCTGTTGTCCAGCCACAGCCGCCTGCACGGCTCCAAGTCCTACCGGGTGCCCTGGCTGTTCGACCAGGAGGCGGAGGCGGTGCTGCGCGACTTCGCCCGCCTCAAGTGCTCGCTGATGCCCTATCTCTACGCCGCCGCCGTCGAGGCGTCGGCGACCGGCGTGCCGATGCTCAGGGCCATGCTGCTGGAATTCCCTGACGACCCCGGCGCCGAGACGCTCGACCGCCAGTTCATGCTGGGGCCGTCGCTTTTAGTGGCGCCGGTGTTCGACAGGGACGGCGAGGTGACGGTCTACCTGCCGGCCGGCCGCTGGACGCAACTCCTCACCGGCGAGGTGGTCGAGGGACCGGTTTGGCGGCGCGAGAAGCACGGCGTCATGAGCCTGCCGCTCTATGTGCGCGAGGGCAGCCTCGTCGCCTTCGGCGGCAACGACCGCCGGCCGGACTATGACTATACGGACGGCGTCACCTTCGCCCTCTACCAACTCGCCGACGGCGCTTCGGCCAGCGCGACGGTGCCGGACTACCGGACCGGCGCGCCGGCCCTGACGCTGACCATGCGGCGCGACGGCAACGTGATCACCGCGACGCCAGATCGCGACCTTCCCTATGCCCTTCGCCTCGTCGGCCTGTCGCGCATCGTCGCGGTCGACGGCAGAGCCGACTTCAAGCAACGTTCCGGCGGTCTTACCCTCCGCGCCGCTGGTTCGCTTCGGATCACACTCCCACCGGCCTAATGGTCGCGCCTTCTCCACGGCGATCGATCCGAAGCAGGAAAACCCCGGAAGCGCCGCTTCCGGGGTTTTTCGTCCGGGCCTGAAAGCCGATCAGAGCCGCTTGCCGCTCTCGGCGTCGAAGACGTGGACGCTGACGTCGTCGAAGGCGAGGCCGACGTTGTCACCGCTGGCGACCTGCCGGCGGCCGGTTTCCACCACCATCATCTCGGGTGTCGTCGCCGTGGTGACGAAGGTGGTCGAGCCGGTCGATTCGGTGAAGGCGACGGGGGCGACGAGGCGGCCGTCGCCGGGCGTGGTCATGGTGATGTGCTCGGGCCGCACGCCGATCAGCACCCTGGCGCCGATCGGCGCGGCGACGGGGATCGCCAGCTCGACCGGGCCAGCGCCGAGATCGACGGCCACCCTGCCGCCCTCGGCCACCGTCGCCGGCAGGATATTCATGGCCGGCGAGCCGATGAAGCCGGCGACGAAACGATTGGCCGGCCGGTCGTAGAGGTCAAGCGGCCGGCCCTGCTGTTCGATGACGCCGGACCGGAGCACGACGACGTGGTCGGCCATGGTCATCGCCTCGATCTGGTCGTGCGTCACGTAGACCGAGGTGGCACCGAGCCGGTCGTGCAGGGCGCGGATTTCTTTCCGCATGTGGACGCGCAGCGCGGCATCGAGGTTGCTGAGCGGCTCGTCGAACAGGAAGGCCTTGGGGTTGCGGATGATCGCCCGGCTCATGGCGACGCGCTGGCGCTGGCCGCCCGACAGTTCGCGCGGATAGCGGTGAAGGAGGCCGGAAAGGCCGGTGGTGGCGGCCACCTCCTCGGCGGCCTTCTTCCGTTCGGCCTTGCCGACGCCATGCACCTTCAGCGAATAGGTGAGGTTCTCCTCCACCGTCATGTGCGGATAGAGGGCATAGGACTGGAACACCATGGCGACGTCGCGCCGGCGCGGCGGCAACAGGGTCACCCGCTCGCCGGCGATCGAGATGTCGCCGCTCGAAATCTTCTCGAGGCCGGCCAGCGAGCGCAGCAGCGTCGACTTGCCGCAGCCCGACGGCCCGACCAGGGCGACGAAGCTGCCCTTGTCGATGGACAGGTCGATATCCTTCAGGGCGTGGAAGGCGCCGTAGTATTTGTTGACGCTGGAAAAGACGATCTGCTTCATCACTTCAGGGCTCCGGAAGTCAGACCGGAGACGATGCGCCGCTGCAGCAGCACGAAGGTCGCCAGGATGGGGGTGACGTAGATCGAGGCGAAGGCCATGATCCGGTTCCATTCGTTGGTGTTCGGGCCCATGAAGGCGTTGAGGCCGACCGAGCTGGGTTGCAGCTCGATCTCCTGGATCAGCGACTTCGAGTAGACGAACTCGCCGAAGGCCTGCATGAAGATCAGGATGGCGGCGACGAGGATGCCGTTGCGGGCCAGCGGCAGCACGATCGACCAGAAGGCGCCGGCCCGCGAGTTGCCGTCGACCAGCGCCGCCTCTTCAAGCTCCATCGGCACGCTCATGAAGGTGGCGCGCACCAGCACGATGAAGAAGGGCATGCTCTTGGCGGCGATCGCCAGCACCACCGCCGTGCGCGGGAAGTCGAGCAGGCCGGTCAGCGTGAACAACACGAAGATCGGCGTGATCATCAGCGAAGCCGGTAGCACCTGCAGCATCAGGACCAGGAACAGGCCGACGTCGACCCAGACGTTGCGGTAGCGGGCGAGCACGTAGGCGGCGCCGGTGCCGAGCAGGGCGATCAGCGCCACCGATCCCGAGGCGATCACCAGCGAGTTCCACAGGAAGCGCGCCATGCCCTTCAATTGGAAGACGAAGGGAAAGATCGCCCACTGCGGATCGTCCGGCCAGAAGGAGGGCGGCGTTCTGAACATCTCCGAGCCGGTCTTCAGCGCGGTGATGTACATCCAGTAGAGCGGGAACAGGTAGACGGCGGCCAGCGCCAATGCCACGACGAGCAGCAGCCGGTTGCGGAAGGTCTCGCTCATCCTCGCACCTCGTGGCGGGTCGACCGGACGTAGTAGACGGAGGCCAGCATCACCACGACGATCATGATCACCGAGATGGCGGCGCCCTTGGCGAAGTCATACTGCTTGAACGACAGGTCCCAGGCCCAGTATTGCGCCACGTTGGAGGCGTTGTTCGGCCCGCCCGAGGTGATGGCGGCGAACAGGTCGAACTGTTGCAGCGTGAAGATCAGGCCGAGCGAGATCAGCGCGCCGATGGTCGAGCGCATCATCGGCAGGGTGATGGTGAAGAAACGGGTGACGGCGCCGGCGCCGTCCAGCTCGGCCGCCTCGTAGAGGTCGGCGGGGATCGACGACAGGCCGACCGACAGCAGGATCATGTTGAAGGAAGTGCCGAGCCAGATGTTGGCGATGATGACGCTCCAGAGCGCGAAAGTCGGGTCGGAGCGCCAGAAGACATTGCCGGAGATCAGGTGCAGTTCGCGCAGCACGAAGTTGAAGACGCCGAAGTCGCCCGACAAGAGCCAGTTCCAGACGGCGCCGACGACGAGGCCCGGCATCACCCAGGACACCAGGAACAGGCCGCGCAGCCAGGAGGCGCCGGGGAAGTCGAGCCAGAAGAACAGAGCAAGCGCGAAGCCGATTAGGAACTGGCCGGCAATCGACGCGGCGAGGAAGGTCGCGGTATGCCCGATGATCGGCCAGAATTCCGGCTGGGCCACCAGCTCGCGGTAGTTCTGGAAGCCGACCCAGGGGCGGATGAAGCTGCCGAGGCTGAACATGTCGACGGCCTGGAAGCTCATCACCACGTTGTAGACGAGCGGCACGCCCGACAGCAGGATGAGAAAGGCGAGCGGCACGCCGATCAGGCAGAGGTCAAAGCCGCGGCCATCGACGAGGCTGGAATAGAGGCGTCGCATCGGTCCTCCCCCACGTCCGGGCGGCGGACATGGAGCATTGCCCTTGCCGGGCAGTGTGGTCAACAGGAGGGATCGGCGCCCGGGCCGGGACCGGGCGCCGATCGAAAGTCATCAGCCGAGGATGCCCTTGATGGTGGCAGCGGCCTGGTCAAGCGCGTCCTTGGGGGTGGCGCTGCCGGTCAGCGCCGATTGGATGGCATCCTGGATGGCCTTAGAGATCTTCATCCAATCAGGATGGGGCCCACGCGGCTGGGCGTATTTCAGCTGCTCCATGAACACCTTGACGGCCGCGTCCTTCTTGGCGTCGCCGGTCGGCGGGATTTCGACGTTGGCGCGGGCGGCTAGCTGACCCCAGTCGGGGAAGACGCGCGGGTCCTGCGACACGAAGTATTCCAGCGCCTTGAAGGCTTCGTCGGGGTGCTTGGAACTCTTGAAGATCGCCCAGTTGAAGTCGCCCATGGCCGAGGAGCGCGGCGCGCCGGCTTCCGGCACCGGCAACAGGGCCACGCGCCAGTCGAACTTCGCTTCCTGCGACATCCGGTTGAGTTCCCACGGCCCGGAGATGACCATGGCGGCATTGCCGGAATTGAAGGTGCCGGTGGAATCCCACTGGCCGCGGGTCAGCGTGTCGGGCGAGGCGAGCTTGTCGTCGAGCAGCGTCTTCCAGATGGTCAGCGCGCGCACGGCGCCGTCGGTGTTGATGTGGTCGAAGCCGCCGCCGGTCATCTGCGCCCAGGGCAGGAACTGGAAGGTGCCTTCCTCCGACGCCTTGGCCGAGAAGGCGATGCCGTAGACGTTGTTCGCCGGGTCGTTCAGCTTGCGGGCGGCGTCGACCAGCTCGTCCCAGGTCTGGGGCGGCTTGTCGGGGTCGAGGCCCTTCGCCTTGAACATGTCGGCGTTGTAGTAGAGGGCGATGGTGTTGGTCGCCTTGGGCACGCCGTAGAGCTTGCCGTCCCAGGTGACGGAGGCGAGCGGGCCGGGGAAATAGTCTTCCTTGTGGATCACCTGCGAATTGGCGATGCGGTCGGTGAGGTCGAGGAAGACGCCATGCGAGGCGAACAGCGCGTGCTCGGGATTGTCGATGGCGATGATGTCGGGCGCCTGGCCGGTCGAATAGGCGCGCATCGCCTCCGAGGTGACGTCGTCGAAATGGATCTGGCGGTAGACGACCTTGATGTCGGGGTTCTTCTCGCCGAATTCCTTGGCGAGGTTGAGGCCGGGCTGGCGCTCGTCGTCCTGGCACCAGATGGTGATGGTGACGGGATCGGCGGCCTGTGCCGCCATGCCGAGCGCCGCGGCGCCGGCATAGAGCACCGCCCCGAGGATTGCCGATGTCTTCATGCTCCCTACTCCTCCTGCTCTCCGGTGGCCGACGGACGGCGCCGGCGGGAGCGAAAGCGGACGGCGATCCGGCAGGACACCCGAGGTCGCGACAAGGTGCAACCCATCGTTCGCCATCCATGCCGGCCGGCACGGCGATGGCGCTCGAAACACCCCGTCCGACAGGGCTCTCCTCCCTGCCTTCCAGCTTGCCCACTTGCTCCCGTAAACGTTTACGACGTTATGCGGAAAGGTTTGCGGCTGTCAAGACCGCCGGAGGTCGGGCGCCTCGAACGGGCGGGCGAGCGTCGTACTGAAGTAGGAAACCGACCGGGGCAAGACCGGCGCGGGCAGACCGCTCCCTCCGGCGATCCGGAGCGGCGGCGGCGCGGTATCAACCCGACAAACGGGGCGTTTTTCGGAGAAATCCGATGCGCGAGCGACCGGCTGGAGCGGCGGTCCCGGACCTGTCCGGACCGTCGCTCCAGGACGGTCGATGGCAACCGTCAGGCGGCGTCGTAGAGACGGCGTTCGACCAGGAAGCTGCCGCGCAGGCCGTGCAGCAGCTTGGCGCCGGCCAGCACCGCCAGATCGACCAGCGGCTCGACGATGATCACCAGCATGTAGGCGCCGCCGAACGAGCTGATGGCGGCGAAATTGTCGACGGTGAAGCCCTGACCATAGAAGGCCCAGAAACCGACCCAGGCGACGATGCCCGCTTGGTAGGCGGTGGAGAGAGCCAGCGCCTGCCGGTACTTCAGCTCGACATAAGGCGTCGCCGGCGCAATGACCACGCGGGCCAGCGCCGCCAGCCCGAACAGCGGCACCAGCAGCGTGGTGACGTTCATGCCGTATTGCGGCAGGTCGAAGGGGGCGAAGAACAGCCCCTGGATCAGCAGGCCGAGGGCCAGGCCGATGGCGGCCGGCGCGGCACCGAGGATCAGGAACAGCGTCGACCCCAGGATGAGGTGCACCTCGGAAACGCCGACCGGGTAGTGCGGCAACACCTCGAAGAAGCTGAAGACGAGCGCCGTGGCGGCAGCGCTGCGCAGGCCGAGCGACAGGACGCCGCTGTCGTGGGCCGTCCGCCACGCGAGCCTCAGGCCGTAACCGGCGGCGCCCGCCGCCGTCAGATAGCTGAGCCACATTTTGCCGTCGGCCACCAGGCCGGGTTCGATATGCATGTCCATCTCCTTTTCCGTCTCACCCGACGGAAGCCGATCATTGCCGCAAGGCCGGTCTCCTGGCTCGTGGATCGCCGTCTACCGTCCGCCTTCCCAGGGATTCCCGGTGGCGCTTTGGACGGAGACTCACCACGCACAGTCGCGGGGGCGGCCGGGGCTTCGGATACAATCCGTTCCCCGTTCCCGTTTCATCCCGGCGGCGGCATGCCGACGGAACACCTTGCATGCCTCATCTGCGGGCAGGTGCCTTTCCCTGTCAACGGGACTAGCGGCGACGGCTCCTGTCACAAAGCCGGCCAGTACTGATTTTTCTGTGGATTACCAATAAGTTGAATTCTGACCATCTGGTCAAAATGTACGTTTTCATGTTCAGAATCAGCACCTCATGCACCGAGCCGCCGATAGCGGCCGTATTCGGCTGCTCTTTCGCCTTTGCCGGGCTTGGGGATAGTGACGATCTCGCCTTTCCACGCGGCCGTCCGGGGGACGCCGCATCACAAGACGAGATGATCATGACAGACAGCCCAGCCGAAGGCTGGTTTCCGCGTTGGAAGCCGACCACCGCCGACCGCGTCGCTCCCGATGAGCGGCTGCCCTGGCCGCAGACCCTCATCGCCGGTTTCCAGCACGTGGTCGCCATGTTCGGCTCGACGGTGCTGGCGCCGATCATCATGGGCTTCGACCCCAACGTCGCGGTGCTGTTCTCCGGCATCGGCACGCTGATCTTCTTCCTGGTGGTCGGCGGCCGCGTGCCGTCCTACCTCGGGTCGAGCTTCGCCTTCATCGCCGTGGTGATGGCCGCCTCCGGCTATTCCGGCACCGGCGCCAACATCAACATCGGCGTGGCGCTCGGCGGCATCATCGCGGCCGGCGCCCTCTACGCGCTGATCGGCCTCGTGGTCATCAAGATCGGCTATGGCTGGATCGAGAAGCTGATGCCGCCGGTGGTGACGGGCGGCATCGTGGCGGCCATCGGCCTCAATCTGGCGCCGATCGCCGTCAAGGGCATCTCGGCCACCGGCTTCGATCGGGTGGTCGGCCTGATCACCATCGTGGCGGTGGGCGCCGCCGCCGTCTACCTGCCGGGCATGCTGCGCCGCATTCCGGTGCTGATCGGCGGCCTCGTCGGCTACATCGTCTACTGGCTGGGCGCCGGTCGGTTCGGCGACGCGCCGATCGACTTCACGAGACTCGACGCCGCGCCGTGGTTCGGCATGCCGTCCTTCACCGCCCCGGTCTTCTCGACCAGCGCCATGGCGCTGATCGCGCCGGTGGCGATCATCCTGGTGGCCGAGAACCTCGGGCACATCAAGGCGATCGGCGCCATGACCGGCCGCAGCCTCGACCCCTACGTCGGCCGGGCCTTCCTCGGCGACGGCCTCGCCACCATGCTGTCGGGCGCCTTCGGCGGCACCGGCGTCACCACCTACGCCGAGAACATGGGCGTGATGGCGGTGACGCGCATCTACTCGACGCTGGTGTTCGT
This sequence comes from Rhodobacterales bacterium Alpha_02, assembly GCA_001603295.1. Taxonomy (GTDB): domain Bacteria; phylum Pseudomonadota; class Alphaproteobacteria; order Rhizobiales; family Pleomorphomonadaceae; genus Pleomorphomonas. The sequence goes on from LUYO01000069.1 coordinate 13,441, forward strand.
GGTGGCGGCGGTGATCGCCATCCTGCTCGGCTTCTCGCCGAAGTTCGGCGCGCTGATCGGCACCATCCCCGGCCCGGTGATCGGCGGCCTCTCCATCGTCATCTTCGGCCTGATCACCGCGACGGCCGGCCGCATCTGGGTCGAGAACAAGGTCGACTTCTCCGAGACCAAGAACCTGATCACCACGGCGGCGGCGGTGATCGCCGGCGCCGGCGACCTGACGATCAACATCGGCGGCTTCACGCTGGGCGGCATCGGCACTGCCACCTTCGGCGCCATCCTGCTCTACGCGCTGCTCGACCGCGGCCCGAAGACCGCAGACTGACGCCTTTTCGACCACGCCGGCGCCCGCCGGCCGTTCCGGACATTCCGGGGCGGCCGGCGGGCTTTTTTCTTGACCACCGCCGGCCAGTGTCAGGAAAACTGAAGCTCGCCATAAGAAAATACGAGTCGCGGCAGGGGCTTGCGGGTCTTGGAGACGCCGGGCGACGGCGTTATATTCGGGGTGCAAAGAAAAGATGAGATCAAGGGTTCCGGGATGGCCCGGAACAGGAAAGGAAGACGATCATGTTCGGCAATCTCAAGCGCTTCGCCAAGACCTTCCGCGCCCCGGCCGCCGGCGAGCGCGAACTGGTGTACATCGCCGCCGCCACCGATCGCTACGACCTCGAAGCCCGCGAGCGCCATGTGGCGCGCGGCGCCTGCGCCTTCGGCGGCTGAGCCGCCCGCCCGAGAAGGGCACACCAATCGCGGCCGACCACCCCCGGCCAACGCCGAGCGCTCGATTTCCCTGACCGGATCGGGCGCTTTGCCGTTTCCGTGGCGGCGTGGCCCGTTCAAGCGCCGTCGACGGCTGCCTTTTCCTTCGTTTCCACCGGCGTTTCCGCCGGGTCCGCCAGCCGCGGCACGTCGAGGAAATGGATGCCGGCGTCGGCGGTGCCCTCGATGCGGCCGACGATCGCCTCGGCGAGCCAGCGTCCGGCGGCGCGAAAATCCTCGTGCGCCGTCTCGATGGCCGGCCGGAACTTGCGGAACAGGTTGGAGGATTCCTTCACGACCACGTCGAAATCGCGGCCGAGCACCAGACCGGCGGCCTCGGCGCCGGCGGTGGCCGACAGCGCCGCCACGGCGCTGCCGCAGACGAAGCCGTCCGGCCGTTCCCCGCTTTCGATCAGCCGGTAGATCTCGGCCTGGATCAGCTCGTGCGGACTGTCGGTATCGACGGAGCCGAACGGAATCTCCCGGAGGCCCAGGGCCTTAACGCCGCGATGGAACCCGGCGGCCATGTGGCGAGCGTAAGACAGATGCGGCGGCGGCCCGACCAGCGCCAGGAAGCGGCGGCCGAGGCTGGCCAGCCGGCGCACGGCGCTCTCCGCATAGGCTTCGTTGTCGAAGTCGAAATAGGGATGCTCGAGCCCCATGTCGGTGCGGCCGTGCGTCGCGAAGGGCACGCCGCGCTCGATAAGGAAGCGGACGCGAGCATCGTCGGGCTCGATGCGCGCGAACAGGATGCCGTCGGCGGTGCCGGCCTCGACGATGTTGCGCACCGGGCCGAGCGGATCGGCGGCCGGATCGTGCAGCATGACCACCAGCTGGTAGGTCGATGCCGACAGCGCCTCGGAGATGCCGTAGATCAACTGCGAATTGATGCCCAGTTCCTCCGCCTCGGTGGCCAGCACCAGCGCGATGACGTGGCTGCGCCCGGTCCGGAGACGGACGCCGGCCCGGTTCGGCTGGTAGCCGAGTTGCTCGGCCAGGAAGCGGACGCGCGCCTTGGTCTCCTCGCCGATGTCGGGTGCGTCATGCAGGGCGCGCGACACCGTCGTCACGCCGAGACCGGCGAGGCGGGCGATGGTCTTAAGCGTCGGCCGGCGGCCGGCGCGCATCTCTTCGTCAAGCATTGTCTCGCCGTTCAAGGCTGTTTTCCGGTCGCCGCTTTCGGCGCCGCTCCTCCCGAACTGTCATCCTATCTCCCTTTGGCGAAGAACGAAACGGAGGCTTGCGTATCGTTGCGCGTTTCGCTAAGTCTACTGTAACGTTACAGATCGAGAGTGCCGCGGGCAGCCCGCGGGAGGCGCTTGGGGCAGGCCGCCGCGTATCCGACCGGATCCTGGAGAAGATTCGCGAGGAACGACAAGGGCTTGCCAGGGTTGGGGATGAATGGGGGCAGTCCTTGCCCTTGTTCCGCCGTTGGCTTTCCGGTCGGATCGTTTGGGCACTCCCCTTTTCCTGACCGTCGACGCCGACAGCCCCGGCCCGACAACCGGCTCCCGGCGGAAACGCCCGTCGAGAAGATCTTCGGAGGTGGCGAGGAGGTCGCCGCCGCAGGAGGAGGAAAGGGAGGAATCTATGTCCTTTGCTATCGATCGTCGCACCTTTACGGTGGTGACGGCCGCCGCGCTGATGGCCACGGTGGCCGGCTCGGCGCTCGCCCAGTCGGGCGAGTATCCGCGCAACGAGACGCTCTACATGAGCGGCGCCCAGTGGGGCAACATCGTCGGCTTCAACCCCTATTTCGGCAATTTCGCCAATGGCCTGATCGGCCTCGTCAACGAAACGCTGTTCCGCTACGACCCGATCGCCGACAAGTATATCGACTGGCTGGCCGAGAAGGGCGAGTGGGAGAGCGACACCGTCTACAAGATGACCATCCGCTCGGGCGTCAAGTGGAGCGACGGCGAGGACTTCACGGCCGAAGACGTCAAGTGGAACATCGACCTCGGCAAGCTGCCGACCATCTGGTGGACCGACCTCTACAAGTCCATCAAGAGCGTCGAGGCCGCCGGCAACACCGTGACGGTGACCTTCGACGGCACGCCCAACTACCAGGCCTGGCAGAATGCCGTCTGGAACATTCCGATGATGAAGCCCTCGCAGTGGAAGGACCACGCCACCGAGGCCGAGATCACCTCCTGGACGCCGGACGCGCCGATCGGCACCGGCCCCTACGTGTTCGACAAGTCCGGCTACGACCCGACCACCCGCGTCGTCTGGACCAAGACGCCGGACGGCTGGTGGGCGTCGAAGGCCGGCATCTCGCCCGACCCGAAGCCGAAGTACATCATCGACCTCGTCAACTCCTCGAACAACGTGGCGCTCGGCCTGCTGCTGGCCGGCCGTCAGGACCTCAACAACAACTTCCTGCCCGGCGTGGCGACGCTGATCGCCGGCGGCTACGGCCTGCACACCTATTACGACAAGCCGCCCTACATGCTGCCGGCCGTCACCTCCTGGCTGCTGCCCAACACCAAGAAGGCGCCGCTCGATGACGCCGCCTTCCGCCGGGCGCTGGCCTTCTCCATCAACACCGACCAGATCGCCAAGGTCGACTACGGCAACGTCGTGCTGCCGGCCAGCCCGACCGGCCTCCTGCCGGTGTGGGACAAGTACATCGATCAGGCGGCGGTGAAGGAGCACGGCTTCAGCTACGATCCCAAGAAGGCGGCCGAGATCCTCGACAAGGCCGGCTACAAGAAGGGCGCCGACGGCTTCTACCAGACGCCGAAGGGCGAGCCGATCGACCTGAAGATCGAAGTGCCGTCGGGCTGGTCGGACTGGATGCAGGCGGTGCAGATGATCTCGGCCGACGCCAAGGAAGTCGGCATCAAGATCACGCCGAAGTATCCGGACTTCAACACCTACCAGTCGTCTCGCAACACCGGCAATTTCGATCTGATGATCGAGAATTCCCAGCCGCTCAGCGACACGCCCTACACCTACTACCGCTACCTCTACCAGCTGCCCGTCCTGAAGTCGCAGACCAACTACAACTTCGCGCGCTTCGAGGACAACGAGGCCTGGGACCTCACCGTGGCGCTCGCCAAGACGCCGCGCTCCGACATCGACAAGATGAAGGAGATCACCGGCAAGCTGCAGGTCCGCTTCATGGACGAGCTGCCGATGATTCCGCTGTGGTACAACGGCGCCTGGGCGCAGATGAGCACCACCACCTGGACCAACTGGCCGGCCGACGGCACCGACCGCCAGTTCATCCCGATCTCCTGGCGCGGCTGGTTGCAGATGACCGGCCTCGACACGATCACCCACCTCGAGCCGGCCGGCCAGTGACCGGCAGGCGGGATCCGGCCTCAGCCGCCGGGTCCCGCATGCGTCGCTCCCGCATCCCGGCGGACGTGCCGCCGGGATGTCCCGCCCCGCCCGATCGACAAGGTTGCCGGCGCCCACGGGCGGCCGCGGCAGCGCGCCGCGACCGCTCCTTCGGGGGATCGGCTTTTTCGTCGCGATTTCCGGAGCCCCGACCGTGCTGCGCTACCTTGCCCGGAAGCTGTTCATCTACCTCCTGACCTTCATCGTCGCGGTGACGATCGACTGGGCCATCCCGCGCTTCATGCCGGGCAATCCGGTCGACGCGCTGGTGTCGCGCATTGCCATGATGCCGGACGCCAACGCGGCGCTGACCTCCTATTTCATGGCGGCGTTCAACCTCGACCAGCCGCTGTGGCGGCAGTATTTCAATTTCTGGTCAGCACTGCTGCACGGTGACCTCGGCCGTTCGATCATGCTGTTCCCGACGCCGGTGACCACGCTGATCAGCCGCGCCCTGCCCTACACTCTCGGCCTGCTGCTGCCGTCGATCCTGCTGTCCTGGTACGTCGGCAACATGGTCGGCGCACTAGCGGCCCGCCGCAAGATCCTCGACAACACGGTGCTGCCGCTCGGCTATCTCCTGACCGCCACGCCCTACATGTGGCTCGGCATCCTGCTCGCCTGGGTGCTGGGCTCGGTGCTCGGCTGGTTCCCGCTGGCCTTCGGCTACGACCAGGCGCTGAAAGCGGAGTGGACATGGCGCTTCTTCGGCAGCCTCGTCTTCCACTGGGTGCTGCCGTTTGCATCGCTGTTCCTGGTGGCGCTGGGCGGCTGGGCGATCGGCATGCGCAACATGATCATCTACGAGTTGGAAAGCGACTACGCCAACTACCTGCAGGCGCTCGGCGCGCCGCCGCGCCTCGTCCGAAAATACGCCTTCCGCAACGCCATGCTGCCGCAGATCACCGGTCTCGCCCTGCAACTCGGCGCCGTGGTCGGCGGCGCGCTGGCCACCGAGATCGTCTTCTCCTATCCCGGCCTCGGCTGGCTGGTGCTGTCGGGCATCCAGAACCAGGACTATTTCGTGATCCAGGGGGTGTTCCTGTTCATCATCGTCGGCGTGCTGCTGGCCAACCTCATCGTCGACATCGTCTACGTCGTCGTCGACCCGCGCACGCGCGTCGGCCTGCAGGGAGACGCCGCATGACCAGCACCGACGCGCCGGCCGCCGCCGGCAAAGCCCACGGCAACGAGTTCCTCTATTTCGCCAGCCGCAACACTAAGCTGGTGATCGGCACCGTCGTCTTCGTGCTGTTCCTCTTGGCCGCCATCATCGGACCGATGCTGGCCGCCTACCAGCCGATGACCTTCGACGCGCCGCCCGGTCTGCCGCCATCGGCCGAGCACTGGTTCGGCACCACGCTGTTCGGCCAGGACGTGTTCTCGCAATTCGTGCACGGCCTGCGCTCCAGCTTCATCGTCGGCGCGCTCGGCGGCATCACGGCGGCGGCGATCGGCATGTTCGTCGGCTTCTTCGCCGGCTATCGCGGCGGCCTCGTCGACGAGGTGCTGAACATGCTGACCAACGTCGTGCTGGTCATTCCCACCTTCGCCGTGCTGCTGGTGGTCGCCGCCTATCTGTCGGTGCGCGGCCTCGGCACCGAGGCGCTGTTCATCGGCCTCACCTCGTGGCCGTGGGCGGCGCGCGCCATCCGCGCCCAGACCTTCTCGCTGACCTCGCGCGACTTCGTCGACATGGCCCGCCTCAACGGCGAGGGCACGCTCCGCATCATCTTCGGCCAGATCGCGCCGAACATGAGTTCCTATCTGGTGATGACCTTCATCCTGTTGTTCGGCGGCGCCATCCTCACCGCCGCCATGCTCGACTTCATCGGCCTCGGGCCGACCGACAGCATCTCGCTCGGCCTGATGATGAACTATTCGGTGATGAACGCCGCGCTGCAGCTCGGCATGTGGTGGTGGTTCGTGCCGCCGGGCCTCGCCATCACGGGAATCGTCGGCTCGCTCTACGTCATGAACGTCGGCCTCGACGAGGTGTTCAATCCCAAGCTGAGGGCGCTCTGACATGCTGGCGGTATCCGACCTCAGGATTCACTATCGGACGCTGTCCGGCTCGGTCAAAGCGCTCGACGGCGTCAGCTTCTCTGTGGCCGACGGCGAGATCATGGGTCTGGCCGGCGAATCGGGCTGCGGCAAGTCGACGCTCGGCAAGGCGCTGATCCGCCTCGAGGAGCGCATGCAGTATGTCGGCGGCGAGGTGTCGCTCGACGGCGGGGCGGTGCCGATCGCCGACAACAGGGCGATGGTGCCCTACCGCTTCCGCAAGATTTCGATCGTACCGCAATACGCCATGAGCGCGCTCAACCCGACGCGCCGCATCGGCCGGATGATCGACGAGTTGCTCGATTCGCGCGGGATCAGGGGATCGACGCTGCGGCCGGAGCTGGAAAGGCGCCTCGCCATCCTCGGCCTGTCGCCCGACGTGCTCGGCATGTACCCGATCGAGCTGTCCGGCGGCATGAAGCAGCGCGTCGTCATGGTGCTGTCGACGCTGCTCGACCCGTCGCTCTTGATCGCCGACGAGGTGACCTCGGCGCTCGACGTCGCCTCGCAGAAGAAGGTGGCCGGTGCGCTGGTGGAGTTCCGCGACCGCGGCTTCGTCAAGTCGATGATCGTCGTCACCCACGATCTGGCCATCCTCGCCCAGATCGCCGACAGCATCCTGATCATGTATGCCGGCAAGCTGGCCGAGAAGGCGCCGACCCGCACCATCATCGAGGCGCCGGCCCACCCCTACACGCGCCTCCTCTTGGGCTCGCTGCCCGAGGTGGGCATCCGCTTCGAGGAACGGCGACTGCCCGGCATCAAGGGCCGGCCGCCATCGCTGCTGGCGCCGCCGCAGGGCTGCCGCTTCCGCGATCGCTGCCCCCTGGCCTTCGACAAGTGCGCCGTGGAACCGCCCTTCGTCGAGATCGCCCCCGGCCATCAGGTCGCTTGCTGGAAGGCGGATGCCCATGCTGAAGGTTGAGAACGTCTCCAAGCTCTACCGCTCCGGCGCCTTCGGCGGCAAGAAGAAGCGCGTCATCCACGACGTCGACTTCGAGGTGAAGCCCGGCGAGGTGGTGTCGCTGATCGGCGAGAGCGGTTCCGGCAAGACCACGGTCGGCCGGATGATCCTGCGCCTCACCTCGGTCAGCGAAGGCCGCATCACCTTCGACGGCGAGGACATCTCGAAGCTGAAGGGGCCGGCCCTCAAGGCCTATTACCGCCGCGTCCAGGGCGTATTCCAGGACCCGTTCAGCTCGTTCAATCCAATCTTCAAGGTCGGCCGCGTGTTCCGCACGCTGCGCCGCGAATTCCTGGCCGACCTCGACGACGCCGCCTTCGCGACGCGGCTGACCGGCGCGCTGAACGCCGTCGGGCTCGAGGTGGCCGCCCTCGACAAGTATCCGCACCAGATGAGCGGCGGTCAGTTGCAGCGCCTGCTGATCGCCCGGGCACTGCTCCTCGACATCCGCCTGCTGATCGCCGACGAGATCATCTCGATGCTCGACGCCTCGACGCGCATCGACGTGCTCAACCTTCTCGGAGACCTGAAGCAGCGGGGCCTCTCCATCATCTTCGTCACCCACGATCTGGCGCTGGGCAACTACATCTCCGACCGGATCGTCATCCTGCAGAAGGGCGCCATCGTCGAGATGGGGGCGACCGAGGCGGTGTTCGGCGATCCACAGCATGCCTATACGCGCGGGCTGATCTCCGCCGTGCCGCAGCTGCACCGGCGCTGGAGCGACGCCGAGCTGAAGGACCTCGGCCTCGTCGCCGACACGGCGCAGGCCGGCGGCCGGCTGGTCGACTATCGGGAGAACCACGCGGTACGCGTCTATTCCTGACGCTTCGGGGCGTCAGGCCCCGGTCCGCCACCAGCTGCCGCCGACCGGCAGGGCGACGAAGGCATCGTCGCCAAGGCCGGCGGCGGCGCGCGCCACCGCCAGGCGCTGCGGCGGCTCGTCGAGCGGCTCGTCGGTGAGCTGGAAGCAGCCCCAGTGGATGGCGATGCTGGCCTTGGCGCCGATCTCCCGGTGGGCGGTGACCGCCTCCTCGGGGTTCATGTGGTGCGCCTTCATGATATGGCGCGGCTCGTAGGCGCCGATCGGCATCAGCGACAGATCGAACAGCACGCCGTTGCGCTCGCGACCGGCCAGATGCTGGCGCGTTGCCCGGTAGTGCGGGCCGTAGCCGCTGTCGCCGCCGAAGTAGCAGGAGAATCCGTCCGCGAACATCGCGACGGCGCCCCACAGCATCTGATTGCGGTCGCGGAGACCGCGCGCCGACCAGTGGCGGGCCGGTGTCAGCATGAACTCGACGCCGCGATGAAGGTGACTCTGCCACCAGTCGAGTTCAACGGCGTTGTCGATACCCCAGCGCTTCAGCAACTGGCCGACGCCGAGTGGAACGACGAACAGCGTGCGGTCGCCGCCACGCCGGGCGAGGCGGCGCACCGAGGCGCGGTCGAGATGGTCGTAATGGCCGTGCGAGATCACCACCACGTCGATCGGCGGCAGGCGGTCGAAGGCGATGCCGGGCGGCACTGCGCGCTTCGGACCGAGAAAGCCGACCGGCGAGGCGCGCTCGCTGAATACCGGATCGGTCAGGATGGAGAGGCCGCCCATGCGCAGCAGCACCGTCGAGTGTCCGATGAAGGTGGCCGAGGTCTCGGGCCCGGCGATGCGATCGAGGTCCGGTTCGACGACCGGCGTCGGCGCGGCCGGCGGTTTGGGCACACCGGCACGGCGCGAGTCCCGCTTCCAGGCGAGCACATCGCGGAAGGACGTGCGATGATCGGCCTCGGGATCGCGGAAGCCATCGGAGGTGTGGTGAGGTTTGCCGGGATCGTAATGGGGATTCATGCGGGGCGGTCGCTCCGGTGATCACTGGGGATTAGGGCAATATGGCGTTCCAGAGCAAAATCGCCAGCCCTCACGGGTCGTTTGCTCCACACGATGGTGTGAGTCTCAGGCGGCGGCCGGCAGATGCTCCGCCCAGGTGACCAGCGCCACCCGGCCGGCGTCGGTCAGCCGGTAGACGCCGCGCTCCACACGCTCGAACCAGCCGTAGACGTCGGCTTGCAGGATCTTGGCGGCGTCGGGAGCGATCGGCTTGAGGTCGCGCGGCCGCGCCGGTCCGTCCGCCAGCGCCTTGGCAATAGCGAGCGCCTGCTGCCGGTAGGCGGTCATCTGTGGCAACCGCGTCGAGCCGCCCAGAACAGGATCGCCGCGGCGGCGGCGGAATTCCTCAACGATGCGCGAGCGGCGGCGGCCGTCGCGGCGCGGCTTCCAGGGCGCCGGCTCGACGATCACCTCGATCCGGCCTGTCACGGTGACGGCCATGAGGCCGAAGCCGAGGAATCGGCAAAGCTTTTTGACGCGCGGGTCGCCCTCGCGGCCGCGACCGCGCTTGGAGGCGGCGATGGCGAGCCACACCTCGTCGGCCGCCGCCGTGCGGTCGACCGCCTGCAACACCAGCTCCAGCGTGAAGGCGCGCTTCAATTCGCCGATCACCAGCAGTTCCGGTTCGTCGTCCGACAGGCCGACGAGGTCGCAGCCTTTCACCTCGCCCTTGACGACGAGGCCGAGGCTTTCGAGGTGGCGCTTGACGGGCAGGTAGAGGTCGGTTTCCACGGGGCGAAATTCCGGTGACGTTGCGGGAGCGTGCGGCGCCTCAGCCCACCGCCTCCCGCGAAAAGCCCTTGCTCGCCACCATCAGCTTGGCAGTGTAGTCGGAGACCGTGCGGCCGGCGGCGAGATCTGTGGCGGAGAGCATTTCCACCACCTCGCCCTCGCGCATCACCACGAGGCGGCCGCACATATGGGTGACGACGCCGAGGTCGTGGCTGACCATCAGGTAGGTGAGGCCGCGGCGGGCGCGCACCTCCTCGAGCAGATTCAGCACCTCGGCCTGCACCGAGGCGTCGAGCGCCGAGGTCGGCTCGTCGAGCAGCAGGATCTCCGGCTCGACGATCAGCGCCCGGGCGATGGCGACGCGCTGGCGCTGGCCGCCGGAGAGCTGGTGCGGGTAGCGGAAGCGGAAGGACGGGCCGAGGCCGACCTCGTCGAGCGCCCGGAGAATGCGCGTCTCGGCGTCGCCGATGCCGTGGATGGCCAGCGGCTCGACGAGTTGGCGATCGACGGTCTGGCGCGGGTGCAGCGAGGCGTAGGGGTCCTGGAACACCATCTGCACGGTGCGGCGGAAAGCCTTGCTGCGGCGGCTGCCGGATAGCGTTTGGCCGGCGACGGTGATCGCGCCGCCGCTCGACGGCGCCAGGCCGGTAATGGCGCGCAAGAGCGTCGACTTGCCCGAGCCGCTTTCGCCGACCAGCCCGAAGGACTCGCCCTTCTCCACGGCGATGCTCACCGCCTTCAGCGCCCGGAACTCGCGGAAGGTCACCGACAACCCGTCGATGGCGATCTCGATGGTCATGCCGCCCACTCCTTCTGTCGTTCGAGCACCGGCAGCGGATGGCGGTCCTCGCCGATCTTCGGCGTGCAGTCGAGCAGCCCTTGCGTATAGGGGTGGCGGGCGTTGCGCAGGTCGGCGGTGGCCAGCTCCTCGACGATGCGGCCGGCATACATGACGATCACCCGGTCGCAGAAGGAGGAGACGAGGCGGAGGTCGTGGCTGATGAAGATCAGGCCCATGCCGGTGTCGCGCACCAGCCGGTCGAGGATGCCGAGCACTTCCAGTTGGACGGTGACGTCGAGCGCCGAAGTCGGCTCGTCGGCGATCAGCAACTCCGGGCCGCAGACCAGCATCATGGCGATCATCGCCCGCTGGCCCATGCCACCCGATACCTCGTGCGGATAGAGGCCGAACAGCCGCTCCGGATCGCGGATCTGCACCGCCTCCAGCATGGCCAGCGCCCGTTGCCGCGCCTCCTTCTTCGTCACGCTCTCGTGGTGGCGCAGCGTCTCGGTGATCTGGCGGCCGATGGTCATCACCGGGTTGAGCGAGAACTTGGGGTCCTGCAGGATCATCGCCATGCGGCGGCCGCGCAGGTCGCGCCATTCGGCCGGGCCGGCTTTCAGGAGATCGACGCCGGAAAAGGTCATGGCGTCGGCGCGGACGATGCCGGGCTTGGGCGTCAGACCCATGACGGCGCGGCCGGTCTGCGACTTGCCCGAACCGCTCTCGCCGACGATGCCGAGCCGCTCGCGGCCGACGTCGAAGGAGATGCCGCGCACCGCCTCGATGAGGCCGGTGCGGGTCGGGTAGGTGACCGAGAGGTTGCGGACGGCGAGCAGCGTCATCGACCGGCCTCCCTGGGATCGAGCGCGTCGCGCAGGCCGTCGCCGAGCAGGTTGAAGCCGAGGCTGACGATCAGGATGGCGATGCCGGGCATGGTGGCGACCCACCACTGATCGAGGATGAAGCGACGGCCGGAGGCGATCATCGCCCCCCATTCGGGCATCGGCGGCTGGGCGCCGAGGCCGAGGAAGCCGAGGCCGGCCGCCGTCAGGATGATGCCGGCCATGTCGAGGGTGACGCGGACGATCAGCGACGACAGGCACATCGGCATGATGTGGCGGACGACGATGCGGGCCGGCGAGGCGCCCATCAGGCGGACGGCGGCGATGTAGTCGGAGTTGCGCACGCCGAGCGTCTCGGCGCGGGCGAGGCGGGCGTAGGGCGGCCAGGAGGTCAGCGCGATGGCGATCACCGCGTTCTCGATGCCCGGCCCGAGGGCGGCGACGAAGGCCAGCGCCAGGATCAGCTTGGGGAAGGCGAGGAAGATGTCGGTGACGCGCATCAGCGCCGCGTCGAGATAGCCGCCGGCAAAGCCGGCGACCGTACCAATCAGCAGGCCGACCGGCGCGGCGATGACGGCGACCAGCGCCACCACGAACAGCGTGATGCGCGAGCCGTAGATGAGGCGGGACAGG
>LUYO01000255.1:0-3167 GCA_001603295.1 Rhodobacterales bacterium Alpha_02
GTTGTCGATCGTCGGCCGCCTCGTCAGGGCCGACGCCGGCCGCGTCCGCGTCGACGGCCTCGACGTCGCCACGACGCCCGGCCGCCAACTCGCCCGCCGCCTGTCGGTGATGCGGCAGGACAACCACGTCGCCGCCCGGCTGACGGTGCGCGACCTCGTCGCCTTCGGCCGCTTCCCGCACAATCGCGGCCGGCCGAGCCGCGACGACGCCGGCCGGGTGGCCGAGGCGATCGCCTTCGTCGGGTTGACGGCGGAGGCCGACCGCTTCCTCGACCAGCTGTCCGGCGGCCAGCGGCAGCGGGCCTTCGTCGCCATGACGCTCGCCCAGGATGCCGACTACGCGCTGTTCGACGAGCCGCTCAACAACCTCGACATCCACCACGCCGTCGCCCTGATGCGGCTCTTCCGCCGCATGGGCGACCAGCCGGGCAAGACGGTGGTGATCGTGCTGCACGACCTCAACGTCGCCGCCACCTATGCCGACCGCATCGTCGTGCTGAAGGACGGCCGGGTGGCCGGCGACGGTCCGCCGGCCGAGGTGATCGACCGGCGGCTGCTGTCCGAGGTGTTCCGCGTCGACGGCGAGGTGCTTGAATTGGGCGGCCGACGTGTGATCACTGTGGCGCGGTGAATGCCCGCCAAGGAGGCCGCCCCATGTATCTCAGCCATATCGCCACGCTCGACCGCGACGCCGCCCGCCTGCCCGACGACATCCGCCGCGGCCTGCGCTTCCTCGCCGGCACCGACATCAACAGCCTGCCGGCCGGCCGCGTCGACATCGACGGCGACCGCATGTTCGCGCTGATCCAGGATTACGACACCGTGCCGAAGGCCGAGAAGCGGCCCGAGTCGCACGCCCGCTACATCGACATCCAGTATGTGGCGCGCGGCCGCGAGGCGATCGGCTATGCGCCGCTGGCCGGCGACAACCCGGTCGAGGAGAATTTCTTCGACAGCCGCGACGTGCAGTTCTTCGCCGCGGTCGCCGACGAGAGCGACCTCATCCTCGGCACCGGCGCCTATGCCGTATTCTACCCGACCGACATCCACCGGCCCGGCTGCGCCGCCGGCGCGCCGGAGACGGTGCGGAAGGTGGTGGTCAAGATCCTCGCCTGACGGATCGTCAGGCGTAGACGCGGGTATAGCGGTGGCCGAGCGACGTCAGCACCTCGTAGCCGATGGTGCCGGCCGCCCGCGCCAGGTCGTCGACGCTCTGGTGCGGACCGATCAGCTCGACGAGATCGCCCTCCGCGAGCGCGCCCTCCGGCAGCGCGCTGACGTCGACCGAGAAGCTGTCCATGGAGACGCGACCGATCGACGGCAGGCGGACGTCGCCGAAGAAGGCGGCGCCGGCACCGTTCGACAGGCGCCGCCACCAGCCGTCGGCATAGCCGGAAGCCAGCGTCGCAAGACGCGTCGTCCGGCTGGCTCGGAAGCTGTAGCCGTAACCGACCGCTGCGCCGGCCGCGATCTCTCTGAGTTGCGCGACGCGCACCCTGAGGCTCACCGCCGGGCGGATACCCACGGCGAGCGGGCTGGTCTCGATGCCGTAGAGCGCGGCGCCAGGACGGCAGAGATCGAAGTGATAGTCCGGCCCGAGGAAGATGCCGCTGGAAGCGGCGAGCGAGGCGGCAAGCCCCGGCAAGCGGTCGCGGGCGGCGCGGAAGGCGGCGAGTTGCTCGCCGCTTGCCGGCTTGTCCGACTCGTCGGCGCAGGCGAGGTGACTCATAACCAGCCGCGCGCCGGTCATGGCCAGAAGGCCGGGCTCGGCGGCGAGCGCCTGCTGTTCGGCAACGTCGAGGCCGAGGCGCGACATGCCCGTGTCGACCTGGATCACCGACGGCAGGCTGCCGCGCGCCGCCTCAACCCAGGCGCGGCACTGGGACAGCGAGTTCAGCACCGGCAGTATGTTGTTGCCGGCAAAGGCCGCGGCGGTGCCCGGCATCAGGCCGTTCAGGACGTAGAGCGTGGCGTCCGCCGGCAGCAGCGGCCTGAGCGTCTCGGCTTCGCCGAGCGTCACCACGAAGAAGTCGCGGCAGCCGGCCTGATAGAGCGGCCCGACCAGCGGCGCGGCGCCGAGGCCGTAGGCATCGGCCTTGACCACGGCGGCGCATCGGGCCGGGGCGACGCGGGCGGCAAGGCCCTGCCAGTTGGCGACCACGGCGCCGACATCGATGGTCAGCACGCCGCCGCTCGCCGCGACTGAAATGTCCCGAGAAGCCGACACGTTTTCCTCCCTCCCACGATGGACCGCTGGCTATCGGCTTAGTCTGCCCTCCGCCGCCCCGCAAGCCGAACCGGCGCCGATACGGTTAACAGACCCTTGAGACGATCGTAGAAAAGCCACGCGCCGCTTGAACCGGCCCTTATCGCCGTTCTGCTAGGGTGCCTGTCGGTTCCGAAGGGTGGTCCGATGCGTGCCAATTTCAAGGTGATGATCGTGCTTGCGCTCGTCTGCGGCGGCGGTGCCGTCTGGGCGGGAGGCCGCTGGCTCGACGCCGCCTCGGCCGCCCGCCTGCGCGAGATCGAGGCGGAGCGGCCGGCGGTGAGCTTCGCGACGCTGGTGGTGGCGGCCGAGCCCCTGCGCTTCGGCGCCATGCTCGACCGGGGAGCGGTCAAGGAAATCCCCTGGCCGGCCGGCGACCTGCCGCCCGGCGCCTTCTCCACCGCCGACGCCCTGTTCAAGGACGGCGACCGCGCCGTGCTGTTCCCGCTGGAGCCGGGCGAGCCGCTGCTCGCCGCCAAGCTGACCGGCCCCGGCGAGCGGGCCGCCCTCTCCCGCCTGATCTCCGACGGCAACCGTGCCGTGACGTTGCGCGTCAACGACGTCGCCGGCGTCGGCGGCCTGGTGCTGCCCGGCGACCGGGTCGACGTGGTGCTGACCACCGCCGAAGTGGCCGAAGTGATCTTGCAGGACGTGCGCATCCTGTCCATCGACCAGATGGCCGACGAGAAAAGCACCGAGCCGGTGCTGGCGCACACCGTCACCGTCGAGGCGTCGCCGGAAGCGGCGCAGAAGCTGGTGCTGGCCCAGAGCATCGGCAGCCTGTCGCTGGTGCTGCGGCGGGCCGGCGAGGTGCGGGCCGCCGCCTTCCGGCCGATCGGCGTCGCCGACCTCACCACCGCGCGGCAGACGGCGAGCGCCGAAGCCGCCCCCGCCGTCGCAC
>LUYO01000070.1:0-6098 GCA_001603295.1 Rhodobacterales bacterium Alpha_02
CGTCCTCTTTTCCGGTTCCCCTGGTGGCAACCCGAGCTTCGCGGACAGTCGCCTTCCGGCGGCCTGTTCAGGCTCACCTCCTTTCCATCTTCGGTTTTCAGGTTTTTCGGCCGGGAATCCCCCTCCGAAAATTCCTTTTTAAGACAACCCTGAGAAAAAACGAGAGATGCCGGCTGCAAAACCTGTGCGATGAGGGCGCGCAGGAGGCAACGGGAGCGGGATGACGAGCACGAATTGCACCCGGGCCGCCGGCGGCCCGGGAAGGATTTCGGACAGCGATTCGATAAAGGCTACTTCTGCGTGATTTTCTTTGCCAGGTCGGACAGTCCCTCGAGAAGATCCTCCTCCCGGCCGACCGGGGCCTTGAGGGAACCGGCGGAGAGTGTTCCCATCGTCTCGATGTCGGTCCGTTTTGTCTGCAGGACCGTCGTACTGCCCAGCAATCCGAGGCGGCCCGTGACGGACTGCCTTGCCGCCAGCCAGCGGCCCATCTTCACGGCGTCCTTTTCCTCGACCAGGCCGGACTGCTGGAGCTTCAGTTCGTCCATGGCCCGGGTCAGGTCCTCCCGGTTGACCAGATCGAAGGAACCGAGCTTCAGAATCTCCTCGCGGAGGGCCTCCGTGAGGATCAGGCCGGCGACCTTCATGGGTTGTGAGGTTTCCAGGTCGTAGACGACCAGGCGCGTTTTTCCGGACTCCGGGGCGGACTGCAGCATGGGCATCCGTTCGCGGGTTCGCATGGCCGGCTCATCGGCCGGCTGTCGCCGGTCCGTAACAGCGGGAACAGCGGAGGGAGGCGGAGACGGCTTCTTCGTATCCACCACCGGCTCGGGAGGTGAAGGCGCCCTCTCCCTTTTGCCCGGAACCTTCCCCGGCCGGTCCGACGGCACTCTTTTGGGCGCCGCGGCCGCGGCCGCCGGAGTTTCCGCGGGCGCCTCCTTCTCCGGCCTCGCTTCGGTCACGGGCGCGGCCGGCATCCCGGGCGGCCCCATCCGCTCCATGGTCCGTCCCTTCCGGATCGCCGTGGCCAGGAGATCCCCCTTGGCCTGCCGGAAGATCTCGAAATAGGTCTGGCGGACGATCTTCCGGAATTCATCCCGATGACCCGTCCCCTGCAGGAACGTCCCCGGATGGCCCTTGCTCTCGAAGACCTTGCCGGTCTCCAGGTTAATCCAGAGCGTCTGGAAGAAGAAGAATCCCTGGAAGCCCCTGCGGGCGACGACGACGTAATCGGCGTGGAGGGCCCGGCCGACCCTCCTGGCGGCATCCCAGCCGTTGCGCTGCCAAAGGATCCGCTCGGGGTCCTGTCCCATCAGGACGGCGTCCACGTCCTCCTGGGGAACAACGGTGTATATCCCGGTGGTCCCGAGGAATCGCGCCAGCGGCCTGGCCATGTTCTCTGCAAAGTCCTTGTGGGATGTCGCCCAGAAAAGCCTGGATCCGGACAGAGCATCGGAAACGGGAAGGAAGAAAACCCTGAGCTTGGCCGTCGGCGGGGGCGGCGGAAGGGTGCTCACCTTGACCTGGGCGCAGGCCGTCATCCCCAGGGCAAGGATCAGGCAGATCAGAAAAAACCTGCGGCGGTTTCGGGACGACCCGGTCATGGAATGCTCCTTTTGTCGGCACGGGATTCCGAGGCAGGAGGCTTCGGAGAGTTTTCTTATATCACCAGTTTTCCATGAAGATCAACCCACTTCCCAAAGGGGATCAGGCATCTCCCCGTTGCCTTTCCGGATCATGAACGGCCAAGTGCTCCAATGAACCGGACCATTGCCGGGAGGACCCGTTCACGGGCCTGCTGATGGGGAATATGGCCGCAGCCGGGAAGGAGGAGCGCCTCCGCCGGGCCGCCCGCCCGCCGGACGATGGCCTCCACCTGGGCCGGCGTTCCGTATGCATCGTCGACGCCCTGGATGACCAGGAGCGGACAGGAAACCCGGGGCAGGAAGGACTCGACGTTCCAGTCCCGGAACTCCGCCGACAGCCAGGTATCGGCCCAGCCGGAGAAGACCGCGTCCACCTTGTCTCCGTGGTAGCGGGCCATCCGCTCCCGCAGATCCGTGGTCCGGTAAAGCTCCACGGCCTCCCGGATCCCACGGAGGGTCTCCTCCTCGACGAAGACGTGGGCCGCCTCGGTGATCACCCCCCGGACCCGATCCGGATATTCCGCCGCAAAGAGGAGAGCGATGGTTCCGCCGTCGCTGTGGCCCGCGAGGACCGGCCGGTCCAGGTCCAGCGCGTCCAGCACCGCCGGCAGGACATTCAGGGCCTCGTCGTGGAGATAGCGGACCGTCCGGGGAGCGGGAAGCGGATCGGAGCGGCCGTGCCCGAGGCGGTCGTAGACGAATCCCGCCGTCTCCGTCCGGGCGCAGAGGGCCTCCGGGAAGTCCCGCCACTGGCCGATGCTGCCCAGGCCCTCATGGAGAAACAGGACCGCCGGAGCCGGTCTTTCCCGGAATGCGCCGGCCGTCCCGACAGCCTGGACGGCCAGGCGACGGCCTTGAACCAAGATCTCGAAATGCCGCGACTGCATCGGCGGGATCCGGCCTCCTTATCTTCAGCGGTTTCGGAAACGCACCCACGATACCGAAAGAGGTCCCGCATTTCATCCACTTTTACGAGGGAACGGCAACCTCTTAATACCTAAAACGAATAAGAGTTCCGTAAAAGTTTATCAAGCGTTGTCTCCCTGCTGATTTCATCCTATCTGTCGTCCCGACATATTCCAGCCTTCCCCATCAACCCAACCATTCGACATCCGGAGATTCGCGGCGCCCGAGCCCTGCGAAGAGAACTTCGCCCGATGCAGGCATGCCTGCAGGAAAGAAAGAACCTCTATGAAACGTCTGTCATGCCTTTTTCTGTCCCCGGTCCTGATTGTCATCCTGCTGTGCGGCACGGCGGCCGCCGTCTCTCCCCCCGATCCCGGAACGCTGCTCAAGGAATGGAAGCAGTCCGTTTCGCCCGCTCCGGACCGCCTGCCGCCGCCCGCGGCGGAGCGGGAGAAGAAAACCGATGAAGGCCCCGTAAAGGATTCAAGGGTCAGGGTCCTGGTCAGGGAGTTCCGCTTCACCGGCGCCGCAGGGATCGTCCCGGAAGCCGAGCTGCAGGCCCTGGTCAGGGACAGCATCGGGAAACGGATGGGGATGGCCGACCTGCAGCGGACGGCGGCCCTTGTCACCAACTACCTCCGGGAAAAGAAAGACCTGTTCCTGGCCCGGGCCTACCTTCCCCGGCAGGACATCACGGAGGGAATCGTCGAGGTTGCCATCCTCGCCGGGCGCTTCGATGGGAAGGTCCGGATCGACATGCAGGGCCCCCACCGGATCCGCCCCTCCCTTCTCAAGGGGATCGTCGAGCGGGCCCTGCCGGCGGACGGCTCCGCCCGGATGGAAGACGTCGAGCGGGCGGCCCTGCTCATGAACGATCTGCCCGGCATCAGCGCCCGGGTCTCCCTGGAACCGGCAGAGACGCCCGGTACAACCCGGATCGTCGTCAACGCCTCCGAGGGGCCGATCCTTCAGGGATCTCTGATCGGCAACAGCTTCGGATCCCGGTATACCGGAGCGCTGCAGGCCTTCGGCATGATTGCCGCCAACGATCCTCTGGGAATCGGCGACAGGATCAGACTCCTCGTGATGGGTGCCGAACGATCGATCGGAGCTGCCGTCTATTACGGCATCCCTTTCGGATCGACGGGATGGAACGGAACCCTGTCCTACATCAGCCTGGCCGGCAGGCCCGGGGAAGAATTCGCGTCCCTCGACATGGGATTCCGGGGCGACGTCATCGGCGCGAAGTTCGAATATCCCCTGCTCCGCTCCCGCCGCGCCGACATCCGGACGGGGCTGGAACTGGAGCATCAGATCCTGAGATCGGAGGCCGCCGGCGTCAACATCAGCGACAGGCGGGTATCGTCGGCGGGCCTATTCCTGTCGGGCAACCTCGCCGACACCTTCCGGGGCGGCGGACGGACGGACGCCCTGCTCTCGGTGTCGGGAACCCGTGCGGACCTGTCGGGAAACGCCGACGACGAATTCGGCGATGAAGCCGGTCCCGGAGTGAGCGGCGGGGCCTTCAAGCTGAACTATTCGCTGTCGCGCCTCCAGAACCTGAACCGTCTTATCTCCTTATTCGGATGGGTTCGGGGCCAATTCGCCTCGGACAATCTCGACTCCGCGCATCAGTTTCATCTCGGCGGCGATTCCGGCGTCCGGGCCTACTCGGGACTGGAGGCCTGCGGATCGGAGGGGCACCTCCTCACATTCGAGACCCGCCTGGCCCTGCCGTTCATGCCCCCCTGGGCCGCCGCACAGTTCATCGGGTTCATCGATACCGGCTGGATCCGGCTTTACAAGGACCTGTGGCCGGGGGCCGTCACAAACGCGACGGGCAAGAACGAATACCGGCTCTCCGGCGCGGGCCTCGGGTTCCAGGTGGGGAAATCCGGTCTGTACAGCATGCGCGCCTACTACGCGCACAGGATCGGCGAAAACGACGGACGCAGCTCCACCGGACTGGATGCCGAGAATCTCGACTCGAACGGCCGCTTCGGCCTCGAGTTCATGCTCTTTTTCTAAAGGAAACGACATGAAACGACATTTGCAGCACATCGGCAGGAAGAAGCCGGCCGCTCCCGCGGCCTTCTGGAGACAGGACATCGGTGCCGGATCGTTCCTTCCGGTGCTGGTTTTTTTCATGATCCTGGCGGGCGGCGCTGCCCCGGCCTTTGCCCTCGATTCCAATGCCCTCCCCACGGGCGGACAGATCGTCTCCGGCCAGGGAAGCATCGCCCAGACCGGCGCCTCCATGACCGTCACCCAGCAGACCGACCGCCTGATCGCCCACTGGAACACCTTCAACATCGGCCGCGACGCCTCCGTCACCTTCCGGCAGCCCGGATCCTCCAGCATCGCCCTCAACCGGGTCCTGGACCAGACCCCCAGCCGGATCTACGGCCGTCTCTTCGCCAACGGCCAGGTCTTCCTCGTCAATCCCGCGGGCATCTACTTCAGCCCCACCGCCCAGGTCAACGTCGGCGGACTCGTGGCCTCCACCCTCAACATCACCGACGAGGACTTCCTGGCCGGAAACCATGCCTTTGCCCGTTCCGGGACCGCCGGACGCATCGTCAACGAGGGAACGATCACCGCCGCCGACGGCGGCTATGTCGCCTTCCTCTCCCCGGCCATCTCCAACACCGGAGAGATCGACGCCAGAAACGGCACGGTGGCCATGGCCGCCGGTGACAGGGTGAACCTCGACTTTGCCGGGGACCGCCTCATCAACTTCACCATCCCCCAGGGGGCCGTGGACGCCCTGATCGAGAACGGGGGGCTTATCCGGGCCGACGGCGGGACGGTGATCCTCTCGGCCATGGCCGCCGGCGAGCTTACCCGGGCCGTGGTGAACCACTCCGGCGTCATCGAGGCCAGGACCCTGGAGAACCGCTCCGGCCGGATCCTCCTCCTGGCCGACGGGGACCGGGGAACCGTGGTCGTCGGCGGAACACTCGACGCCTCCGCCCCCGACGGCGGCGACGGCGGATTCATCGAGACCTCCGCGGCCACGGTGACCGTCCGGGACGACGCCCGGGTCACCACCCGGGCCGACAGCGGCACCACGGGCCTCTGGCTCATCGATCCCCGGGACTTCACCATCGCCGAAAGCGGCGGCGACATGACCGGCGCCGCGGCGACCGCGGCCCTGGTTGACACCAACCTCACGATCCGGAGCTCCGACGGCGCCACCGACGGCAACGGCGACATCTTCGTCAACGACAACATTACCTGGTCCGGCAACACCCTCACCCTCTCCGCCGACCGCAACATCGAGATCAACAAGGAGCTCTACGGCTCCGGAACGGCCAAACTCACCTTAGAGTACGGCCAGGGGGCGAAAGACGGCATCATCAACGGGACCGCGGCGGATTATTTTATCAACGCCAGGGTCAACCTGCCCGAGGGCGAGAACCTCCGCACCCGCCTCGGTTCCGAGGGCAAGGAGAAGATCTTCACCGTCATCACCCGGCTGGGCGCCGAAAAAAGCCGCACCGGAACCGATCTCCAGGGCATGAAAGGGGATCTCACGAAAAACTA
>LUYO01000071.1:0-45195 GCA_001603295.1 Rhodobacterales bacterium Alpha_02
GCCCTCCCGAGGGAAGGCGCCCCGCGTTTCAGGCGGCCGATGGGCGGAGGCTCATTCGGCCGGCGCCGGCTCCTCGGAGCCGGGGTCGATGCCGCCGGCCGCGTGGGCGATGGCGAACTCCTCCTCCGGCGACAGGATCAGCTTGTGACGGCCGACGAAGGCGAAGTAGAGGATCGCCACTGCGAACCACACCGCCACCCAGAGCACGCCCTTGGAGAAGTTGGGGTCCTGCACCTGGTAGTAGAGGGTGACGCAGGCGATGACGATCGTCAGCGCCGCGCCGGGAATGCCGAGCGGGCTCTTGTAGGGACGCTCGATGTCCGGCTGGTTGAGCCTGAGCAGGATGAAGGAGATCGCCTGCATGATGTAGGAGAACATGGCGCCGAACACCGCCATGTTGAGCAGCACCGAGCCGATCGCCGCGCCGCCCTCGGCGGCACCGAGCGCGAACCAGATGATCAGCATGACGGCGAGGCCGGTCAGCGAACCGGCGATCATCGCCACATGCGGCGTCCGGAACCGGGGGTGGGTCAGCGACAGCACGGTCGGGAAATAGCCGGCCCGCGACAGCGAATAGACCTGCCGCCCCTGCGCATAGAGGATGGTGTGGAAGGAGGCGACGAGGCCGGTCAGCGCCACGATGCCCAGGAGCACCACGCCGCCGTCGCCGTAGACGGCACGGAAGCCGTCGAGCAGCGGCTCCAGCGACGATCCCAGATGGAAGGCGCCGACGCCGGCCACCGACGGGTTGAGCAGCACGATCATCAGGGCCGAGAGGATCAGCGTGCAGATGCCGAGGATGATGCCCTTGGGCATGTCGCGCTTGGGATCGACCGATTCCTCGGCGGCGAGCGGCAGTTGCTCGATGGCGAGGAACAGCCAGACGGCAAACGGCAGCGTGGCGAGCACACCCGAGAAGCCGAAGGGGAACAGATCGCCGCCGCCGTCCGGCAGCTCGATGGCCGCGCCGTCCGGTCCGACGCCGATGTTGAGCGCCCAGCGCGAGAAGTCCATGTGCGGGATGGCGCTCACCCAGAAGAACACCAGCACGGCGAGCGAGATCACCGTCACCACCAGCGTCACCTTGAACGACAGCTCGAGGCCGAACACGTTGAGGCCGAGGAAGATCGCATAGAAAACGATCCAGACGAGCGGCGAATAGGCAGCGTCGAGCCCCAGGATGGAGTTCACGTAGGCGGTGATGAAGGTGACGATCACCGCCGGCGTGATGACATATTCGACATTCTCGCAGAGGCCGGTGACGAAGCCGCCCCACGGACCCATGGCCGTGCGGGCGAAGGAATAGGCGGCGCCGGTGTGCGGCAGCGCCGGGCTCATCTCGGCGATCGAGAAGGTCAGACCGAGATACATGACGGCGATGATGGCGCCGGCGGCCAGCATGCCGCCCCAGCCGCCGGTGGCGAAGCCGAAGTTCCAGCCGGAGAAATGGCCGGAAATCACGGCGCCGACACCCAGCGCCCACAGCGACCAGATGCCGGCATAGCGCGACAGGTGCCGCTGCTCGAAATAGCTGGCGTCAGCCTTCTTGTAGCTGACGCTTCCGTCTGAGGTGGACATCGGGTTCCCCTTTTCGTCTCTTGAACCCAGGCGCTTCAGGCGATTCGCACCGCCGGCAGTTGCTGCCGGAACGGTCCCTGGCGAATCTGGAAACACGCGGGCCGCGACTGTCTTTGCAAGGATCATGCTACTTTCGGCTAAGGGGTGGCTCATAGCAGCAGACAGGCGGCTCAGGAAGCAGAGAGCACGGAGGAAAGCCTTGGCACCGATCGTCTTCGTTCTGGGTGGCGCCCGCTCCGGCAAGAGCCGCTTCGCCGAGGAGCGGACGCGCGCTCTTTCGGCCGGCGAGCGCGTCTATGTCGCCACCGCCGAGTGCCTCGACGATGAGATGCGACAACGCGTGGAAGTCCACCGCCGCGGCCGTGGCGCCGACTGGCGCACCGTCGAGGCACCACACCGGCTCGCCGAGGCGATCGCTGCCGAGGCGCGCGGCGATCGGGCCGTTCTCGTCGACTGCCTGACCCTCTGGCTCAGCAACCGCCTGCTCGCCGACGCCGATCTCGACGCCGAGGGCGATCGTCTCGTCGCGGCGCTCGCGGCGGCGGCTGGACCGGTGGTGCTGGTCGCCAACGAGGTCGGTCTCTCCATCGTGCCGGACAACGCCCTCGCCCGCCGCTTCCGCGACGCGGCCGGCCGGCTCAACCAACAGGTCGCCGCCGTGGCCGGCGAGGCATGGTTTGTTGCCGCCGGTCTGCCGCTGCGGCTGAAGTGATCTTCTGCTGCCCTATCGCGCAGCATGTGCCGAAATATTGCAGTTCTTGCCCTCCGACCAATGAATCGGTGCGGTGGCGGGCAATCGTGATATAAGTTTAATCAAAATTAACAACGAAAGCGGGGGAAGGACCACCAGCGTTCTCGTCAACGTGTTCGATTCCGGCACGCAGAATGCCAGCTTTTCATGGCACGGCGATTGCAGTCCGTGGAACGACGGTTGTGGAGCCGAAGCAAGCCTTGCACCAAACGCATGGCTTCTGGTTTTACAGCCGGCGTCTGGCTTGCGAGCCTAAGGGGAATCTACTAGATTGGTAAATGTTTTGTTACCTAAGGTAATCATCGCGGCGGTTACCGCCGGATAGAGCCTCACGGGGTTTTCCCGGTTTTCTTTTATATTTTCGGGGGATGTAATGCGTCTGACGGATCCCAATCACGACTTTTCTGAAGGCGGCGCCGAGAGTTCGTTCGGACTGTACGATCTGACGCCGACCGATAGCGGGTCTTCCTCCCACTACACCCACGCCTTCAGCGTCCGCATGATGTCGACGCCCTCCTTCCCGGCTGGACAGTCGCTGGCAGCGACGCTGAGCGGTTACGGCGACGCCGCGCTGGACGATGGCCCATCCGAGGCGGCCGGCAACTGGCGGGCGCTGCATATCGCGGCCAAGCGAGCCGTTGACATCGTCGGTGCGGCGCTTGGCCTCGTCCTGCTGTCGCCGCTGCTGATCGCCGTCGCCGCCATCATCAAGTTCACCAGCCCCGGACCGGTGTTCTTCCGACAGGAACGGACGGGACTGGACAACAAGCCGTTCGAGATCTTGAAATTCCGCTCGATGTACAGCGATCGCTGCGATCTTTCCGGCGTAGTCCAGACGACCGCCTGCGATCCGCGTATAACGCCGATCGGCCGCATCATCCGCAAGACCAACATCGACGAGTTGCCGCAGCTCTTCAACGTACTGAAGGGCGACATGTCGCTGGTCGGTCCGCGGCCGCACGTGCCGGGCATGCTGGCTGCCGGCGTCCGCTACGAGGACCTGGTCATCGGCTACGAGCGCCGCCACGCCATGCGACCCGGCATCACCGGCCTTGCTCAGGCGAACGGCCTGCGCGGCCCGACGACCGAAGTCGAGCCGGCGGTGATGCGGGTGGTGCGCGACATCGAGTATATTCGCGACTTCTCGATCTGGCTGGACATCCGGATCCTCTACCAAACCTTCGTCCACGAGATCGTTCGCGGCAACGGCTTCTGACCGAAGGCTGCCAATGAAGAAGACCCCGTCGTCCGCCGGGGCCTCCATCGACAAGAATGCGATTGCGGTTCCTACAGCCGGACCCACATGCGCGGATTGTCCGGCGATTGCATCGACGTGAAACGGTAACCGGTGGCGCTCCAGGGCTTGACCAGCGGGCTGAGGTTGTCCAGCACGAAGTCGCCGCGATCGGTGCGTACCATCAGGACGGCGTGCAACTCGCCGCGCCGGGTGACCACGGAGGTCATCAACAGCGACGAACTCGGGAATCCCTTGCGCAGCAGCGCCGCCCGCTTGGTCAGCGCGTAATCCTCGCAGTCGCCGGACGAGCCGCCGATCTTCCAGACGTCGGCGCCCCCTGCTTCCGCCTGCGGCCGCATCGACCCGTTGACTTCGCGATTGACGCGATCAATCAGCGAAAGCGCGTCGACCGTCAGTTTTATGCCGCCTGCCTCCGTTCCGACATTGCGGGCCCGCTGGACCTTGCAGGCCGAGGGCATGGTCGCGCACATGACATAGAAACCGGTCGGTCCGAGCGTATAGCCCTTGGTATTGACCTTGCCCGCCATCGGCAGATCGAGCTGCTGCTTGGGAACATTGAAGAAACCGGCCGAAGCCACTTGCGGAAGGATGATGGCAACGGCAGAGACGGCCAGCATCCGGATCAACTTGTTCATGGCTACAAACTCCCGTCGAGCCTTATCTGGAACGAGTTGACCAGATTTTCTTTGAGATTCGGTTGATCGACAGGGACAACAATTTTCTACTGGCGGACGGCGCGATTAAATCAAATACAATTCAAATTTTAAGCGCTTTCGCGAGTGGCCTGTTAACCATATCGGAGGGGCGGTCAATGTCCCCCAAAGAGCTGCGAAGCTGCAAATGCGCCGTCGCGAGTCCGGGAAGCCAGGTGACGGCCTATCGGTCGGCAAAGAAAATTTGGCGGATTTCCGCCTTTTTCAGCGATGGGATAAACCGAGGCCCAAGGCAGGGTAACCCTGATTAGGAAAAACACCTAAACACGAAAAACTCCGCTTGCGCCAAGGCAATTCCTTAATGTAAATTACATACAAAATACGGCGACGGGTGGGGGTCTTGAGACCCCGGTTTGATGCAGACTTTATAGGAGACAATCATTATGGCTAGACTTTTCCTTTCTACATCTCTCGGCCTCGCCCTGGCTTTCTCTTCGGCGTCAGGCGGCTTTGCGGCAACGACGGCGGGTGGTCTCACGAACACCCTGAGCGGCCAGCCCGGCGTGACGGCGCAGCTCCTGCAGGCGATAAGCAATGTCCAGCTTCAGTGCGAGACGCCTGGCGCCACGTCGACTGCCGCCGGGCAAGGAGCATGTCGTGCCAGCCTTGAGGCGCTGCTGAATTCCATTCCGCCGGGGCTTTCTCCCACGCTCGTCAGTGAGATCAACGAGCTGGTCAGTGTTCGCTACGCCGGCCTGCCGCCGGAAGGTCAGACGGGAGCAATTACTCCGGTCGCGGCCGCCCCGTCGGTTTCCGACAGTCCCGGTGGCGGTTCCTTCTCCGTTCTGGATGACGGCAGCGCCAGTGCCGGTGCTCCCTGACATTGCATTTAGCTGAACGACCTGTGAGAAAGGCCGTGGTCTTGATTTTCAGGCCACGGCCTAAACTTGTGAATTGCCGTTTTTAGGTCTGGGTGACGATGACGTCCGGACCATCTATCTTTTCACTTGGGTCTCTGAGTTTCTGATGGCGGAGGCCGCTCGTCCGGCCTTCCCGCTCCAGACGTGGTTAACCAAACACGTCATTTCCGGCGAATTCCTGACAGCTGACGCTCTCTCAACGCCTTGGCCGCTTGGTTGCTGGCGTGATTTCGGTCATAGTGGTGTCGGAATAAGTTCAAGGAAGTTTTCTTCAAATGGATTCATCCGAGTTCGATGTTCGTAGCGCAATTGGTCTCATCCGCCGCCAGATCTGGCTCATTCTCTCAACGGTCCTGATCGTCGCCGGCCTCGCCGCCGTCTATGTCTTCCTGCAAACGCCGACCTATACCGCCTCGACGCTGATTCTGGTCGATCCGCGACAGAAGAATGCCCTCGACCCCGAGAGCCAGATGTCGCTGCTGCCGACCGACAATGCCCGCGTCGAAAGCGAGGTCGAGATTCTCAAGTCGCCGTCGACCCAGCTCGGGGCGATCGCCCGCCTTGGCCTCGTCAAGGATCCGGAATTCGGCGTCAAGCTCGGCACCCTCGACCGGTTGATGGTCTTCCTGAAGATCAAGACCCTGGAGAACCTGCTGGCCGACACCGACACGCAATTACGCGCCGTGCTGACACGCTTTTCCGACCGCGTCAGCATCGCCCGTCGAGGCCTCACCTACATCATCAGCGTCTCGGCCACATCCGCCGACCCCGCCAAGGCGGCGCTGATCGCCAATACGCTGTCCAGCACCTATATCGACGCCCAGGTCGACGCCAAGATCTCCAACGCCCTCAGCGTGCGCGACGCCCTCAATCGCCGCCTTGCCCAAGCGTCGACGACAATCAACGAGACCGAGAACCGCATCGATTCCTTCGTCAACGAAAATATCGAGAAGGTTTCCAACGACAGCAACCGCGACGACATCAAGGCGATGCGCGCCAGCCTCGACGCGCTGAAGGCCGAAAGCGTGTCGGCACAGTCGCTGCAGGCCAGTGTTTCCACCCTGGTCGCCGGCAAGAACTGGGACGGTATCGCCGCCCAGTTGAGGTCGGACACCGTCAGCCAGCTCAAGGCGGAGCGCGACAAGGTGCTGGCCGACATGAGCAGCGCCGCCGCCGGCTCGTCACGGGAGAGCAACCTGCGCGCCAGCCTCGCCCAGATCGACCAGCGTCTCACCGATCAGGTCAACGTCGAACTGGGGCAACTCTCCAGCCGAATCCGCACGACCCAGGAAGAGCAAGACCGACTGCGCGGCTCGATCCGCGACATCGTGCTGTCCAGCAACCTCTCCAACGACGTCATGGTCAAGATCTACGAGCTTCAGCAGGAGTCGTCGGTCGCCAAGACGCTTTACCAGGACATACTGCAGCGCCTGCGCGGCGTCGAGACGCAGGCCGACCTGCAGCTCGCCGACAGTCGCATCGTCTCCGCGGCCCTGCCGCCCGACGAGCCGAGCGCCCCGAAGACCAGGCTGATCTTGATGCTTGCCGTCACCGCAGGCCTCGGTCTCGGCCTTGGCCTCGCCTTCCTCAACGAGAACTTCATCGGCGGCTTCACCTCCGATCAGCAGTTCGAGGCGGTGCTCGGCATTCCGGTGATCTCGTCGATCCCGCTGCTGTCGCACGGCGGTCGCTCGATCACCGAGCGATCGCAGGTGGCGAGCGAACTGATCGACCATCCGCTCACCGCCTATAGCGAGTCGATCCGGCGCATCCGCCTCGGCCTCGAGAACATGCTGAGGCGCAAGCTGCAGGACAAGACGCGCGAGGGCGGCCTGATCGTCATGGTCGGCTCGGCCATCCCCGGCGAAGGCAAGACCACCACCGCCATCGCCATCGCCCGCGCCTTCGCCATGTCCGGCAAGCGCGTGCTGCTGGTCGACTGCGACCTCCGGCGGCCGTCGGTGGCCCCCAGCCTTGGGCTGGCGCCGGAGAACGGCCTCGCCGACTACCTGACGCTGTCGCTCGACTCGCAGTCGATCCGCCAGTTCGTCACCAAGGACAAGGTGCCGGGCCTCGACATGATCGTCGGCAAGTCCAGCCACCGCACCTCCACCGACAGCCTGATCGAGACCGCCCAGTTCAACCTGCTGATGGAGCTGGCGAAGGAGCGCTTCGAGATCATCGTGCTCGACACGCCGCCGATCCTGCCGGTGGTCGACGCCCAGTATCTCGCCACCCGCGCCGACATCGTGACGCTGGTGGTCCATTGGGCATCCACCTCGCAGCGCGACGTCCGCTCGGCGGTCAACGACCTGCGCACCACGGCCGGCGACGACCTGCCGATCGCCGCCGTGCTGTCCAAGGCCGAGCTTGGCGTCGGCTCCTACCGCAATAAGTACAACAGCTACTACTATTACGCGCCAGAAAGCTGATATCACACGCAAGAAGATAGGCCTGCCCCGAGGCGTCGGGGCAGGTGCACTCCGCCTTACCCGTTCCTGACGGAGACCGTCGTGAGGCTTTTGCCGCTGATTGCAGCCGCCCTTCTCGTCCTCCCTCCGGCAATCGCCGCGGAGCCGCCAGCCGCGGCCGACCGGTCGGTCGCCGTGCGCATTGCAGTCGCCCATCCGGTGCCGCATTCCGAGACGCTGTCGCTGACCGGCGAGGTCGGCGCGCGCACCTCCTCGCGGCTGTCCTTCCGCCTGTCCGGCCGCATCGCCGAGCGCTTCGTCGACGTCGGCGATCACGTCACCAAGGGCGACCTGCTCGCCCGTCTCGACCCCAGCCAGCAGCAGGCCGACGTCGCCAACGCCCAGGCGGCGCTCGCCGCCGCCGAGGCCGGCGCCCGCCAGGCCAGTTCGGCCTTCGATCGGCAGAAGACGCTGCTCGACAAGGGCTTCACCACCCAGTCGGCCTTCGACGCGGCGACCAAGGCGGTGCGCACCACCACCGGCACCGTCGAATCGGCCAAGGCCGCCCTCGACATCGCCCGCGCCAACCTTGGCTACACCGAGTTGCGGGCCGACGCCGACGGGATCGTCACCGCCCGCACCGCCGACGCCGGCGAGATCGCCGCCGCCGCCCGGCCGGTGTTCATCGTTGCCGTCGACGGCCCGCGCGACGCCGTCTTCGACGTCTACGAGCAGATTTTCCTGTCGGTCACCACGCTGCCCGATGTGACGGTCAGCCTCGTCAAGGATCCGTCCGTCACCGTGCCCGGCAAGGTGCGCGAGATCTCGCCCACCGTCGAAACGCGCACCGGCACCGTCCGCGTCAAGGTGGACATCGGCACTCCGCCCGCCGCCATGAGCCTCGGCGCGCCGGTCACCGGCCACATTCCCGGCCGGGAGATCCGCGCCGTGCTGCTGCCCGCCCGGGCGCTCGCCGAACAAGACGGCGCCCCGGCCGTCTGGGTGATCGACAAGGACGGCGCCAGCGCCGATCTCCGGCCGATCGGCATCGCCGCCTACACCACCGACACCCTGGTCGTCGAGAGCGGCCTTGCCGACGGCGATCGCGTCGTCGTTGACGGCGGCAAGCTGCTGAGACCCGGCGCCGCCGTCGAGATCGTCGGGGAGGAGACGCCGTGATCCGCCGCCTGATCCTCGTCGCCCTGCTGGGTCTCGCCGCCTGCCGGCCGGAGGCCGAGGCGCCGCCGCCGCCGGTCCGGCCGGTGCTGTCGGCACGCGTCGCCGTCGACGATACCGCCCGGCAATCCTTCGTCGGCACGGTGGAGGCGCGCGACAAGGCCGACCTCGGCTTCGAGATGCTGGGGCGGCTGATGACGCGCAACGTCGACGTCGGCGACACGGTCCAGCCCGGCGATCTCGTCGCCACCCTCGACGCCGCCACATTCGACCTGAGGGCCCGCGCCGCCGAGGCGGCGCTCGGCAACCGCCAGGCCGAGCGGGACAACGCCGCCGTCACCGTAAGCCGCGTCGAGACGCTGCAGGCGAGCGGCACCGCCGCCAAGTCCAGCCTCGACGACGCCCGCGCCGCCCTCGACGCCGCCGACGCCGCCGTCCGCCAGGCCGAGGCCGATCTCGACAAGGCGCGCGACGCACTCGGGCGCACCGAGTTGCGGGCCGGACTGGCCGGCGTCGTCACCGCCACCGGCGCCGAGCCCGGCCAGACGGTGGCGGCCGGCGAGAGCGTCGTCACCATTGCCAAGCCTGATCCCCGCGACGCGGTGATCGACGTGCCCGACTGGATGGCCGGCACGCTTGCCCTCGGCACCCCCTTCATCGTGGCGCCGCAGATCGCCCCCGACCGCGCCATCGCCGGCACCCTCAGGGAGATCGCCCCGGAAGCCGACCAGCTGACCCGCACCCGCCGCCTGAAGATCGCGCTCGTCGATCCGCCGAGCCTGTTCCGCCTCGGCTCCACCGTCGAGGTCAGGCCCGACGAGACGGCGAGGCCCGCGATCGTCCTACCACAGGCGGCGGTGCTGACTGAGGGCGGCAAGTCCTTCGTCTGGGTGGTGACGGTCGACGAGAGCAAGCCCGCCATCCGGCGCGAGGGCACGGTCGCCCTGAGGCCGGTGAGCACGGCGCCGGCCGACGACGACCGTCTCAGCGTCGTCTCGGGCCTTGCCGCCGGCGAGCGGGTGGTGATGGCCGGCGTCCACAGCCTCGAAGAAGGGCAGACGGTGGCGGTGCCGGCCGACGCGGACGCCGGGGGAGACGTGCTGTGAAGAGTTTCAACCTCTCCGACTGGTCGCTCGAGCACAGGTCGCTGGTCTGGTACTTCATGCTCATCTTCACGCTGTTCGGCGTGTTTTCCTACCTGAACCTCGGCCGCGAGGAGGATCCCTCCTTCACCATCAAGACCATGGTGGTGCAGGCCTACTGGCCGGGCGCCTCGGTGACGGAGATGACCCAGCAGGTCACCGACCGTATCGAGAAGAAGCTGCAGGAGCTGCCCAACCTCGATTTCACGCGCAACCTGACGCGGCCCGGCGTCACCACCGTCTTCGTCAATCTCAGGAACGACACCAAGGCGAAGGACGTCGACGGCACCTGGGTACGGGTGCGCAACCTCGTCTCCGACATCCGCGCCGAGATGCCGGACGGTGTGATCGGCCCGTTCTTCAACGACGACTTCGGCGACGTCTACGGCAACATCTACGCACTGACCGCCGACGGCTTCTCCAAGCGCCAGCTGCGCGACTATGCCGAGGCCGTACGCACCCGCATCCTCTCCGTCGACAACGTCGGCAAGGTGGAGATCGTCGGCGCCGAGGACGAGGTGATCTACCTCGAATTCTCGCCGCGCCAGCTCGCCGCCTATGGCGTCGACGAGAAGGCGGTGCTGACGACGCTGGCCGAGCAGAACGCCGTCAACCCCTCCGGCACCATCGATACCGGCAGCGAACGGGTGTCGGTGCGGGTATCGGGCGAGTTCCGTTCGGAAAAGAGCCTCGAGGCGGTCAACCTCCGCGTCAACGGCCGCTTCTTCCGCCTGTCCGACGTGGCGAAGATCAGCCGCGGCTACGCCGATCCGCCGAGCGAGGCGTTCCGCTATAACGGCGAGCCGGCCATCGCCATCGCCATCGGCATGAAGGCCGGCGCCAACCTCCTGAAATTCGGCGAGGCGCTCCGGGCCGAGATGGCGCGCATCGAGGCGGAACTGCCGATCGGCATCAGCGTCCATCAGGTGGCCGACCAGCCGAAGCTGGTGGAGAAGGCGGTGTCCGGCTTCACGCAGGCGCTGTTCGAGGCCGTGGCCATCGTGCTCCTGGTCAGCTTCGTCAGCCTCGGTCTCCGGGCCGGCGTAGTGGTGGCCCTCTCCATCCCCCTGGTGCTCGCCATCACCTTCATGGTGATGGAGACCGCGGATATCTCCTTGCAGCGCGTATCGCTCGGCGCGCTGATCATCGCCCTCGGCCTGCTCGTCGACGATGCCATGATCGCCGTCGAGATGATGGTCGCCCGCCTCGAAGCCGGCGACTCGCTGCCGAAGGCGGCGACCGCCGTCTACACCTCCACCGCCTTCCCGATGCTGACCGGCACGCTGGTGACGGTGGCCGGCTTCATTCCGGTCGGCCTCAACGCGTCGATGGCCGGCGAGTTCACCTTCACCATGTTCGTGGTGATCGCCGTGTCGCTGCTGGTGTCGTGGATCGTCGCCGTGGTGTTCACGCCGCTGATCGGCGTCACCGTGCTGCCGAAGGCGATGAAGCAGCACGCCGGCGGCAAGACCCGCTTCACCCGTGGTTTCGAGCGGCTGCTGGTGCTCGGCCTGCATCACCGCTTCGTGGTCATCGGCCTGACGCTGTTCGCCTTCGGCCTGTCGCTCTACGGCCTCACGCATGTCCAGCGACAGTTCTTCCCCGACAGCGACCGCTCCGAGCTGATCGTCGATTTCACGCTGCCGCAGAACGCCTCCATCGAGGAGACCAGCCGGCTGATCGCCCGCTTCGAGACGGACATGCTGAAGGGCAAGGACGGCGTCGACCACTGGTCGACCTACGTCGGTCGCAGCGCCGTGCGCTTCCTCTTGACCTTCGACCAGGAGCCGGCCGCCCCCTATTTCGGCCAGACCGTCGTCGTCACCCGCGACGAGGAGACGCGCGACCGGCTGAGGGCGGAGTTCTCCGCCTATCTCCACCAGAGCTTCCCCGGCGTCGACTGCTTCGTCCGTCTCCTGGAGATCGGCCCGCCGGTCGGCCGTCCCGTCGCCTATCGCCTGTCCGGCCCGGACATCGAGGGCGTGCGGGAAGCGTCCGGCCGGCTGGCCGCCGTGGTCGCCGCCAATCCCCATGTCGACAACGTCGTCGCCGACTGGGGCGAGCCGGGCCGCGTCGTCAAGGTCGACGTCATGCAGGACAAGGCGCGCCTGCTCGGCGTCTCGTCGCAGGACATCTCCAACGCCCTCTACGGCATCATCGGCGGCGCCACCGTCACCCGCATCCGCGACGGCATCTACCAGATCGCCGTGGTCGGCCGCGCCGTGCCGGAGGAGCGCAACTCCATCGAGACGTTGAAGAATCTCCAGCTGGCGTCGGTGAACGGCGTCAGCGTGCCGCTCGCCGCCGTCGCCAACCTGCGCTACGAGATCGAGCAGCCGGTGGTGTGGAGCCGCAACCGCCTGCCCACCGTCACCATCAAGGCGGCCCGCGCCGACGCGACGCAGGCCGACACCATCGTCGGCGAGCTGGCGCCGTCGATCGACGCCTTCGCCGCCGGCCTGCCGGCCGGCTACACGCTGGTGACCGCCGGCTCGGCCGAGGAATCGCAGAAGGCGCAGGCGCCGATCATCGCCGTGGTGCCGCTGATGGTGTTCATCATGCTGACGGTGCTGATGATCCAGCTCCAGAGCTTCAGCCGCCTCATCCTGGTGGTGGCGGTGGCGCCGCTTGCCTTGATCGGCGTGGTGGCGGCGCTGCTGCCAACCGGCGCGCCGCTCGGCTTCGTCGCCATCCTCGGCGTGCTGGCGCTGGTCGGCATCCTGATCCGCAACTCGGTGATCCTGGTCGACCAGATCGAGCGGCTGCGGGCCGAGGGCCAGCCGGCCTGGAACGCGGTGGTCGAGGCATCCAGCCACCGCCTCAGGCCGATCGTGCTGACGGCGCTGGCCGCCAGTCTCGGCCTGATCCCCATCGCCGGCGAACTGTTCTGGCAGCCGATGGCCTTCGCCATGATGGGCGGCATTATCGTCGGCACGGCGCTGACGCTGATTTACCTGCCCGCGCTCTACGTCGCCTGGTTCCGCATCCACGAGGAGAAGCCCGAGACGCCGGCCGTCCCGTCAGCCTGACAGGGTCGGCCGGAAGGCGTCGCGGATCGCCTCGGAGGCGGCGAGGCGGCGGATTTCCGCCTCGACGAAGGCGTCGTCGCGCAGACGCGACGGCCGGCCGATGGCGACGCGGCAGGCGACATGCGCCGGCCGGCCGCTCAGCACCACCAGTTGGTCGGCGAGCCGCACCGCTTCCGAGAGATCATGCGTCACCAACACGACGGTGACGCCGCGCTCCTGCGCGTCGAGGCGGACCAGCCGCTGCATCTCGCGGGCGAGGCCGACGTCGAGCGCCGAGAAGGCCTCGTCGAGCAGCAAGAGGTCGGGCTCGACGGCCAGCGCCCGGGCGAGCGCCACCCGCTTCCTCATGCCACCGGAAAGCTGGTGCGGATAGCGGCCGGCCTCGTCCTGGCCGAGGCCGACCTTGACCAGCATCGATCGCGATCGGGAGAGCCGCTCGGCACGGGAGAGCCGCCGGCCGGTCAGCGCGAAGGCGACATTGCCGCGCGCCGTCCGCCAGGGCAGCAGCAGCGGGTCCTGAAACACGAAAGCCGGCCGCTCGAACGGTCGTTCGACGTGGCCGGCGTCGGGCGCCAGAAGGCTGCCGAGGATGGCCAGCAGCGTCGTCTTGCCGGCGCCGGACGGGCCGAGGATGGCCAGTACGCCGCCGCGCGGCACAGTGAGATCGATGCCATCCAGCACTGGCACGCCGGCAAAGCCGTGCGACAGTCCCGTGGCGACCAGCGCTTCGCCGCTCATAGCGCCTCCCCCGGCAGGCCGCGCCGCCAGGTGTCGAAATAGCGGCGCACCGGCTCGATGATCAGGCGCTCGACGATCAGCAGCAGCGCCACCACCACGACCACCCAAGCCATGGTCCGGGCGGTGTCGACCTCGGCGCGCGCCGCGGCGAGGCCGTCGCCGATGCCGCCGGCCCCGGACAGCAACTCGGCCATCACCGCCACCTTCCAGCTCATGGCCAGCGCCGCGCCGAGAGCCGGCAGCAGATAGGAGAGCACATGCGGCAGATAGACGTCGGCAAGCAGCACGTGAAACGGCACGCGGAAGGAGCGGGCCATAACCCGGAGGCCGCCGTCGACGGTGCGGGTGCCCTGCGTCGCCGCCGCGAACACCACCGGCCCCACGGCGACGGCCACCGAGAAGGTGGCGGCAAGACCGGAGCCGCCGAACCACAGCAGCGACAGCACCACCCAGGCGATGGCCGGCACGCCGATCAGCATGGTGGCAACCGGTTGCAGCATGGCCCGGAGCGGCGTCGAGCGGCCGGCCAATCCGCCGAGCAGCGAGCCGATCAGCGTCGCCACCAGGAAGCCGGAGAGCGCGTCGCGCGTCGTCGTCAGGATCGCCGGCCCGAGATCGCCGTCCAGGGTGAGGCGGCCGAGGGCGGCCAGCGTCGCCAGCGGCGACGGCAGCACGAAGTCGCCATAGGCGCGGTGCCCGGCTTCCCACAGCGCCAGCACGGCGAGGATGCCGAGCGCCGCCCAGCGGCGTTCGCCGCTGAAGAGTTGACGCCAGAAGCGCCCGGCCATGGCCTCAGCGTCCCCAGTAGAAGGCCGGCTCCGGCAGGCGCCCGGCCACGATGTCCGGCGACAGCGTCATCAGCGCCCTGAAATAGGCTTCGAGGTCGTCCCGCGCCTCGGCGGCCGAGGCAACCTTCAGGCGGAAGCGCGGCAGCGATGCCTCGACGATCGGCGCCGGCAGCTTCAGCGGACCGGCGATCAGCGCCGCCGCCTCCTTGGGGTTGGCGGCTACCCAGCCGGCCGCCTCGACGGAAGCCGCGTGCAGCGCCGCGACCACCTCGGGATGGGCGTCGAGGAAACGCTCGGTCACCGCGAGGCCGGCCTGCGGCACGCCGGCCGGGCGGCCGGTGCGGGCGGCATAGAGTTCGGTGACGTCAAGGGCGCGGGTGACGGCGACGCCGGCCTGACGGGCCTTGATCTCGGCGGCGCTGGCCGCCGGCTCCGGCAGCACGGCGGCGTCGGCCTTGCCGGCCAACAGCAGCGGCACCGCCTCGGCCGAGGTGCCGACGTAGGAGAGCTTGATATCCTTGTCCGGGTCGAGCCCGGCTTCTTTCAGCACGAAGCGGGTAAGGAGGTCCGGTGCGTCGTTCTTCGAGCCGACCAGCAGCGACTTGCCTTTCAGGTCCTCGATCTGGCCGATGCTCACCCCCCGCCCGGCGAAGACATAGAGCAGGCCCCAGGTCAGCACGTTGACGAGGCGGACGCCCGCGCCACGGTTGTAGAGGTTGGCGGCGGCATAGCTCGGCGCGGCGAACAGCTCGATGTCGCCGGAGACGACGCCGGCCCGCATCTGGTCAGCGGTGCGCCAGACGTCGAAGCGCGCCTCGCCGGCGAACGGCGCCAGCGCCCCCGACGCCACCGCCCGCGCCAGCACCACCGACGGCGACGCCGGCATGCCCCAGACGGTCAGCCGGTCGAGCCCGGCCGCCCGGGCGGCCGGAACGGACAGCGCGGCAAGACCGGCGGCGGCGAGGCATTCGAGAAAGCGGCGGCGGCTCACGCCTGCGGTCATGGAGGAAACTGTCATGGCGGAACCTGCAATCGGGCGACGACGGGCTGCTCGGGAAGGGATCGGGCCGACACTAAAGCATCCGCCCGAAAAGTTGCAGACTTTTCGGACAAGCGGATGCGCCGCAATAACTACCAAGCCCAACTCGCGGCGCGGGGAAACGCCGGCCGCGCCGACAGGTCACGAGCGGAAAACGACTTCCGAACCAAGTTCTTGCGAAGATTTACGGATAGGAGTTCACCTCTATACGCACTAACGCGTAATGCGAAAGCTGAGAATCGGAAGCATCTAAATCGAAAAAGGGAAAAAGCAACTACGGTTCCCTCCGCCGTTTGACTTTCGTCATTGTCGAATAACTGCCCCTACATTATGGCATGGCTGATACGGACACATTTCCCCGGCAGTCGCTCGCCTGTGACAGACGTGTGGGGGAACGCCCAACCAAATGGGGGTGGCAGCATGGCACAGGTTGTTTATGGCGTGTGGGACGGCATCGTCCACGATTACCGCCAGGGAAAGGCCGCGGAGGGCGCCACGCCTCCCGACCTCAAGGACTTCGAGGTGTTCGACGACAACAACCCGATCCGCGCCTTTGTCGCCGATCGCGGCTTCTTCGTCTTCGACGAGTCTGTCAACCTTCTCGACACGTTCTGGCAGTATCTGAGCAAGGCGGCCGACGAGTCCTGCGGCAAGTGCACCCCCTGCCGCATGGGCACCGTGCTGGTGCGCGATGCGCTCGGCGCCATGCGCCGCGGCCTTGACGGCGACCTCGACCTCGATGGCATAGCGGCCATGTCCGAGCAGATGCGCGCGACCTCGCTCTGCGGCCTTGGCCAGTCCTGCGGCACCGCCCTCGTCAAGGCCATCGAAGCCTTCCGTGACGAGTTCGAGGCCGAGCTGGCCAAGAAGCAGCCGGCCCGCGCCCAGCACGCCATGAGCTACATGACGGCGCCCTGCATCGAGGCCTGTCCGTCCAAGGTCAACGTGCCGCGCTACATCGACTACATCCGCGACGGCAAGCCCGAGCACTCGCTGGGCGTCATCCTGCAGAAGTACCCGATGGCCGCCACCTGCAGCCGCGTCTGCGTCCGCTTCTGCGAGGCGGCCTGCCGTCGCAAGATGGTCGACGAGGCGGTCGGCATCAAGATCCTGAAGCGCTACGTCGCCGAGTACCAGACCGGTCCGCATCCGCTGGTGTTCTCCAAGGACATGATCGCCCACGTGCTGCCGGAAGACCAGCGGGTGGCGGTGATCGGCGCCGGCCCGGCCGGCGTCTCCTGCGCCTACCACCTGTTGATGCGCGGCTATCACGTCGACATCTTCGAGGCCCAGGGCGAGGCCGGCGGCATGGCCGCCATCGGCATCCCGTCCTACCGCCTGCCGAAGGACGTTCTCCTCAACGAGATGAACGCCATCACCAATCTCGGCGGCCGCTTCTTCTTCAACCAGCGTCTCGGCACGGATTTCAGCGTCGATGACCTGATGAAGCGTGGCTACAAATCGGTGTTCCTCGCCCTCGGCTGCCAGGAAGGCACCAAGATGGGCTGCGACAACGAGGATACCAGCCTCGTCGGCTACGAGTCCGGCATCGGCTTCCTGCTGAAGGTCCACGACCACGTCGCCGGCATCAAGCCGCATCCGATCGACGGCGAAGTGGTGGTGGTCGGCGGCGGCAACGTCGCCATGGACTGCGTCCGCTCGGCCGTCCGCATGGGCGCCAAGAAGGTGCATCTCGTCTACCGCCGCACCGAGGCCGACATGCCGGCCGACCGCGAGGAAGTGGTCGCCGCCCATGACGAGGGCATCGAGTTCCACGTGCTGACCAACCCGGTGTCCATCGTCTCCGAGGATGGCAAGGTGGTCGGCGTCAAGCTGACCAAGATGGAGCAGACCGAGGTCGACGCCAAAGGCCGGCGCAACGTGCGGCCGATCCCCGGCAGTGAATACGTCATGCCCTGCTCGGTGGTGATCGCCGCCATCGGCCAGCAGGTCGACACCGGCTCGATCAAGGCCGACGACGGCGTCGAGATGAGCAAGTGGAACTGGGTGATTGCCGACAAGGAATCGCTCGCCACCTCGCGGCCGGGCGTGTTCGCCGGCGGCGACTGCTACCTCGGCCCGTCGACGCTGATCGCCGCCATGGCCAACGGCCTGAAGGCGGCCCGCAACATCGACGACTACCTGCGGCTCGGCTCGACGCGCTTCTTCCCGCGCTCGCGCATCCGCCAGATCCTCGACAAGAACAAGCTGTTCTCCAACGACTGCATCGAGGTGCCGGTCAAGAACGAATACCGCGTCCACCATCCGGAGCTGTCGCCGGAAGTGCGCAAGACCATGTTCGGGGAAGTCGAGCAGATCATCAGCTCCGAGGACGCCTACAAGGAGTCCATGCGCTGCATGCGCTGCTACCGCATCTATTCCGTGATCACCGAACACTCCATCCCCGAAGGAGCGGCGTGAGACCATGTGCAACGTCGAAACCCTGATCCCCGTCGGCACCGAGGCCACGGTCGGCTTCAAGATCAACGGCAAGGCCGTCACGGCCTATCCGAACGAGACGATCCTGTCGGCCGCCCGCCGCCATGACTTCTACATCCCGACGCTGTGCGAGCTGGCCGACATCGACCACACGCCTGGCACCTGCCGCGTCTGCCTGGTCGAGATCCAGATGCCCGGCCAGGCCAGCACCCACATGGTGACGGCCTGCAACACGCCGGTGAAGGAAGGCCTCGCCGTCGAGACGCGCACCAAGAAGGTGCGCGACATGCAGAAGCTGCAGGTCGAACTCTTGATGGCCGACCATCTGCAGGACTGCGCCACCTGCATCCGCCACGGCGCCTGCGAGTTGCAGGACGTCGCCCAGTTCGTCGGCCTCAAGGAGAATCGCTTCTTCACGCCGGCCCGCGTCGCCACCCGCGAGGTCGACCGCTCGTCGCCGGCCATGGTCCGCGACATGACCAAGTGCATCCGCTGCCAGCGCTGCGTCACGGTCTGCCGCAACTACCAGGAAGTCGACGCGCTGGTGGTCACCGGCACCGGCCTCGACACGGCGATCGGCCTCCGCCACGGCAAGAACCAGAAGGACTCGACCTGCGTCACCTGCGGCCAGTGCGTGCTGGTCTGCCCGACCGGCGCTCTGGCCGAGAAGGACGAGACCGATCGCGTCCTCGACTACATCTACGATCCGGAGATCACCACCGTTCTCCAGTTCGCGCCGGCCATCCGCGTCGGCTTCGGCGAGGAGTTCGGCATGGCGCCGGGCACCAACGTCGAGGGCCAGATCATCGCCGCCTCGCGCAAGCTCGGCGTCGACATCGTGCTCGACACCAACTTCGGCGCCGACGTGGTGATCATGGAGGAAGGCACCGAGCTGTTGCACCGCCTCGGCGAGCGCAAGCGGCCGACCATCACCTCCTGCTGCCCGGCCTGGATCAACTTCGCCGAGATCCACTATCCCGAGCTGCTGCCGCTGCTGTCGTCCACCCGCTCGCCGCAGGCGGTGGTCGGCGCCATCGCCAAGACCTACCTGCCGGCCAAGATGGGGCTCGACCCGAAGAAGATCCGCGTCATCTCGATCATGCCCTGCACGGCCAAGAAGGACGAGATCGTCCGGCCGCAGCTCGGCGAGGACGACATGCCGAACGTCGACGTCGTGCTGACGACGCGCGAGTTCGCCCGTCTTCTGAAGCGCGAAGGCCTCGACCTCAACACCATCGAGCCCTCGACCTTCGACAACCCCTACATGAGCGAATACACCGGCGCCGGCGTCATCTTCGGCACCACCGGCGGCGTTATGGAGGCGGCGCTCCGCACCGTTTACAAAGTGGTCAACGGCAAGGAGCTGGACAAGATCGAGCTGACGCAGCTGCGCGGCTTCGAGGGCGTGCGCTCGGCCACCGTCGACCTCGGCGGCAACATCGGCGAGGTGAAGATCGCCATGGCCCACGGCCTCGGCGAGACGCGGGCGCTGATGGAGGCGATCAAGGCCGGCGAGGCCGACTTCGACTTCATCGAGATCATGGCCTGCCCCGGCGGCTGCGTCGACGGCGGCGGCACGCTGCGCTCCAAGAAGCAGTACCTGCCCTACGCCCTGAAGCGCCGCGAGACGATGTTCGGCATCGACCGCGCCGCCAAGGTGCGCCAGTCGCACAACAACGAGCAGGTCAAGGCCCTCTACCGCGACTTCCTGGGTTCGCCGAACTCGGAGAAGGCGCACCACCTCCTGCACACCTTCTACACTGACCGCAAGGCCGAGCTGGAGCTGACGGTGAAGGAGATCTGGGGCGAGATCAAGATGAGCACCATGGTCTACTGAGACCTGAGGCCTTCGAGACTTTGACAGCCGGGCGGCGGGGCAACCTGCCGCCCGATTTTTATGTGCGAAGCCAAAGAAAAACCCTCCGATTCCTGCGAATCGGAGGGCCTGTCCTTCTGTTGTTCGGCAAATCAGCCGGCGACGCCGCCATGACCGTTCAGCGCCAGCACCCGGTTGACCGCCGACACCACGGCGGAGAGCGAGGCGGTGACGATGTTGGTGTTGATGCCGACGCCGTGCAGCTTGCCGCCGGGGTGCTTCAGCTCGACATAGGCGATGGCCGAGGCGTCCGAACCCTGCTGCAACGAATGCTCGGAATAGTCGGCCACCGACACGGGGATGCCGAGATAGACCGACAGCGCGTGCACGAAGCCGTCGATCGGACCGTTGCCGCGACCCTCGATGGTGCGCGTCACGTCGCCGTCGACGATCTCGGCGACGCAGACGCGCCGGCCCTTCACCTCGGTGTCGGGATAGGTGTGGTGGTCGACGAACTTCAGGCGGCCCTCCGGCTGGTCGACGTAGAGCTGCATGAAGCGCTCGTAGATGCGCTGCGACGACAGCTCGCGACCCTCGCGGTCGGTGATCGCCTGGATGTCCTCGCGGAACTCCACCTGCAGGGCGCGCGGCAGGTTGATGCCGTGGTCCTCCTGCATCAGGTAGGCGATGCCGCCCTTGCCCGACTGCGAGTTGATGCGGATAATCGCCTCGTAGGAGCGGCCGACGTCCTGCGGATCGATCGGCAGGTAGGGCACCTCCCAGACGCCGCTGTTCGACGCCTTCATGGCCTTGAGGCCCTTGTTGATGGCGTCCTGATGCGAGCCGGAGAAGGCGGTGTAGACGAGTTCGCCGACGTAAGGATGCCGCTCGGGCACGCGCATCTGGTTGGAATACTCGAACACGTCGCGGATGCGCTCGATGTTGGAGCAGTCGAGGCCGGGATCGACGCCTTGCGTGAACATGTTGAGCGCCATGGTGACCACGTCGACGTTGCCGGTGCGTTCGCCGTTGCCGAACAGCGTGCCCTCGACGCGATCGGCGCCGGCCATCAGCGCCAGCTCGGCGGCGGCGATGCCGGTGCCGCGGTCATTGTGCGGATGCAGCGAGATCAGCACCGAGTCGCGGCGGTCGACGTTGCGGCTCATCCACTCGATCTGGTCGGCGTAGACGTTGGGCGTCGCCATCTCGACGGTGGACGGCAGGTTGAGGATCAGTTTGTTGTCGGGCGTCGGATCGATCACCTCGATCACCGCGTTGCAGATCTCCAGCGCCACTTCCAGTTCGGTGCCGGTGAAGCTCTCCGGCGAATACTCGAAGCGGAAGCCGCCGCCTTCCTTGGCCGCCATGTCGGCGATCAGCTTGGCGCCGTCGACGGCGATCTGCTTGATGCCGGCCACGTCCTTGCCGAACACCACGCGCCGCTGCAAGGCGCTGGTGGAATTGTAAAAATGGACGATCGGCCGCCGCGCCCCGCGCAGCGCCTCGAAGGTTCGGACGATCAGTTCCGGCCGGCACTGTACCAGCACCTGCAAGGAGACGTCGTCGGGCGCCCCGCCTTCCTCGACGCACCAGCGGGCGAAGTCGAAGTCAGTCTGCGACGCCGACGGGAAGCCGATCTCGATCTCCTTGAAGCCCATCTCCAGCAGCAGATGGAACATGTGGGCCTTGCGGTCATGGCCCATGGGATCGACCAGCGCCTGGTTGCCGTCGCGCAAGTCGACCGAGCACCAGATCGGCGCCTTGTCGATCACCTTGCCCGGCCAGGTGCGGTCGCTGAGGTCGATGGGGGTGACAGGTCGGTATTTGGCGGCGGCGTTGGGCATGCCCGCCCGGTCGCGAATAGTCGTCTCGGTCATGGTGCTATGGCTCGTCTCTGGCTGTCGCTCCCGGCCGGCCGCGTCATCCGGATGGCGGCGAGCAGCGTGAAGCGCGTTTTGTCAAGCGTAAGGGGGAGTACGAGAGAGCTCATGGCCAGCGGCGGGACATCGGCCGCCGGGCGCTCCCTCACTGGACCCGGCAACCGCTAATAAGGCCGAGACGAAGCAGCGAGCCGAGCATCCGAGCGTACGTCGCCGGGGCGGTGCCCTCAGCGAAGATATGGCGCGAGATGTCGTGCGTCGTGGTCATGTAAACGGCTATACCCGCAGAAAGTGAAGATGGCAAGGGGATCAGAGCCCCTGCCAGCGCGTCAGAGCGTTGCCGGGGTCGACGCCCAGCCAGCCGAGCACACGCGCCGCCATCTCGCGGATCATGTCGTCGAGGGTCGCCGGCCGCGCGTAGAACGGCGGCACCGGCGGCGCCACCACGGCGCCCATGCGGGTGAGCGCCAGCATGGCGTTGAGATGTGCCTCGGTGAGCGGCGCCTCGCGCGGCAACAGCACCAGCCGCCGCCGTTCCTTCAGCATGACGTCGCCGGCCCGCGTCAGCAGGTTGTCACCGAGCCCGTGGGCGAGCGCCGCCAGCGTCCGCATCGAGCAGGGCGCCACCGCCATGGCGTCGGCGCCGAACGAGCCGGAGGCGATCGACGCGCCGAGATTGCCGATATCGTGCACCACCCCGGCCAGCCGCCTGAGGTCGGCGAGGCCGTCCGGACCCAGTTCGTGGTGGATGGTCCGCTCGCCGCCGGCGGTGATCACCAGATGAGTCTCGACGCCGGCGGCGCCGAGCTGCCGCAGCACCTCGCGTCCGAGCGCAGCGCCCGAGGCGCCGCTGATGCCGACGACAACCTTCATCATGCCCCCTCCCCGAACAGTTCGGCCCAGCGGGCGTCCACCGCCTGCACGATGCCCGCGTCCATCTTCATCACCCGGCCCCATTCGCGCGTCGTCTCGGCGCCGATCTTGTTGGTGGCGTCGATGCCGATCTTGCCGCCGAGCCCTTCCAACGGCGAGGCGAAATCGAGATGATCGATCGGCGTGCGATTGAGCACCAGCGTGTCGCGAGCCGGATCGGCGCGC
Source organism: Rhodobacterales bacterium Alpha_02 (assembly GCA_001603295.1). Lineage (GTDB taxonomy): Bacteria > Pseudomonadota > Alphaproteobacteria > Rhizobiales > Pleomorphomonadaceae > Pleomorphomonas. The sequence continues at coordinate 22,717 of LUYO01000071.1, forward strand.
GTCGCCACCGCCCACATCACGTCCGACCACGAGCGGACGTCGATGTCGTCGTCGACGACGATCACCATTTTGGTCATGGTGAACTGCGGCAAGAGAGACCAGAAGCCCATCATCACCCGCCGCGCTTGCCCGGCGACGCGCTTGTCGATGGCGATCACCGCCACGCGATAGGAGCAGGTCTCGGGCGGCAGCCAGAGATCGCGGATCTCCGGGATCGCTTCGATCAATAGAGGCTTGAATACCTCGGCCAGCGCCTCTCCCATCACCGCCGGCTCGTCCGGCGCCCGGCCGGTGAAGGTGGTGAGATAGGGCGCTCCCTCGCGCGCCCGGATGGCGGTGAGGCGGAACACCGGGTGCATCTCGGGCGGATTGTAGTAGCCGGTGTGGTCGCCGAACGGCCCCTCGGACGCCATGTCGCCGGCGGTGATCGTCCCTTCCAGCACGATCTCGGCCGAGGCGGGCACGTGCAGCGGAATGGTGCGGCAGGGCGCCATGGCGAGGCGGCTGCCGCCGATCAGCCCGGACAGCGCCAGCTCGGTCACCCCCTCCGGCGCCGGCATGACGGCGGCCAGCAACGTCGCCGGATCGGCGCCGATCACCACGGCCACCGGCATGGTCTCGCCGGCCCGCAGCCATTGCCTGTGGTGCTGGGCGCCGCCGCGCATCGGCAGCCAGCGCATGATGGCGCTCGTCCGGTCGAGCACCTGCATCCGGTAGACGCCGACGTTATAGGCGTTGAAATCGTCGGCACCGGGCGGCCGGGTGACCACCAGCGGCCAGGTGATCAGCGGGCCGGCATCACCGGGCCAGCAGGTCTGGATCGGCAGGGCCGATAGATCGACGGGCAGATCGCGCCAGCGGCCGCGATCGTTGACTGTTTTCGGCCGGGCGTTGAGCGCCGCCCGCGCCACCGGCCAGAGGCCGCTGGCCTCGCTCAGTGAGCGCGGCGGCTTCGGCGAGCGGAGCCAGGCCATCATCCGACCGAGCCGGGCGAGGCCGTCGACATCGGTGCCGAGACCGGCGGCGACGCGGGCAGCCGTGCCGAACAGGTTGGCGATCACCGGCATTGTTGCGCTGCGGCCATCGACGGTCGGCGCGACAAAGCGCAGCACCGGCCCGCCGGCCGCGATCACCCGCCGGTGGATCTCCGTCGCTTCCAGGCGCATGTCGACCGGCGCCGTCACGGTCCGGACGTCGCCTTGCGCTTCGAGATGGGCGACAAAGCTTCCGAGATCGGGAAAGCGCGGCAGGCTGCGACTGAACATGTCGATCTTTCCGACCTCTTGCTGGCGGGACGCGGGTTTTGCCGTTGCCGGAGACATAGCACCCTTTCTTGGCACGGACAGCCTGCTAGACTTAAAAGCGGTGAGTCTTTGCGATAAGACAAAAACCTGAGCGGCGGACTACCCTAAACTCCCCGCCTTTCGAGATGGATGATGCCATGGCCGATCATTTCCGGGGCGAGTTGCCCAAAGCCCTCCGAATTCTGGCGGCGCCGGCCGGCCTTCTGCCGCTCGGACCGGCGCTGACGCTGGCCGTCCGCCGATTCGCCCGCCGCAAGCCCGCCGTCTTCGAGCGGCTCGGCACCTATGGCCAATGCTCCTTCCTGATCGAACCGTCCGACCTCGACATCAGCTTCCTGATGGTGCCAGACGGCACCCGCGCCGAGGTGAAATGCCTGCGCCGCCGGGCCACCCAGCCGGCCGACGTCACGGTGCGCGGGCCGCTGCTCGTCCTCCTCGGCCTGATCGACGGCACCTTCGACGGCGACGCCCTGTTCTTCAACCGCGCCATCTCCGTGTCCGGCCGCACCGACGCGCTGGTGGCGCTCCGCAACGCCATCGAGGACGCCGAGCTGACGCCGGCCGACTTCGTCGGCGTCACCGGCACGCTCGGCCGGCTGGTCGACCGCTCGGTGTTCGGCGGTCTCGGCCTCGCCCGCCGCTTCGCCGGCTCGCCGGTTGCCGGAGAGCCGTCATGAGCCTGGAACTGGTCTGCCCGGCCGGTACGCCGGCGGCATTGCGCGCCGCCGTCGAGGCCGGCGCCCACGCGGTCTACTGCGGCTTTCGCGACGAGACCAACGCCCGCAACTTCCCCGGCCTCAACTTCTCACCCGACGAGATGGTCGAGGGCGTCCGCTTCGCCCACGCCCACGGCGCCAAGGTGCTGGTGGCCATCAACACCTTCGCGCGGGCCGGCGCCATGGACGCCTGGAAGGCGGCGCTGACCAACGCCGAGAAGGCGCACGCCGACGCGGTGATCCTCGCCGACCTCGCCGTGCTCGACCACGCCGCGACGCATCACCCGAACCTGCGGCTGCACCTCTCCGTGCAGGCTGCCGCCGCCACCCCCGAGGCGATTGCCTTCTACGCCGACACCTTCGGCGTCAAGCGCATCGTCATGCCGCGCGTGCTGTCCGTCGAGGAGATTGCCAAGCTCAACGCGGCGATCAACGTCGAGACCGAGGCCTTCGTGTTCGGCGGCCTCTGCCCGATGACCGAGGGCCGCTGCTCGCTGTCCTCCTATGCCACCGGCAAGTCGCCCAACCTCACCGGCGTCTGTTCGCCGCCCGAGCACGTCGCCTATTCCGAGGACAAGGACGGCACGGCCACCCGTCTCGCCGGCTTCACCATCGACCGCTTCGGCGCCGGCGAGCCGGCCGGCTATCCGACGCTCTGCAAGGGCCGCTTTGCGGCCGGCGGCAAGACCAGCTACCTGTTCGAGGACCCGGTCAGCCTCAATGCGGCCAGCCTGATCGCCGCGCTGGCCAAGGCCGGCGTCACGGCGCTGAAGATCGAGGGCCGCCAGCGCGGCAAGGGCTACGTCGCCGAGGTGGTCAGGACCTTCCGCGCCGCCGTCGAGGCGATCGATGCCGGCGGCACCGAGGTGGAAGTCGGCCGGCTGCTCGCCGGCCTCGTCGAGGGCGGCCGCCAGACATCGGGCGCCTACAAGAAGACCTGGCGCTGAGGACGGAGACCCACGATGACCAAAACCGGCCTTTCCCTCGGCCCCGTCCTGTTCAACTGGTCAGCCGACCGCCTCAGGGACTTCTACGCCCGCATCGCCGACGAAGCCGACGTCGACCGCGTCCACCTCGGCGAGGTGGTATGCGGCAAGCGCCAGCCCTTCACCGACCGCCTGTGGCCGGAGCTGATCGACCGCCTGACCGCCGCCGGCAAGGAGGTGGTGCTGTCAACGCTCGCCCTGCCCTACAATCCGCGCGAGCGGGCCAGCGTGCGCGACTTCTGCGAGGTCGGCCTCGTCGCCGAGATCAACGACCTCACCGCCTTGCCGGCCGTCGCCGGCCGCCCCTTCCTGGTCGGCCCCTTCGTCAACGTCTACAACGAGGGCGCCGCCCGCTTCCTGGCCGGCCGCGGCGCCACCGGCATCTGCCTGCCCGTCGAGCTGCCGGCCGCCTCGGTGACGGTGATTGCCGCCGCGCTGCCGGAGGTGGAATTCGAGCAGTTCGCCTTCGGCCGCCTGCCGCTGGCGCTGTCCGGCCGCTGCTACCACGCCCGCCTCGCCGGCCTGCACAAGGACGGCTGCCAGTTCGTCTGCGACCGCGACCCGGACGGCCTCGCCGTCGACACGCTGGACGGCCAGCGCTTCCTGGCCATCAACGGCATCCAGACGCTGTCGCACGGCTTCGAGGCCTTCTGCCCGACGCCCGACGACCTTGGCAAGCTTGGCGTCCGTCGTCTGCGCCTGTCGCCGCACACCTGCGACATGGTGACGGTCGGCCGCCTCTATCGGGCGCTGCTCGACGGCAAGGCCGACCGGGCCGAGACGCTGGCCGGCCTCAGGGCGCTGGACCTGCCCGGCGAGCTGGTGGACGGCTTCTCGCGCGGCGAGCCGGGGAGCGCCCGCGTGGAAATGGCATGACCGCCCCCGACCCGTTCCGCGTCGCCTTCGTGCTGGCGGCGCTGACGGCGCTGAGGGCGATCGGCCCCGAGATCGCTCCGGGAATCGGCGACGTCGCCACCCATCCGGACGAGCTGATCTTCGGCTTCTTCACGCTGCAACTGTTCGGCTTCCTGACAGTGGCGATGCCGCGCTGGATCGGCCGGCCCATCGCCCCGCCGTGGCTGCTCTGGGGCGTGCTCGCCGCCCACGCCGTCGCCTTTCTCTGGGGCTCCGTCGATCTCCACACCGGCGGCGTGCTGCGGGCGCTGGTTGGCCTTTCCGGCGTCGTGCTGCTGCTCGCCGCCGTCCCGCCCGGCAAGACGGCCGAGACGCTGCCGATCCTCGGCCTCGCCGCGCTGCACACGCTCCTTGGCGTCGCCGCCTTCCTCTACGGCTGGCCGGGCGCCACCATGGCCGGCCTCGCCGTCATCGTGCTGATCTGCATCGAGGTGTCGAACCGCATCAGCCTCGCCGTGCTGGCGGTGGCGCGCGAGCGGGCCGGCTACGGCAAGCTCAAGCCGGTGCCGGCCTGGATCGCCCTGCCGCAGCGCGCCTTCACCATTCTGGCCCTCGCCCTCTGGGGCGTCGGCTGGAACGCCGGCTGGCTGGCGCTCGCCGCCTTGCTGTTCGGCACCGCCTGGCTCGTCCACATCGAGCCCTGGCGCATCAAGCCCTATGCCGGCTGCGTCATCATGGCGGTCGGTCTCGTCTGGAAGCGGCTGGCCATGCTGCTGCTGGCCGTCATGGACCTCGGCCTCGCCGACGTCTCGCCCTTCGCCGTCATCCACGCCTTCGCGGTCGGCGGCATCGCCACGCTGGCCATCGCCATCGCCACCTCCATCATCCGCAAGAAGGACAAGCGGTCGCTGATGCCGTCGTTCCTCGCCGATATCATCTATCTGGCGATCACCGCGGCGGCGGTGGCTCGCGTCGGCGCCGCCGTCGATGCCGGCCTGCATGACGAGCTGATCGTCGCCGGCCGCTGGAGCTGGGCCGTCGCCTTTATCGGCTATATCCTGTTCACGCTGCGCGGCGTGGTCCGGCAGCCGTCCCCCTCCATGCAAATACGGCAACCCAGCCCTGAAAATCGAGCGGCGAGAAGCACATAGCTCAACTTGAAAAGATAGGTCGCTTGGGACTATTCTCTGACAAACGGACCCATGATTTCTCGTACGCGCCGCAAGCGGAGGTTTCGGCTTGCCGCCCGGCGCCTGGAAGGCCGATGCAGACCGAGAATCCGCTGATCGCGCTGGTCGAACGCCTGTTGCGGGACGGCCACGGCCGCCTCTTCGCCCAGCGGTCGATGCGCGACGGCCAGATCCTCTACGGCGGAGAGCCCACCGACGGCGACCTGATGATCGTCCGCTCCGGCCGGCTGCGCTGCTTCACCTCCTTCGAGGGCAAGGAGCTGACGCTCTACATGCTGGAAGCCGGCGACGCCCTCTATCTGCACGGCGGCGCCATGCTGGAGGTGCGCAACGCCGCCGACATCGTCACCGTCTCGCCGGCCGCCTTCCGCCAACTGGCGCTGATCGAGCCGGAGCTGGCGCTCGCCGTGCTGCCGGCCCTCGACCGCCTGACGCGCAAGTCGGTCCGGATGATCGAGGACATCGCCTTCCATGGCGTCAAGCACCGGCTGATCCGCGTGCTCTGCGACACCGCCGACCGGATCGGCCGGCCGGCCGAGGGCGGCATCGTCATCGACCACCTGCCCAACGCCGAGGACTTCGCCATGCAGATCGGTGCCACGCGGCAGTCGGTCTCCACCGTCATCGCCGAGCTGGTGCGCTCGGGCATCCTCTACCGCTTCGGCGGCGGCTCGATGGTGATTTCCGATCTCGGCCGCCTGCGCCGCGAGCTGTCCGGCGTCCGCTGACCTTCCCCTTTCAGGAGTTCCGCCCATGTGCAGCGCCTGCGGCTGCGGCGACAAGGTCGCCACCACCACCATCCCCGTCGTCGAGAATCTCCTGTCGGAGAACGATCGCCTCGCCGCCCACGTCCGCGAGCATCTCGACGCCCACGGCGTCCTGTCGATCAACCTGATGTCGTCGCCCGGCTCGGGCAAGACGCAGCTCCTCGAGGCGACCATCGCCGCGCTGCCCAAGGGCATCCGCGTCGCCGTCGTCGAGGGCGACCTCGAGACCGAGAACGACGCCGACCGCATCCGCCGCCACGGCGTGCCGGCGGTGCAGATCACCACCGGCGTCACCTGCCATCTCGACGCGGTGATGATCCATGACGCGCTGCACGTCCTCGACCTCGACGCCGTCGACGTGCTGTTCGTCGAGAACGTCGGCAACCTCGTCTGCCCGGCCGACTTCGACGTCGGCCAGCATCACGATGTGGTGCTCTTGTCGGTCACCGAGGGCGACGACAAGCCGGACAAGTATCCGGTGATCTTCCGCAAGGCCGATCTGGTGCTGATCACCAAGACCGACCTGTTGCCGGCCATCGAGGAATTCTCGACGGAACGCGCCCGCGCCGCCATCGGCCGTGTCCACGGCCCCGGCCCGGTGCTGGAGGTGTCGGCCAAGAAGGGCGTCGGCCTCGACGCCTGGACGGGCTGGATCGTCGATCGCCTCGCCGAACGCCGCGCCGTCCGCCAGCCCTGAACGCTCAGCCCTGAGCGCTCAGGCCCGCGTCGCCTCGAAGCTCTCGATGTGCAGTTCGCGGCCGGTCAGCACCTCGGCGTCGGAGCCGCCGCAGCCCGAACAGACGAAGCGGTAGTTCGCCACCTCGAACACGGTGCCGCAGTCGCGGCATCTGGCCGTCACGCCGACTTCGTCGATGTCGAGCCGCGCCCCCTCGGCGAAGGTACCCTCGGCGAACATCTCGAAGGCCAGCCGGATCTGCCGGCTATCGATGCCGCGCAGCCGGCCGATCTTCAGCCGCACCGACACCACCCGGACGGCGCCGTTGTTCTTCGCCTGCTCGCCGAGGATGCGCATCAGGCCCTCGACCACCGCCGTCTCGTGCATCGGTCCTTCCTTTCAGGTCTTGCCCGATCCTCTACCCCATTCGCCGCTGCCGTGGAAATACTTGTCGGTGAAATGCCGGATTTTTTCGCCGCCTCCTGCAAGTCACTCGCAACTAACCGGAATCCCTTGGTTTTTGCATGGCGGGAATGCGCAAAGCTGCATCGGACATACTACTTAGAAAATCGCTCGAAACGGCCACCTAAATCCATTAGTCCGGCCACCGCCGGCACCGCCATCAATCGGACACAATCCGACCAATTTGCTGATTTTATTGATATTATCGAATTTCTAATAACTTGAATGTAAATCTCACTTTTACTTTCTCCCCCCAAGCATTGGCGTCGTGCGAATGCGTATATGTCGGCTAGCCGACATACCCTAGTGGATGCGGTGATTAACGTCGTCCATGACAGTCCAAGCATGTCTGCGGAAGGATCTCCTCTCATGCTCTCCCTCACTCAGATCGACCCGACGGCCCTGGCCTGGATGGGCGCGATCTTCCTGTTCTTCGGCGAAGTCGCCGCCCTCATGAGCCTGCCGAGCCTCACGCGCGTCGTCATCTGGTCGACCGTCGCCGAGATCGGCTACATCCTGATCGGCATCGGCCTCGGCGGTGAGGCGGGCCTCACCGGCGCCTACATGCACTTCGGCTACCAGCTCGTCATGCGCGGCCTCGTCGTCGCCGCCGGCTGGTACATCATCCGCCGCATCGGCTCGTCGAGGCTCGACGACCTCGCCGGCTCCGGCCAGCGCATGCCGGTCGCCGCTATGCTGTTCGGCTTCGGCATGTTCTCGGTGATGGGCCTGTCGCCGTTCAAGGGATCCTTCTCCAAGTTCCTGGTGCTCTACGCCGCCATCGAGCAGGGCCACTGGGCCATCGCGCTGGTCGGCACCGCCGCCTCGATCGTCGCCGCCTACTACTATCTGGTGGTGATCCAGCGCGTCTGCCTGGAGCATCCGGCCCGCCGCGTCGAACTCAAGGACGCCCCGAGCCTCGCCCTGCCGATCGCCTGGGCGCTCGCCGCCCTGACGGCGCTGATCTCGGTGTTCCCGCTGCCCTTCCAGCACGCGGCCGAGGCACTGGCCGGCGCCGCCGGCGGCGTGCCCGAGTTCGAGTCGCCCTGGGCGCTGCTGGTCCTCGTTCCCTATCTCGGCGCCTTCGCGATCTACGGCCTCGGCCACGTCTCGACCCGCGCCCGCGACATCGGCGCCGTGATCCTCGCCGTCGCGACGCTGGCCCTGGTGGTGTTCGACGGCAACCTCGATCCGGCCTCGCGCGTCTTCGCGCTGGTATTCGCCGGCATCACCGCGGTGATGGTCGTCTACTCGATCGGCTACATGGCCCGCGCCGAGTGGACCAACCGCTACTACTTCTTCGCCTTCCTGATGATCGGCTCGCTGCTCGGCCTGACCACCGCGCACGAGATGGGCAACTTCTACGTCTACTGGGAGCTGATGACCTGGACCTCCTACTTCCTGGTCATCCACGAGCAGACCCAGAAGTCGCTGCGCGCCGGCCTCATCTACTTCATGATGTGCGCCTCCGGCGCCTATCTGATGCACTTCGGCATTCTTCTCACCCACGCCGAGATCGGCTCGTTCGAGTTCGCGACGCTGGCCGAGAAGGTCGGCACCATTTCGCCGCTGGCCGGTCTGGTCATCGCGCTCTGCTTCTTCGCCGGCTTCGCGGTGAAGGCGGGCGTCTGGCCGCTGCACAGCTGGCTGCCGATCGCCCATCCGGCGGCGCCGTCGTCGATCTCCGGTCCGCTGTCGGGCATCCTGACCAAAGCCGGCGTGTTCGGCATGGTCAAGGTGCTGTTCATCGTCATCGGCGTGCCGGCGCTCTCCACCTTCACCGGCTGGGGCCTCAGCCTCGAGGTGGTGCTGATCGGCCTCGGCCTGATCACTCTCCTCTACGGTGAGGTGCGCGCGCTCTTTGAAGTCGAGATCAAGCGGATGCTGGCCTTCTCGACGCTCGCCCAGATCGGCGAGATCGTCGCGGTGCTCGGCATCGGCACGGCGCTGGCCACCGACGCCAGCCTCCTCCACGTCATGAACCACGCCGTGATGAAGACGCTGCTGTTCTTCGCCGCCGGCGCCTTCATCATGCAGACCGGCCGGCGCAACATCGCCGACCTCGCCGGTGTCGGCCGCGTCATGCCGTTCACCGCCGGCTGCTACTCCCTCGCCACCGTGGCGATCATGGGCCTGCCGCCGTTCTCCGGCTTCGTCTCGAAGTTCCTGATGATCTACGCGGCGGCCGACGCCGGCCACTACGAAGTAGCCATCGGCCTGCTGGTCGGCGGCATCATCGCCGTCGTCTATTACCTCCGCGTCGTCGGCATGCTGTTCTTCCGTCCCTGGAAGGGCGAGGCCGGCGTCAAGGAAGCCCCGGCCACCATGCTGGTCGCCGTCGGCGTGCTGGCTGCCGCTATCCTGTTCAACGGCGTCCTGCCGTCGTTCCAGCTCGACCTCGTCGGTGCCGTCGGCGCCGAGGTGGCCGCCCGCAGCGGTCTTGCCGCGGCGGTGCTGCCGAGCCTCGTCATGCACTGGACGCTGCCCGCCGTCATCGCCTTCCTCGGCGCTGCGGCGGTGTGGCTGGTCGGCCGCAAGTCGGTCGCCCAGGCCGGCTATCTTGCCGTTGCCGTGCTGGTCGCCGCCTTCCTGGCGGTGATCTTCACCGCCCCGGCCTACGATACGCTGTCCTTCTGGTTCGCGGTGCTGATCGCCGGCGTCGGCGCGCTCAACATGCTGCACGCCACCGCCTATCTCGCCCACAACCATGCCCAGCCGCGCTTCTACGCCGCCTTCGCGGTGATGATCGCCGGCCTCCTCGGCATGACGGCGGCCAGGGACATCTTCACCTTCTTCGGCTTCTGGGAGCTGATGTCGAGCTGGGCCCTCTGGGTCGCCATCATCCACGAGGAGAACGACGAGGCACGGCGGGAAGGCTTCAAGTACTTCTTCTTCAACACCGTCGGCGCCTCCTTTATGTTCCTCGGCGTCACCGTGCTCGCCGCCCATGCCGGCACCTTCGACCTGGTCGGCATCGGCCGAGAGGCGCTGACCATGCCGCTCGGCACGCTGGCGCTCGGCATCGTGCCGGTGTTCATCGGCCTGGTCATGAAGGCCGCCATGCTGCCCGTCCGCATCGACGTGCAGATGCACCCGGCCCTCGCGCCGACCCCGGTGTCCGGCTACATCTCGGCCGTGCTGCTGAAGTCCGGCCCGTGGGGCGTCCTCAAGCTGTTCAGCCTGTTCGGCGGCAGCGCGGTGTTCCTGCGCCTCGGCGGCGAGATCGGCGGCGTTCCGGCGCTGATCGACATCATCGCCGTCATCGCCGGCATCACCGTCGTCTACGCCGGTGCCATGGCAGTGGTTCAGAACGGCATCAAGCTGTTGCTGATCTACTCCACCGTCAGCCAGCTCGGCTACGTGCTGATGGCGATCTGCCTCGGCACCTCGCTCGGCGTAGCTGGCGGCCTGTTCCACTTCGTCAACCACATGTTCCTCAAGGACACGCTGTTCCTCGTGGCCGGCGCCGTCATGGTCAAGAGCCATGCCAGCCAGCTCGACGAACTGGGCGGCCTCGGCCGCAAGATGCCGATCACCTTCGGCTTCTTCCTGTTCGCCGGCCTGTCGCTGGCTGGCGTGCCGCCGCTGAACGGCTTCTCGTCGAAGTGGATGATCTTCTCGGCGGCCTTCGAGAGCGGCCACTGGGCGCTGGGTGCCGGCGCCATGGTGTCGTCGCTGTTCACGCTGGCCGCCATCCTGAAGTTCGCCCACGCCGCCTTCATGGGTGCGCCGACGCAGAGGGCGCTCACGGCCGAGGAGGCGCCGCTCAGCATGCTGCTGCCGATGGGCGTGCTGGTGGCGGCGAGCGTGCTGCTCGGCTTCTTCCCCGGCCTGGCGCTGGTGCCGATCGCTCAGATGCAGGCCGAACTCGGCTTCACGCCGATCGACGCCTCGCTGCTCGGTCCGCTGCCGGGCGCCGGCGGCTGGAGCCCGCTGGCCCTCAGCCTGATCACGCTGATCGTCGCGGCGCTGTTCATCCCCTGGATGCGCCTCGCCCATCGCGGCATCAAGCGGAGCGAGCTGCACTTCTCCGGCGCCACGCCCAACGACTTCCTGCCGGAAGCCGGTGGCCGCGTCGGTGCCGTCAACCTGTTCGAGTCCCCGACCGCTGCCATCCGCGGCCTGCTGGCGCCCCGCCTGCCGAAGGCCAAGCCGGCCAAGGCCGGCGAGCAGCACTGACGGGAGAGGAGAGAAAATGTCCAACCAGATCGCTATCCTGCTGGCGGTGCTCCTCTTCCCAGGTGGAGTGTTCGCCCTTGCCCTCGGCCTTGCCCTGAAGGGCGTCGACCGCCGCGTCGCCGCCCGGCTGCAGAGCCGCGTCGGGCCGCCGCTGATGCAGCCGTTCTTCGACATCGTCAAGCTCGGCTTCAAGCGCACCATGGTGCCGGCCGCCGCCAACGAGACGGTGTTCCTCTACACGCCGCTGATCGGCGTCGTCTCCATGCTGATCGCCGCCGCCCTGGTGCCGATCACCTCGGTCTACGCGCCGGACGCCGCCATCGGCAACCTGCTGGTGCTGCTCTACCTCCTGATGGTCCCCGGCATCGTGCTGATGATCGCCGGCTCGGCCTCCGGTTCGCCCTACGGCGCCATCGGCTTCTCCCGCGAGATGGCGCTGATGATCGCCTACGAGGGGCCGCTGGTGCTGATCGCCGCCGCCGTCGCCATCCGCACCGGCGTGGGGCTGGGCGGCTGGGCCACCTTCTCGCTCAACGACATCGTCGCCTACCAGCAGACGCACGGCGCCTTCCTGTTCGACCCGGTGATGTGGCCGGCGGTCGCCGCCTTCTGCTTCTTCTACCCCGCCAACCTCGGCATCGTGCCCTTCGACATCCCGGAGGCCGAGACCGAAGTGCTGGAAGGCCCGATCATCGAGTATTCCGGCCCGGTGCTGGCGCTGTTCAAGGTGATGTCGGCGGTGAAGAAGGTGGTGGTGCTGGGTCTCGGCATCGCCCTGTTCTTCCCCCTCGCCCCCGCCAACCTGGTCGGCGGCCTGCTGGTCTGGCTGATCAAGATGGCCGTGCTGATGCTGATCGGCATCACCGTGGTGCGCCTCTCGACCGGCCGCATGCGCATCGACCAGGCCTTCGTGTTCTTTCTGAAGTGGCCCCTGCTGCTCGCCGTGGCGAGCCTGGCGGTCGTCGTCGTGGTCTGAGGAGGGCTAAGATGGGCCTGATACCCGATTTCAAGAAGATCGCCACGCGGTCGCCCTGGCTCTACCGCATCAACGCCGGCTCCTGCAACGGCTGCGACGTGGAGATGGCGACCACGGCGCTGATCCCCCGCTACGACGTCGAGCGGCTCGGCTGCCAGTATTGCGGCAGCCCCAAGCACGCCGACATCGTGCTGATCTCCGGTCCGCTGACGGTGCGCGTCAAGGACGCGGTGCTGCGCATGTTCGACGAGATCCCCGAGCCGAAGGTGACGGTGGCGGTCGGCGTCTGTCCGATCTCCGGCGGCATCTTCCGCGAAAGCTACGCCGTGCTGGCGCCGATCGATCAGTATATCCCGATCGACGTCAACGTGCCCGGCTGTCCGCCGCGGCCGCAGGCGATCATCGCCGGCGTCGCCAAGGCCATCGAAATCTGGCGCGAGCGTCTCTGAGGAAAGGTCCCAAGATGAACTTCCTGACGATTTTCGCCCGCAACCTCAGGCAGGGCCCGCAGACCGAGGCCTTCCCGCTGGGGCCGGCCTTCACGCCCGAGCGCCTGCGCGGCCGCATCGAGTTCAATGCCGACCATTGCGAAGGCTGCCGCATCTGCGAGCGCGTCTGCCCGGCCAATGCCATCCGCTTCGCCAAGACGCCCGATGGCATGACCTTCGACTGCTGGCACAACACCTGCGTCTTCTGCGGCAACTGCGAGTTCTACTGCCCGACCGACGCCATCCACCAGACCAACGACTGGGACCTCAGCCACGTCAACGCCGACAAGTTCGAGATGGTCGAGCATGGCCTGATCCCCAATCAGAAATGCGCCGAGTGCGGCGCCACGGCGCTCAACACGGCGCCGGTGCTCAAGAACGCCAAGCCGCCGCTCAGCGACGCCGAATATGCCGAACTGCGCGCCCGCTGCCCCAAGTGCCGCGCCAAGTATCTCAAGAACCGGAAGGTGCCAGCATGAGCCGTCTGCCTCAAGACCTTGAAGCCCGCCTCGCCGCCGCGGCCCCGGCCGGCGTCGAGTTCTCGACGGAAACCGACAGCTACGGCGTCACCGTCGCCTGGTGCGGCCTCGCCGCCGCCGCCGACCTGTCGCCGGTCGCCGCGCTGCTGAAGGAACTCGGCGCCCGCCTGTCGATGATCACCTGCACCATGCCTTCCGCCCCCGAGGAGGAGGAAGACGAGGACGACGACGATAGCGAGGACGGCGAGGAGAAGGCCGAGGCGGCGCCCAAGGAGACGCCGAAGTCGTTCGGCGGCACGCCGCTCGACGGCACTTCCTACGAGATCGACTATCACTTCGACATCGCCGGCGACGCACTCACCGTCATCGCCTACGTGCCGCAGGGCGGCGGCATCCCGTCGCTGACGCCGCTGTTCCGCAACGCCGACTGGCACGAGCGCGAGATGATGGAACTCTACGCCGTCGCCGTGACCGGCCATCCCGATCCGCGCCGCCTGTTCCTCGACGCCTCCGTCGACGGCGCCGTCCTCGAACGGCTGGTCCCGTTCTCGACGCTGGTCAACGCCGCCAGCACCAAGGGGCTGTGGGAACGCCTCCTCGCCGGAAAGAAGGGTGCAGCATGAGCACGCACAACGTCCCCGAGACCTTCAGCATCCCCGTCGGCCCGCTGCACGTGGCCCTCGAGGAGCCGATGTACTTCAAGATCGACGTGCAGGGCGAGACCGTCAGCCACGTCGACATCAACGCCGGCCACGCCCATCGCGGCATCGAGTACCTGACCACCAAGCGCTCGATGTACCAGAACGTGGTGCTGACCGAGCGCATCTGCTCGCTGTGCTCCAACAGCCACCCGCAGACCTTCGCCATGGCGGCCGAGAAGATCGCCGGCATCGAGGTGCCCGAGCGCGGCGTCTATCTGCGCAGCGTCGCCGACGAGATGAAGCGCATCACTTCGCACCTGTTCAACGTGGCGCTCCTGGTGCACCTCGTCGGCTACGAGACCTACTTCATGCACATGATGCAGGTGCGCGAGGTCGGCCAGGACATGCTGGAATCGATCTTCGGCAACCGCCAGGACATCGGCGCCATGTGCATCGGCGGCGTCCGCTACGACCTCGACGACAAGTCGATCGCCTACATCAAGGGCGCCCTCGCCAAGATCGAAGTCGAGGTGCAGGACTTCATCAAGACCTTCAAGACCAACGGCGCCATCCTCCGCCGCACCAAGGGCGTGGGCGTGCTCACCCACGCCGACGCCATCACCTGCGGCGTCGTCGGCCCGGTGGCCCGCGCTTCCGGCGTCGATTACGACGTGCGCCGCGAGGCGCCCTACGCCGCCTACGACCGGCTGCCGCTGGTGGTGCACGGCAGCACCGACGGCGACGTCTGGTCGCGCGCCATGGTCCGCCTCGAGGAAATCCTGACGTCGATCGACATCCTGCGCGCCTGCCTGCGCGACCTGCCGGACGGCCCGGTCAACATCAACGACCGGCCCGACATCCCGCCGGGCCAGGCGGTGACCCGCAGCGAGGCGCCGCGTGGCGAGGTGATCTACTACCTGCGCACCAACGACACGCCGCAGCCCGAGCGCGTCAAATGGCGCGTGCCGACCTTCATGAACTGGGACGGCCTGCGCTTCATGCTGCAGGACGCCAAGGTCGCGGACATCGCCATGATCGTCAACAGCATCGACCCCTGCCTCTCCTGCACGGAGCGCTGAGGGTGCATCCGGAAAGTTGCAGACTTTCCGAATGATGCGAATGTGCCGACATTGAGCCGAGAGCAAGGGCGCGAACCGCTTGCTCCGGCGCACCGAGACCGGGGCCGCAACAAGAAACGGACAGGCGGCCCCGTTGACAACCAAGAGGAGTGACACCCATGGCCTACATGATTGACAACGATACCTGCACCTCCTGCGGCGCCTGCGAAGACGAGTGCCCCAACAAGGCGATCACCCACAAGGGCAAGGTCTACTCGATCAACGCCAAGAAGTGCAGCGAGTGCGAGGGCTTCTTCGATACGCAGCAGTGCGCCGAAGTCTGCCCGTCGGGCTCGTGCATGCCGGCCGCCGCCTGAGGCAGCCTTCCGGACGGCGCCGCCGCGACCGGCGCCTGTCCGACCAGAACGAGGGGAGCGGATGCCCGTGGGCGCCGCTCCCTTTCTTTTTGCGCTGGCGCCCGACAACCTCGGACCAGCCTCGGCCGCCCCGATCGGCACCGTCGCGACCATCACCACATCGAAAATCCTGCTGTTACCCTGCAATGTGCAAAAAACAGGAGTTTCATCCTCCCCCAGCGGGAAAGATGCACAGCGCACCGCCGCCACGCTTTTCGATGCGCCACGGCATAGGGGATTCTACACGCCGGGAAAACGGCGGGAACCCGCCAGTCGGATACGATTTTGCAGTCCGCATATGGCCGGACCGTGAAAACTCAAACGGTTAACCGAAAGATTCTGCATTTTCGGCGCCATCCGCCCCGGATCCTCGCAGCGTCTCCTTGCAAAAATTGCACAATAATCGACAGCCAATGCTTAGCAAGCGCCGACCCGCCATGCGAGCATCAGTCATCGGGCGAGCCAAGGGAGAACACATCAGTGTAGGACGCCGCCCGGATCGGTCGCATATCCGTCCCGCGAGGGATAGCCAAGACTATCGGCCGATACAGCAAGTTCATGGAGAGAGAAAATGAATAGGTTCTTGGGCGCTGCGCTTGCCGCGGCAATGATGACGTTTGGCCTTTCTTCCACCGCGAGTGCCGAGGGAGCCCTGAAGATCGGCTTTGCCAATCGTACACTCAATGGCGCCTTCTTCGTCGGCCTGACCGAATACATGAAGCTCAATGCCGAGAAGGCCGGCTATGAGCTGATCACCACCGACGCCGCCGGCAACATGGACAAACAGGTCTCCGACGTCGAGGACATGCTGTCGCAGAACATCGACTATCTCGTGCTCAACCCGCAGGACCCGGCGGCCGGCGTCAAGATCACCGAGATGGCCGCCAAGAAGGGCATCCCGGTCATCGATCTCGACAGCGACATCTCGCTCGACGCGCCGGTCATCACCCGCGTCATGGCCAACAACGCCGCCAACAACCGGCTGATCGGCGATTTCGCCGTCAAGCAGTTCGGCAACAACCCGATCAACGCGGTGATCATCTCCGGCAACCAGGGCAACCTGGTCGGCGAGGCGCGGCGCGACAACTTCATCGCCGGCGTCATGGAAGCCCAGATGCGCGACTACGGCGCCACCAGCTTCACCGTGCTGTCCCAGACCTGGGGCAACTGGGACCAGCAGGGCGGCCTGAAGGCCATGGAAGACGCGCTCGTCGCCCAGGGCGACAAGATCAACATGGTCTATTCGGAGATGGACGACATGGCGCTGGGCGCCATCCGCGCCCTCAAGGCGGCCGGCAAGCTGGAGAACGTCAAGGTGTTCGCCCATGACGGCTACAAGTTCTCCCTCGACGCCATCAAGCGCGGCGACCAGCAGGCGACCGCTTCCAACAACCCGAAGCTGCTCACCGAAAAGGTGTTCGAGGTCATCAAGGCCCATCACGAGGGCAAGCGCACCTTCAACAACTACGAGTATATCAAGCCGCTGCTGATCACCAAGGACAACGTGGCCGACTACTACGACCCCGAGTCGCTCTTCTGATCAAGGACCGGGTGGGCAGGCCTTCTGCCCACCCAAATCCACGTGACGAACGACGGGAGGGTCGTTTCCATGCATAGTCCAGCCATCGTCATCGAGGGCGTGAAGAAGCACTTCGGCGGCGTCCGCGCGCTGTCCGACTTCAACCTCAGGGTCGACAAGGGCACCATCCACGCGATCGTCGGCGAGAACGGCGCCGGCAAGTCGACGCTGATGAAGATCCTGTCCGGCATCTACACCCGCGACGCCGGCCGCATCCTGCTCGACGGCGAGGAAGTCCACTTCGAGACGCCGCAGCAGAGCCGCGAAAAGGGCGTCGGCATCGTCCACCAGGAGCTGGCGCTGTCGCCGGACCTGTCGGTGGCCGAGAACATCTTCCTCGACGACCTCGGCCGCGGCCGGCCGCTGGTCGACTGGAAGGCGATCAACGCCCGTGCCGGCGAACTCCTCAAATCCTTCGGCTTTCCGATCGATCCGCGCCGCCGCACCGGCGACCTCACCGTCGCCTACCAGCAGATGGTGGAGATCACCAAGTCGCTGGCCCGCGACGTCAACATCCTGATCCTCGACGAGCCGACGGCGGTGCTGACGGCGCCGGAGATCGACCTGTTGTTCGACAACCTCCGCCGCCTCAAGGCCAAGGGCGTCACCATCCTCTACATCTCGCACCGGCTGGAGGAGATCTTCCGCATCGCCGACGGCATCACCGTGGTGAAGGACGGCGTCACCGTCTGCGACCTCGACCCCGCGACCTGCAGCGAGAACGACATCATCACCGCCATGGTCGGCCGCGAGCTGAAGTCGCTGTTCCCCGTCAAGACGCCGCCGCAGGACGAGCCGCTGTTCGAGATCCGCCGCCTCACCCGCCGCGGCGTCATCGAGGACATCGACCTCGTCGTCAACAAGGGCGAGATCGTCGGCCTGGCCGGCCTGATCGGCTCCGGCCGCACCGAGATCGCCGAATGCATCTTCGGCCTCGCCCGCTACCAGCAGGGCGAGATGATCAAGAACGGCCGCAAGGTGTCGGTCGCCCACCCCGCCGACGCGGTGGCCCAGGGGATCGGCCTGGTGCCGGAGAACCGCAAGGAACAGGGCGCCGTGCTGCCCATGGGCATCGACGCCAACATGACCATGTCGCGGCTCGGCGGCGTATCGCGCTTCGGCGTCATCCGCCACGGCTACGAGCAGACGCTGACGCAGCGGCTGCGCGAGCAGCTGCGCATCAAGCTCGGCAAGCTCTCCGACCCGGTGATGAGCCTTTCCGGCGGCAACCAGCAGAAGGTGGTGCTCGCCAAGTGGCTCAACGTCGGCTGCGACTTCCTGGTATTCGACGAGCCGACGCGCGGCGTCGATGTCGGCGCCAAGTCCGAGATCTACAACATCATCCACCGGCTGGCCGAGGAGGGTAAGGGCCTTCTCGTCATCTCCTCCGAGCTGCCCGAGGTCATCGGCCTCTGCCATCGCGTCTACGTGATGGCCGACGGCCGCATCGCCGGCGAGCTTGCAGGCGATGAATTGTCGGAGGAGCGGATCATGTCGCTCGCCATCCCCAAGCGCAGCATCCAGTGAGGGGAAACGACATGACCAACCAGTCCCAAGGGAAGGAACCCACCATGACCGAGATCACGTCTGGCCCGGGTGTGTCCGTGGCCGCGCCGGCGCCCAAATGGTCGCGCGAGCGCATCCTGTCGCTGCTGCTCGACCAGTCGACGCTCATCGTCTTCGTGGCGATGCTGTTGATCGCCATGCTGCTCACCGATCGCTTCTATACCTACGAGAACTTCACCAACATCATGCGCCAGTGCGTACCGCTCGGCGTGGTGTCGCTCGGCCTGCTGTTCGTCATCCTGACCGGCGGCATCGACCTGTCGGTCGGCTCGCTGATGGCCATCGTCTCGGTGGTGGTGGCGCTGTCCATTCCGACCTACGGCTTGTTCGGCGCGCTGATCCTCGGCCTCCTCACCGGCACCTTCTTCGGCGCCATCTCCGGCGTGCTGGTCGCCTATTTCCGCATCGCGCCGTTCATCGCCACGCTGGCGGTGATGACCATCGCCCGCGGCGCCGGGCTGATCATCTCCAAGGGTCAGCCAGAGTTCATCAACGACGAAGGCTTCAACGACTTCGGCGTCGCCTCCTTCCTCGGCCTGCCGACCACCGTCTACGTGCTGCTGGTCTGCTTCGCGGTGGCGCTGTTCCTCTATCGCAAGACGGTGTTCGGCCGGCTGGTGATCTCCATCGGCTCCAACGAGGTCGCCACCCGCTTCGCCGGCATCCGCGTCGAGCGCTACAAGTTCGGCGTCTACGTGATCTCCGGCTTCGCCTGCGCCGTCGCTGGTATCATCGCCTCGACCCGCACCGGCGTCGGCTCGCCCATCCTGGCCATCGGCTTCGAACTCGACGCCATCGCCGCGGTGGTGGTGGGCGGCGCCAGCCTGTCCGGCGGCCGCGGCCGGGTGTTCAACACCATCATCGGCGCGCTGATCCTGTCGGTCATCTCCAACGTCATGAATCTCATGAACATCCCCGGCTACCACCAGCAGGTGGTGAAGGGCATCATCATCGTCCTCGCGGTGCTGCTGGAGAGCCTGAAGCTCCGCCTGTCCTCGCGCTCCTGACGCGGTTTTTCCTAGGTTTTCAATCATGATCAAGCTCAACAACGCCAACCTGGCGACGCTCCCCGCCGACGTCGCCCGCCCCACCTACGACCGCAGCAAGCTCACCACCGGCATCGTCCACTTCGGCGTCGGCGGCTTCCACCGCGCCCATCAGGCGATGTATCTCGACCGGCTGATGAACAGGGGCGAGGCGCTCGACTGGGGCATCACCGGCGTCGGCGTCATGCCGTCCGACCAGCGCATGCGCGATGCGCTGAACGGCCAGGACGGCCTCTACACGCTGATGGTCAAGCATCCGGACGGCCACTACGAGGCGTCGGTGATCGGCTCGATCGTCGACATCCTCTACGCCCCCGACGATCCGGAGGCGGTGATCGAGCTGATGGCGGCACCGTCGACCCGCATCGTGTCGCTGACCATCACCGAGGGCGGCTACAACTTCCACCACGTCACCGGCGAATTCGACCTCGGCAATGCCGATGTCGTCCACGATCTCGCCACCGGCGCCGCGCCGAAGACGGTGTTCGGCCTGGTCACCGAGGCGCTGCGCCGCCGCCGCGCCCGCTCGGTTCCCCCGTTCACGGTGATGAGCTGCGACAACATCCAGAGCAACGGCGACGTCGCCAAGAAGATGTTCTGCGCCTATGCCAGCGCCAAGGACGCCGATCTCGGCGACTTCATCGCCAGCCACGTCGCCTTCCCCAATGCCATGGTCGACCGCATCACGCCGGTCACCACCCAGGAGGACATCGCCGAGGTGGCCCGCCGCTTCGGTATCGACGACGCCTGGCCGGTGGTCTGCGAGCCGTTCACCCAATGGGTGATCGAAGATCACTTCCCGCTGGGCCGGCCGGCCTTCGAGAAGGTCGGTGCGCAGATGGTCGCCGACGTGGTGCCCTACGAGCTGATGAAGCTGCGCCTCCTTAACGCCAGCCATCAGGCGCTGACCTACTTCGGCTATCTCTCCGGCTACCGCTATGCCCACGAGGTGACCGGCAACCCGCTGTTCGCCCAATTCCTCCTCGACTACATGACGCTGGAAGGCACGCCGACGCTGTCGCCGGTGCCGGGCGTCGACCTCGACGACTACCGCCACACGCTGATCGCCCGCTTCTCCAATCCGGAGGTGCGCGACACGCTGGCCCGCCTCTGCGCCGAAAGCTCCGACCGCATCCCCAAGTGGCTGCTGCCGGTGATCCGCGCCCAGCTCAAGACCGGCGGCGACATCCGCCGCTCGGCGGCGGTGGTGGCGAGCTGGGCCCGCTATGCCGAGGGCGTCGACGAGCAGGGCCGGCCGATCGAGGTGGTCGATCGTCTGAAGGACAAGCTGATGGCCATCGCCGCCCACAACCGCGACAATCCCACCGCCTTCATCGAGAACCGCGAGCTGTTCGGCGACCTCGCCGACGAGCCGCGCTTCGTCGACGCCTACCGGGAGGCTCTCGCCTCGCTCCATTCGGCAGGAGCGCTGGAAACCGTTCGTCGCTACTGCTGAAGCGCCGGCGGACGGGCAAGGGCCTCCCCCTTTGCCCCGTCCGCCGGCCACCCGGTCTGTCCGGAGGAAGAACCCCATGTTTCTCGGAATTGATTGCGGCACCCAGGGCACCAAGGCGCTGATCGTCGACGCCGCCGGCCGCACGCTTGGCCGCGGCCACGCCGCCCACGACCTCATCGAGCGCCCGAGCGGCGCCCGCGAGCAGGACCCCGTCTGGTGGGTGGCGGCGATGACCACCGCCGTGCGTGCCGCCGTCGCCGACGCCGGCATCGACGGCCGCGGCATTGTCGCCCTCGGTGTTTCCGGCCAGCAGCACGGCCTCGTGGTGCTCGACGAGACCGGCGCGCCGATCCGGCCGGCCAAGCTCTGGAACGACACCGAGACGGCGCCGCAGAACGAGGCGCTGATCGACGGCCTTGGCGGCGCCGGCGCCTGGTTCGAGCAGCTCGGCATCGTGCCGCGCACCGGCTACACCATCTCCAAGCTATTGTGGCTGAAGGAGAAGGAGCCGGACAATTTCCGCCGTATCCGCCGCATCCTGCTGCCGCACGACTATCTCAACTTCTGGCTGACCGGCCGCGCAGTGGCCGAATACGGCGACGCCTCGGGCACCGGCTTCTTCGACATCCGCCGCCGCGCCTGGGCGACGGCGCCGCTCGACCTGATCGACGGCGGCAGCGGCCTGCTGCCTGCCGCGCTGCCCGAGCTGATCGCCCCGGACGCCGTGGTCGGCCGCCTGACGACCGCCGCCGCCGAGGCGCTTGGCCTCTCGACGCGCTGCCTGGTATCGGCCGGCGGCGGCGACAACATGATGGGCGCCATCGGCACCGGCAACGTCCGGGCCGGCGTGGTCACCATCAGCCTCGGCACCTCGGCTACCGCCTATTGCTATGCCGACCAGCCGGTCACCGACGCCGATGGCTGGGTGGCGCCGTTCTGCTCCAGTTCCGGCGGCTGGCTGCCGCTCATTTGCACCATGAACGCCACCAACGTCACCGGCCGCATGGTCTCGGCCTTCGGCCGCGACATCGGTTTCCTGTCGGAAGCGCTCGACGCTACCAAGCCGGGGGCCGGCGGCCTGACGCTGATGCCCTTCCTCAACGGCGAGCGCACCCCCGACCTGCCGACGGCGACTGGCAGCCTCGTCGGCCTCCGCAGCGACAACCTGACGCCGGAGAATCTGGTGCGGGCGATGGTCGAGGGCGTCAGCTTCGGGGTGACCGGCGCCATGCGCCGCATCCTCGGCAATCGCGATCCCGACCGCATCTTCCTGATCGGCGGCGGCGCCCGCAGCGCGCCCTGGCGGCAGCTGGTCGCCGACGCCTCTGGCGCCGAGATCGTCGTACCGGCCGGCGAGGAGGCGGGCTGCCTCGGCGGCGCGCTGCAGGCGATGTGGGCGGCCGGGCGCGAGGTCGGCGCGCCGGAGCCGCTGCCGGTGATCGCCGAGCGCTGCATCGCGCTCGACGCGGAGAAGACCATGCGGCCCGATCCGGCCCGGCGGGCCGCCTATGACGACGCCTTCGGCCGCTACGCCGATGCCCTCCAGCGCATCTACGGCGTCAGGGCCTGAAACGACCGGCCGGTGCCCGATCGTTCCTCCAGCGAATGGGTATCGACCGAGGGGGCCGGCCGGCGGGCG
>LUYO01000072.1:0-12946 GCA_001603295.1 Rhodobacterales bacterium Alpha_02
CCGCCGCCGTGCAGGCGGGCGGCGACGGCTCCAACATCATGGTGTGTGAGCGCGGCGCTTCGTTCGGCTACAACAACCTGGTGTCCGACATGCGTTCGCTGGCCATCATGCGCGAAACCGGATGTCCGGTGGTGTTCGACGCCACGCATTCGGTGCAGCTGCCGGGCGGGCAGGGGACCAGTTCCGGCGGGCAGCGCGAGTTCGTGCCGGTGCTGGCGCGCGCGGCGGTCGCCGTCGGCGTGGCGGGCCTGTTCATGGAAACCCATCCCGATCCGGCGCAGGCGCTCTCCGATGGGCCCAATGCGGTGCCGCTGCATGAAATGCGCAGGCTGTTGACATCGCTGCAGGCCATTGATCAGTGCGTGAAGCAGGGCGGCTGGGTATAAGCGGTTTTTTACTTTTTATTTCGTTACCGCGTATCGTCCATAACCTGGGCCGGCGCAGGTACAATCCCGGTTTATCGTCATGGATTTGGCGCTGTCGGGCGCCAGGCCCCGGCGGCTGAATCAGAGGCCGGAACCGATACGGAGGCAGCGCATTCCGGGCCGGTTTCGCGGGAAGACAACCATCCTTTCAGGCAGGACAACCAATATCATGAGTGCAATTGTAGATATCATCGGGCGTGAAATTCTGGATTCTCGCGGCAACCCCACGGTCGAGTGCGACGTGCTGCTGGAATCCGGCGCCATGGGCCGCGCATCGGTGCCTTCTGGCGCCTCTACCGGCACGCGCGAAGCCATCGAATTGCGCGATGGCGACAAATCGCGCTATCTGGGCAAGGGCGTGCTGCGCGCCGTCGAGAACCTGAATACGGAAATTTCCGAGGCGCTCAACGGCCTGGATGCGCAGGAGCAGACGTTCGTCGACCGCACCCTGATCGACCTGGACGGCACCGAAGACAAGAGCCGCCTGGGCGCCAATGCCATGCTGGCGGCCAGCATGGCCGTGGCCCGCGCCGCGGCTGATGACTGCGGCCTGTCCCTGTACCGCTATTTCGGCGGCAGCGGCCCCCTGCAGATGCCGGTTCCCATGATGAACGTGATCAATGGCGGCGCGCATGCCAACAATATGCTGGACCTGCAGGAATTCATGATCCTGCCGGTGGGAGCGAACAGCTTCCGCGAAGCCCTGCGCATCGGCGCCGAGATCTTCCATGCGCTGAAGAAGCGCATCCACGACCAGGGCATGTCCACGGCCGTGGGCGATGAAGGCGGCTTTGCGCCCAACCTGGCCAACCACGAAGCGGCCATCCAGTTGATTCTGCAGGCTATCGAGGATGCCGGCTACGAGGCCGGCTCGCAGGTCGCCCTGGGCCTGGATTGCGCCAGTTCCGAGTTCTACCGCGACGGCAAGTACCACCTGGCCGGAGAGGGCGGCATCAGCCTGAGCTCGGCCGACTTCGCCAACCTGCTGTCGGCATGGTGCGACAAGTATCCCATCATCTCCATCGAGGACGGCATGGCCGAGGACGACTGGGCCGGCTGGAAGATCCTGTCCGAACAGCTCGGCCGCAAGGTGCAACTGGTGGGCGACGACCTGTTCGTGACCAACACCAAGATCCTGAAGCGCGGCATCGACGAAGGCATCGCCAACTCCATCCTTATCAAGATCAACCAGATCGGCACCCTGACGGAAACCTTCGCCGCCATCGAGATGGCCAAGCGCGCCGGATATACCGCCGTCATTTCGCATCGTTCGGGCGAAACCGAAGACTCCACCATTGCCGACATCGCCGTGGCGACCAACGCCATGCAGATCAAGACAGGTTCCCTGTCGCGTTCGGACCGCATGGCGAAGTACAACCAGTTGCTGCGCATCGAAGAAGAACTGTCCGAAGTCGCGTCCTACCCCGGCCGCGATGCCTTCTACAATCTGCGGTAATCCCATTGTTGCGCCCGGTCCTTGCGGCCGGGCGCATGAGTACCGTTTCCCATGCGCCTGCTCTTCCTTGCTCTGACATTGCTGACGCTGATGCTCCAGTATCCGCTATGGTGGGGCAAGGGCGGCTGGTTGCGTGTGCGCGAACTGCAGGCGATGCAGGTGGCGCAGCAGGAAACCAACCAGGCCCTGATGGCGCGCAATGCCGCGCTGCAAGCCGAGGTGCAGGATCTGCGCTCCGGCACGCAGGCGCTGGAAGAACGCGCCCGGGGCGAAATGGGCATGCTGAAAGAAGGGGAAATCTTCGTCCAGTTCCTGGAGCCGGGCGAGCCGGAGCCGCAACTGCGGCCGGTGCAGCAGCCGCACAGGCGTCCCGGACGTTGACGATACAAAGATACGAAACCCATGCCGCATGAACGGCATCCGGCCGTCGGACGTCCATCATTCCAATATCCGAGAAAGCACCATGATCATCAAGCCCCGCGTACGCGGATTCATTTGTGTGACAGCGCATCCCGCGGGTTGCGAAGCCAATGTCAGGGAACAGATCGCCTATGTGCGCAAGCAGGGCGCCGTTGCGGACCGCCCCAAGCGCGTGCTCGTGATCGGCGCCTCTACAGGCTACGGCCTGGCGGCCAGGATTACCGCCACTTTCGGCTGTGGCGCCGATACGCTGGGCGTGTTCTTCGAGCGGCCGGGCGAAGGAAGCAAGCCAGGTACGGCGGGCTGGTACAACAGCGCGGCCTTCACCAGGCTTGCCAATGAGGCGGGCCGCTATGCGGGCAATATCAATGGCGACGCTTTCTCCGATGCGGTGAAGGCGCGCACGATCGAGATGATCAAGGCCGACCTGGGACAGGTGGACCAGGTGGTCTACAGCCTGGCATCGCCCCGGCGCCTGCATCCGCGCACAGGAGAGCTTTTCTCTTCCGTGCTCAAGCCCATCGGCCAGAGCATCAATCTGCGCGGGCTGGATACCGACAAGGAAATAATCCGCCACACCTTGCTGGAGCCGGCGACCGAGAAAGAAATCGCCGATACGGTTGCCGTCATGGGCGGCGAGGATTGGCAGATGTGGGTCGATGCCTTGCTGCAGGCCGGCGTGCTGGCGGAAGGGGCGACCACGACGGCTTTCACCTATATCGGGGACGAGATCACGCACGGTGTCTATTGGGACGGCACCATCGGTGCAGCCAAGAAGGATCTCGACCGCAAGGTGCTGGAAATCCGCGCCAGCCTGGCGAAGCTGGGCGGTGACGCGCGTGTTTCCGTGTTGAAGGCAGTGGTGACGCAGGCCAGCGCCGCGCTGCCCATCATGCCGCTGTACCTTTCGCTGCTGTTCAGGCTGATGAAGGAGCGGGGCACGCACGAGGGCTGCATCGAACAGGTATACGCGCTGTATCGCGACAGTCTTTGCAGCGATACGCCGATACTGGACGACGAGGGCAGGATACGCGTGGACCAGTGCGAACTGGATCCCGCCATCCAGAAGCAGGTCGAAGCGCTGTGGGATACGATCGATACCGATAACTTCCGCGAAAAAACCGATTACATCGGCTACAAGACGGAATTCCTGCGTCTGTTCGGCTTCGCCATGGAAGGCGTGGACTATGATGCGGATGTGTCTGCCGAGGTAGCCATTCCGGGCCTGGTTCAGGTCTGATCGGCCAGCTTCGCGCGGGAGGCCTCGCTTCATGATAGCCCCAGCCTTGCCATGTGTCTCGCCGTTCTTGCGCTGAATACGCGCCCCGACCTGCCTCTGCTGATCGTCGCCAATCGCGACGAGTACCATGCGCGTCCCAGCGCCCCGGTCCGGCCCTGGGAGGATCCGCCGGGCATCTATGCCGGCAGGGATCTCGCCGCCGGCGGCACCTGGCTGGGCATCACGCGGCAGGGCCGCTACGGTCTTATCACCAACTACCGCGATCCGGCGCACGTCGTTCCCGACGCGCCCAGCCGCGGTGCGCTGGTGCTGGACTATCTTGCAGGCGGGGATGCGCCTCTCGATCATGCCCGGGTTGTGCTCGAGTCGGGCGGCCGCTACAACGGCTTCAATCTCATCGTCGGCGATGCCTCCACTTGCGCCCTTGCCGCCAACCGTTCCGGCGAGCCGGCCAGGCTGCTCGACTCCGGCCTGTACGGACTGTCCAATCGATTGCTGGACACGGCGTGGCCCAAGCTCTTGCGCCTGCGCCAGGAGGTCGGACACATGCTGCGGCAAGGCGGCCAGCCGGATGCGGGCGGGTTGCTGGACCTGCTGGCCGACCGCACGCCGGCCCCGGACGACGCCTTGCCCGACACAGGGGTGGGATTGGAGCGCGAACGCCTGCTGTCACCCATCTTCATCGCCGGCGAACACTATGGCACCCGTTGTTCCACTGTGATTGCCGTGCATGCGGACGGCAGGATTCGCATGAGCGAGAGGCGCTTCGGACCGGGCGGCGCGGTGGAGGGAGAAAGCCGCTGGGAGTTCCTGCGCGAGCGCTAATGAAAGAGGGCAGGGAGTCTGCGTAGCGGGCGAGATGTGAGGCCCTTTTTACCGCGGCCGCCCCAAGGTAAAAACGCCCCCTTGGGGATGAGCCCGGACACAGGACAGTCCTCTGCGGACTGTCCCGTGCCTGGCGAATCCGAGCGGCATGCAGGCCGCGAGGTGGAGCGCAAGCCGAAGGCGCAGCGTGGGGGCTCTTCTTCACATGTCTGTTTCGCACACGGGGAACTCATCCTCCCCGGGAAGAGGCCCGCCCGGCGGAGTGGATGGCTCCGTGCCGTGGCCGCCAGGCAGTGGCGCCTGCTCATCCGGGAGGGGAGGCGTGGGGCTGGAACCGCCGGAATCCGGTCCGCCAGGAGTTGGGTCCGTAATCGCTTGCTGGGGTTGCAGGCACCAGCCGCCGGAACAGGAAAAGGCGGGCGGCTTAGCCTCGGCGGCCGGTGGCAGCTTTGCCGCGCCCATGACGACGCGTCCATCCGGCAGCCCGGGCCATTGCAGCGGATGGGACTCCATGCCGAGTTGCAGGTAGCGCATCATGGGTAGCAGGCCGTGACGCATGGCCTCGTCGGCGTAGCCGCCGGTTTCCGGGCGGATGGATCGCAGCAGGACGGCGATGCCGGGCAGCAGGGGACGGTGCAGGTAGGTCAGCCGCAGGCTGAGCGTGTTGGCCTGGTAGATGGTGCCGCCGTCCGGCGGGACAACGGGATTCAAACGATATTGTTCGTACTGGTAATCGTTGTCGATGGCCGGCATGCCCGTGCTCTTGGCAAGAGGCAGGTTCGGCGCTCCATGCCGGCGGAAGCTGCCCGCGTCCGGCTGCAGGATCTCGATGCGCCATGGCGGCCCGCCGGTTTGACTGCGATGCCGTTGCAGGCTCGCCTGAAGGCGGGCGGCGGCATTTGCGCCCGCGCCGGCATGCAAGGGACGCAGGCCTGTTTCAAAGGCTGCCGCAATGGCCTGTGGGCTGGCATGCTGCGTGCTGCCTGCGCGGGCGGCTTCCAGCAGGGCCAGGCTGACCGCCTTGCGGGTGAACAGCCACCAGGCGGTTTCCAGACCGCCGAGCCCCAGCAGGAAGACGAGAATGGCCATCGGCAGGAACTCGCTCATGGCGCCGCCCTGCTGCGGGCAGTACGGAGAACACGGGGCGTTGGATGGCGGCAGGGGCATGGCACGAGTATGCCGCCGAGCCGGGGCCGCGTCGATTGTGGAAACTGCGCAAGGACGGGAATATCCCCGGGAGCTTGTGTTTATCCCTGCCTGGAGGAAATGGCCGAGGGATCCCGGCCTGAAGATCGGGGTTTGCTTCTTGGCGGGGGGGCTCAGTGCACCGACATGCTGGGTGGAGCTGGCTGGCCCGTCTGGCCGGCGAACAGTCCGGCGCAGTCCACCGCGTCGAAACGATAGGGTTTGCCGCAGAAATTGCAGGCAACCTCGATGCTGTCGCGTTCGTTCAGGATGTCCTGGATCTCTTCGCTACCGAGCATGCGCAGCATCTCGGCCACGCGCTCGCGCGAACAGGGACAATGCCACCGGACGGGAAGAGGGTCGAACATCAGCAGCTGCTCTTCCCAGAACAGGCGGTGCGCCAGCGTGTCGGGATCGAGCGTGAGCAGTTCTTCCTGCTTGACCGTGGAGGCTAGGTGGCAGGCGCGTTCCCAGGAGGGCTCCACGGATTCGGACCGGTGCTCGTTGCCGCCGTGATCCGGCAGGCGCTGCAGCAGCAGGCCGCCGATTTGCCGGCTATCGGCTGCCAGCCATAGCCGGGTGTCCAACTGCTGCGACTGGCGCATATAGTGTTCGAGCACCTTGGCGACACTGTCGCCTTCCATGGGAACGACTCCCTGGTATGGCGTCAGGTGGCTGCCACTGCGGCGGGGATCGATGACGACGATGAACTGGCCCTGGCCGTCGGGATTGATCAGCGATTGCAGATCGCCGTCATCGGGGATGACGGCATCTTCGCGCAATGTGGCGCTGGCCCGGATATTCAGGCTGGAGGTGCATTCGACCACGATGAGCGCGACCGGGCCGTTGCCCTGCAGCTGCAGGACGATGGAACCGTCGAACTTGAGGTTGGCGGACAGCAGGGTGGCGGCGACCGTCAGCTCTCCGAGCAAAGTCTGTACGCAGGCTGGATACTGCTGGTGGGCGAGCCCGGCTTGCCAGGCATCTACGAGGCGCACGGCCTGCACGCGGGTGCCGTGGTCGGGGAACAGGTATTTTTTCAGGGATTCGGACATCCGTGGATTTTAGCCGAATTGGGCGAATCCGAGCGGCATGCAGACCGCGAGGTGGAGCGCAAGCGGGCATCAGCCTGCGCAGCGTGGGGGCATTTTTTACCGCCGGGCCGCCCCCAAGGTAAAAAGCGCCCCCTTGGGGGGCAGCAAGCGCTTGGGGGGCAGCAAGCGGGCGTCAGCCTGCGCAGCGTGGGGGCATCTTATGCAGGCTGGGCCTTGCGCGGCTTCAGCCAGACATAGCCGTCGGCGTCCATGAAGCCCCATAGCCCGGTCAGGCACCAGTCTCCGATGTGGCGGCTGCGGGTCAACTCGTCTTTTTGCCAGTAGCCCAGGAACAGCGCAGGGTCGGGATGGCCGTGGATGTCGTTGCGGTGCACCGCGATTTCGCCCGCCATGCCCGTAGGGCGCGCCGTACCGCGCGTATCGATGACGGCGACGCGATGGCCGGGGTAAGGCAGCCCCAGGCTGCCGGGACGGCCGGGCCATTTCAGGTGGCTGTCGCCGATGGGGGCGTTGGTTTCCAGGTGGCTCCATGCCAGGTTGGGCTTCAGGCCTATCTGCTGCTGCAGGCGGTCGGCGACGGCGTCCGGCAGCGGCGGGCCGCTGACGGCGATGGCGCGAAGCGCAAGCTGCTCGGCATGCCGTTCCAGCAGGTCGGGCTCCTGGGCGATGCGGGCGGCCAGGGCGGTCGACAGGTAGGCGTTGGTGACCTGGTAGCGGGACATGATGGTCAGCGCTTGGTGCGGAGAGAATCCGTTGGGCGCCGCCACGACGGGGCGGCCGAAGTAAAGGGCCGGCAACAAGGCATGCAGCAGGCTGCCCCAGGCGTTCCAGTCGGGCGACCAGAGCATGTCGTTTTTCTGGGGAAACCAGTTCTGCGAAGCGACGAAGCCGGGCAGGGCGCCGATCAGCGCGGCATGGGACAGCAGGACGCCGTCGGCGGTGTGTTCGGTATCGGTGGGGTACAGCAGCAGGGCGGGTGCGCGTGAGAGCGTCGGCAAGGTCCGGAAGACGGCGGGCTGGCGCGCCAGCAGGGTGCGCCAGGGGATGATGGCGTCGCTTTCGAAGTTGAAGCCGATGACCTGCTTCAGCTGCGGGCACTGTGCCTGCAGCACCCTGTTGCCGCAGATGTTGTCGACGATGGCGACGCGCGCCCCGGAATCCAGCAGGCTGTTGCGCAGTGCGATCGGGCTGGCATGGCTGGACAGGGGAACGGCGATGGCGCCCGCGCTGAGAACGGCCATGAGGGAGGCCACGGCCTCGGGCCGCTGCGTCATGACGATGGCGACGCGGTCTCCGGGTACGACATCCATGCGCTCCAGCCCGTTGGCGAGCTGTTGCGCGGTGGCCGACAGGCGGGTGTAGGTCCAGACGTCGCGCCGTCCTGCTTCATCTTCGTAGTAGATGGCTGCATTCCGGCCCTCGTGCGTGTTGCCTGCCCAGCGGTGGGCACATGCATCCGCCATGTTGAACACGGAGGGAACGAGCCAGAGGTACGAGGGGTAAAGCTCCGGATATTGGTTATTCATTCGGCTGTTGACGTACGTGACGGCGGAATTGTGTTTAGCCCTAAGCATGAACGACAAGCGCCTTGTACGCAATCCCCCCGCTGGAAATACAGACCTTGGGGTTTATACCCCTTTTTTCCGCTGCGCGTCGACCAGCCGGGTTCCCAGGATGCGGTCGTGCAGGAAGTCGCCGTCGCGATTCAGCCACGTCGGGATGAACAGCGTGAAGGGCGTGAATACGATCAGGAGATCGGTCGAGGCATAGCCTGTGGCCTCCGAAGCCAGGCGCACGGCATAGGCCGCCAGCAGCGGAATGGGCCAGATCAGCAGGTAGCGCAGGACCAGGACGCCGGCGCCGGGCACCTTGCCGTTTTTGTCGACCAGCCGGATATTCCAGGTTTTCATGGGCAGGGTCTGCCCGCTGCGGCGCCAACTGAGGAAAAAATAGATGCCGATGGCAAGGAACAGGATGATCTGGCGTTCGTGGCGGAAGATAAGACCGCTGCGGCTTTGCGTCAGCGTATCGAACAGATAGCCGGCGGTGAAGATGACGCCGAACAGCAGCACGGATTCGTACATCATGCTGGCGAAGCGGCGCAGGCGGCCCGCCGGCGCGGGCGAGGATACGGGGGATGCGGAGGCTTGTTGATTCATGCGTGATTCAGGAACGGTAGCCTTCGGCCACCATTTCGAACAGGAACAGGCGGCAGTCCAGCGCGCCATTGTGCAGGGGAATGCGCTGGCGGGGCTTCAGCCGCAGGTGCTTGGGCAGGTCCAGGTCGCTGGTGATGGCGGCCACCTGCCAGCCCGAGAAGCTGCGCTTCAGATGCTCGGCCCATTGCCGCCAGAAGGCCGCGCCAGTGCTGTCCAGGCGCTCGCCATAGGGCGGATTGGTTACGATCCAGCCTTGCTTCGAGGGCGGCTCGATGGCAAGCGCGTCTCCGGCGCGGAAATCGATGGCATCGGGAGCCAGCCAGGCGCGCTTGGCATTGGCCCGGGCGGCCTGGATGGCGTTTTCGTCGAGATCGCGTCCGAACAATGGCGTGTCCAGTCGCGTGGCGATGCCGGCGCGGGCCTCGTCCTTGATGTCGTGCCATAGCTTGTCGTTATGGTTGCGCAGGCGCTCGAAGGCGAATGGCCGCCAGATGCCGGGGGGAGCGCCCAATGCGATGCCGGCAGCCTCGATCAGGATCGTGCCGCTGCCGCAGAACGGATCGAGCAGCGTCTGTCCGGGATTCCAGCCGGACAGCGCCAGCAGCCCGCTGGCCAGATTCTCACGCAGCGGCGCTTCGCCCTTGTCCAGGCGCCAGCCGCGCTTGAACAGGGACTCGCCGGAAGTGTCCAGGTAGAGGGTGGCCGAGCGCTCGTCCAGGAACAGATGGACGCG
The DNA here is from genome assembly GCA_001603295.1 of Rhodobacterales bacterium Alpha_02. GTDB lineage: Bacteria > Pseudomonadota > Alphaproteobacteria > Rhizobiales > Pleomorphomonadaceae > Pleomorphomonas. The sequence goes on from LUYO01000072.1 coordinate 9,499, forward strand.
CGCGTCGGGACGCACGGTGTCGATGCTGGGCCGGCTGCCTTCGCGCTCGCGCAGGCGGTCGCAGATGCCGTCCTTGGCGCGAAGATTGCAGTACTGCAGGCTTTGCATGGGGCTGCGGATGGCGGAGGTGTCGACGCGCAGCGTATGGTCGGGGCCGAACCATTGCTCCCAGGGCGTGGCGCGCGCCAGCTCGAGAATGTCGTCTTCTTTTGCGACAAGGCTCCTGGCAACCTGGACCAGGATGCGCGTGGCCAGGCGGGAATGCAGGTTCGCCTTCTGGATGCCTGCCCAGTCGGTGCGGAATCGGCAGCCGGCGCGCCCGGCCTTGACGTCGGCAAAGCCCAGATGCGTCAGTTCTTCCGCCAGTGGCTGCTCCAGGCCCTGCGGGCACGGGGCGAAGACGGGAAATTGCTCGCCCGGCCGCGTGTCGATGATCTGCCGTTCCCTGGGCATGGTGTCGGCCAGCAGGTGAGGCCTGCCCATGCCGCCTTCGATTTCGGGGCCGCGATGGCGCATGCGTTCGGTATAGGAGGGCATGGCTTCCGCCCGGGAGAGCCTTGCCGGCCGGTCGGATACAGCATGCGAAGCCGATCTGGACGCATGCTCTTTGAGTTCCGGGCGCCTGCGCCTGTCGCCGGAAGCTTGTTCGGAGCCTGTGGAGGGCTTCTGCCGGCTTTGCGGGCGTACGTCGGAACTGGCGCGGGATGGGCGCCTGGCTTCGACCTGTCTGTCTGCATCAACCTTGACGACCGGCCGGGATCCGGCCCGGGACGGGCCGCCCTTGTCCGGAGATTGAGGGCGGCGCTTGTCTTGCGGCGCGTCCGCGGCCTCGGGACGGCGCTCGAAGCGAGCCTGGGCGACCGCCTTCGCGCGCGCGCCTGTGCGCTGGCGCGGCGCTTCGCGCTCGGCCTGGCTGCCGGAGGCCGGCGGAGATTTCTTCAGGGAGAGGGTCTTGCGTGGCGTATCGTCGGCCATGGAGTGACTTGCCTAGAATGGTCGGACGACGACCAGGATGAGAATGAAAATCAGCAGGATGACGGGCAGTTCGTTGTACCAGCGGTAGTACGTGTGGCTGCGCCGGTTGCTGCGGCTGCGGAAGCGGTCGAGCACGCGCTTGCAGTGCAGATGATAGCCCGCCAGTACGAAGACCAGGGCCAGCTTGGCGTGCATCCAGCCCTGGGCGCGGCCCAGGCCGTAGCCCAGGTACAGCCACAGGCCGAAGGCGACCCCGAGGATGGCCAGGGGCGTCATGAAGCGGTACAGCCGCTCGGCCATGCCGAGCAGACAGGCGTACACCTCGTCGTTGTCGGCCTGGGCCAGGTTGACGTAGATGCGCGGCAGGTAGAACAGCCCGGCGAACCAGGAAATGATGAACAGCAGGTGCAGCGTCTTGACCCAGAGCATGATGGAGCGCCTTGCCTCAGTTCTGGCCGCGCAACTGGCCGTCGCCCGACAGTACCCACTTCATGGTGGTCAGTCCTTCCAGGCCTACCGGGCCGCGCGCATGCAGGCGGTTGGTGGAAATGCCGATCTCTGCGCCCAGGCCGTATTCGAAGCCGTCGGCAAAACAGGTGGGCAGGTTCACGTAGACGGAACTGGAGTCGACCTCGCGCTGGAAGCGATTGGCAGCCGCTAGGTTTTCCGTGACGATGGATTCGGTATGCTGCGAGCTGTAGCGGGCGATGTGCTCCATGGCCTGATCGAGGTCGTCGACGACGCGGATGGCGAGGATGGGGCCCAGGTATTCGGTTTCCCAGTCGGCCTCGGTGGCGGGAGCCGCGTGCGGCACGATGGCGCGCGTGCGCTCGCAGCCGCGCAGCTCGACGCCTTTTTCCGTCAGGGACTGCGCGATGCGCGGCAGGGCCCGGTCTGCGATATCCTGGTGGACCAGCAGCGTTTCCAGGGCGCCGCAGATGCCGTAGCGGTACGTCTTGGCGTTCAGCGTGATGTCGTGGGCCTTGTCCAGGTCGGCATCGGCATCGATGAAGAGGTGGCAATTGCCGTCCAGGTGCTTGATGACGGGCACCTTGGCGTCGGCCGTGATGCGGGAGATCAGGCTCTTGCCGCCGCGGGGAATGATGACGTCGACGTCGTCGCTCAGCGTGATGAGCTCGCCGACGGCCGCGCGGTCCGTCGTGCCGACCACCTGGATGGCGTCGACGGGAAGCCCCGCTTGCGCCAGGCATTGCTGGATGATGGCGCCGAGAGCCCGGTTGGAATGAAAGGCCTCGCTGCCGCCGCGCAGGATGGCGGCGTTGGAGGTCTTCAGGCACAGGGCGGCGGCGTCGATGGTGACGTTGGGGCGGGACTCGTAGATGATGCCGATGACCCCGATGGGCACGCGCATCTGCGCGACGCGCATGCCGTTGGGACGAATGGCCGAAGCCGTCGTGCTGCCGATGGGATCCGGCATGTCGGCGATCTGCAGCAGGCCGGCGGCCATGGTGTCCAGCGCCTTGTCGGACAGGGCCAGGCGATCGACCAGCGCATCTTCCAGGCCGTTCTTGCGGGCGGCATCGAGGTCCTTGGCGTTTTCCGCCTGCAGCGCCTGGCGCTGTTCCTGGATGGCCTGAGCCATGAGGCGCAGCGCCCGGGCCTTGTCGCGGCCGGAGGCGGAGAGCATCTGGCGCGACGCAGCGCGCGCGCGTTTTGCCATGAGGGCGATGTCGGAGAGCTGCTTGTCGGTGTGGCTCATGATGCTTGCGGGAAAAGTCTGGGCAATTCTTCGATTATCCCAGTATTCGGGGTTGCTGTGTGGATGCGCGCGCAAACGCGGTCCGCCCGTGTTGCGAATGCCTGCCGGGGCCTGGGACCTGCTGGCGCAGGCCTCAGCGCTTTCCGGCGACTGCGATGCGCAGCACGAGGCGCGAAAGCTCTTCCCAGGGATCGCTCAGCCGGCCTTCCGCCCGCAGGCCCTTGATGAGCCTGTCTACATCGTGGGCGTGCTGCACGGCGGCGGGCCAGGCCCTGGCGGGAATCCGACGCAGCGCCTGCCTTGCCAGTTGCTCGCGATTGCCGAAAATGCGGTTCCTGCGGATTTCCGCGGACAGGTCTCCGCCCTTGGCCTGGGCTTCGGCAAGGCGGGCCAGGACGCGGATCTCGTCGCCCACGGCCCACAGGACCAGCGGCAGGGCCTCGCCTTCGGCGCGCAGGCCGGCCAGCATGGTCAGGGCCTTGTCGCCGTGGCCGGCCAGCATGGCGTCGCGCAGGCCGAAGACATCGTAGCGGGCCACGTTCAGCACGGCTTTTTCCAGGTCCTCCTGGGAAATGGCGCCTTCCGGATACAGCAGGCCGAGTTTCATGATTTCCTGGTGGGCCGCCAGCAGATTGCCTTCCACCTTGTCGGCCATCCACTCCAGGCTGTCGCGCTCCAGCGATTGGCTCTGGCGCGCCAGGCGAGCCGCAATCCAGCCGGGAAGCTGGTTGCGGCCGATGGAGGCGATCTCGA
>LUYO01000256.1:0-1800 GCA_001603295.1 Rhodobacterales bacterium Alpha_02
GACTTCACCTATGTCGGCGATCTCGTCGAGGCGATCGTCCGCCTGGTGCCGGTCGCTCCGGGCGAGGACAACCGCGTCACCGCCGAAGGCATCACCGACACGCTGTCGAAACAGGCGCCGTTCCGGATCGTCAACATCGGCGGCGGCCAGCCGGTCGGCCTTCTCGACTTTATCGCGGCGATCGAACAGGCGCTCGGCAAGCCGGCCATCCGCAACCTCCTGCCCATGCAGAAGGGCGACGTCCCCCAGACCTACGCCGCCCCAGATCTCCTCAAAGCCCTCACCGGTTACGTACCCCAAACCGACGTGCCCACAGGGGTGAGGAACTTCGTCGAGTGGTACAGGACCTACCGGCAGTGATCCGGGACGGCATACCTCCGCCCTCAGACCCGCTGGTAGATGTCCTCGATGCGCTCGATGTCATCCTCGCCGAGATAGGCGCCCGACTGCACCTCGATCAGCTCCAGCGGGATCCTGCCACGGTTGGAGAGGCGGTGGCGGGCGCCGAGCGGCACGTAGGCCGACTGGTTGATGGTCAGGAGGCGCGGCGGCTCGCCCTCGATCTCGATGGTCGCCGTGCCGTTGACCACCACCCAGTGCTCGGCCCGGTGCTGATGGCGCTGCAACGACAGCACGCCGCCGGGATCGACGACGATATACTTGACCGCGAAGCGCGGGCCTGAAACCAGCGCCTCGATATAGCCCCAGGGCCGGTAGTCGCGGCGGTGCAGCGTCGCCTCGTCGCGGCCCCGCTCCTTCAGCGCGTCGACCAGCCCCTTGACGGCCTGCGCCTCGTCGCGCGGCACCACCATCACCGCATCAGGCGTCGCCACCACCATCAGCCCGTCGGCGCCGATCACCGTCGTCAGGATGCCCTGGCTGTGGACGAGGCAGTTGGTCGAGGCGACCAGCACGCCGTCGCCGTGCACGGCGTTGCCTTCGTCGTCGCGCTCGCTGACCTGCCAGATGGCGTCCCAGGCGCCGACGTCCGACCAGCGGAAGCGGCCCTTGACCACGGCGATCTCGCGCGTCTTCTCGATCACCGCATAGTCGATCGACGTCTTGCGGGCGGTCGAGAACGCCTCGGGATCGAGGCGGACGAAGCCGATGTCCTCGGACGCCTTGTCCACCGCCTCGGCGGCGGCGGCGACGATGTCGGGGGCGTACTTGCCGAACTCGCTCAGCATGTCGTTGGCCCGGAACAGGAAGTTGCCGGAATTCCAGAGATAGCCCTTGCGGAGATAGTCGAGAGCCGTCTCGGCATCGGGCTTCTCGACGAAGGCGTCTACGAGGCAAAGGTCGTCGTTGCCATCGATCTCTTCGCCCGGCCGGATGTAGCCGTAGGCGGTCTTCGGCTCGGTCGGCACCAGGCCGAACACCACGATCTTGCCGGTCTCGGCCGCCTTGAGGCCCAGCCGCACGGCGTCGCGGAACACCTCGTCGTCGAGCACCACGTGGTCGGCGGCCAGCGCCAGTACCGCGCTGCCCGGCCGCGTCCTGGCGACGAAGGCGGCGGCCGCCGCCACGGCGGCGGCGCTGTCGCGCCGGGCCGGCTCCAGCACCACCGTTGCGTTGACGCCGATATCGGCCGCCTGACGGCGGGCGAAGAAGCGGAAGGCGTCGGAGGTGATCACCACCGGATCATCGAACAGGGCGGGATCGGCGACGCGCCTCAGCGTCTGCTGGTAGGTGGACAGCTCGCCGGTCAGCGGCTGGAACTGCTTGGGGAAGGCGTCGCGCGAGGCCGGCCACAGGCGGGTGCCGGAACCGCCGGCCAGGATGACGGGAACGATCTTGGAG
>LUYO01000073.1:0-20349 GCA_001603295.1 Rhodobacterales bacterium Alpha_02
GAAATCCCCAAAAAGTGTTGGTATCAGTGTTGGTATGGCACACTCGAAGAATCAAAAAATTTAATTATAACAATAACTTACCAATATTTTCCGGTTCCTCCGGGCCCACCAATACTTTCAATCGGTTATGAGGCACTGCGGCGGTTCTCGCCTTTCAGCTGTCCTTCGCTGGAGTTTCGCCTTCTCGTCGCGTCGGTCAGCGCAGGGAGGGCGCGGCGGCTGTCCGTGTCGCGGCATCGGCACGGCGGCGGCCGCGCAGGGCGACCGTCGATTCGCGGACGATCAGCTGGGTCGGCAGCACGATCTGCTCGGAGGGGGCGTCGAGCCCGGCGACCAGGGCGAGCAACAGATTGACCGAGGCGCGGGCCATCTGCTGCAAAGGCTGGCGCACGGTGGTGAGCTGCGGATGCAGCTGCGAGGCGATCGGGATGTCGTCGAAGCCGACAACCGAGATGTCGCCGGGCACGCTGAGGCCGGCCTCGCGGATGGCGGCGATGGCGCCGTAGGCGGAAATGTCGTTGGCGGCGAAGATGGCGGTGGGACGGTCGGGCAGGGCCAACAGCTTGTTGGCCGCCTCGAAGCCGCTCTTGCGCGAGAAGTCGCCGGTCACCTCGAGGTCGGGGTCGTAGGGCAGGCGCGCCTGGGCCAGCACGTCGCGATAGGCGCGGCGGCGGTCGCGCGCCGAGGTCAGGCGGTCGTTACCGGAAATGAAGGCGATGCGGCGGTGGCCGAGTTCGATCAGGTGCTGCAGGGCCGAGCGGCCGCCCTGGTAGTTGTCGGCGGTCACCGACGGGAAGGCCGACTCGATGCCCTGCTCGATGGTCACCACGGGGATGTGGGCGGAGACGACCGATTCCAGGTAGTCGGACTCGTAAGGCAGGATGACGATGACGCCGTCGGCGATCTGGCGGAGGAGGTCGAGGATGGAACCCGGCGGCCGGCGGTCGCAGACCGGCAGCGAATAGACCAGCATCTCGTAATCGGCGGCGCGCGCCACCGCGCCCATGCCGAGCACGAGATCGCTGGTGAACGGAGTGTGCAGCTCGGCCACCACGGCGATGATGCGGGTGCGGGCGCCGGACAGTTTCTGGGCGGCACGGTTGACGACGTAACCCATCTCGTCGGCGATGCGCAGGATGTCCTCGCGCTTCTCCGGCGAAACGCCCGGGCGGTTGTTGATCGCCCGCGAGGCCGTCATCAGGGAAACCCCGGCGACCTTGGCGACCTCGGCTAACGTTGGGTATTGTCGCTTCATCATTTGGTCGAATGGTTTCCGGGCATTGTCCCTGTTTGTCCGATGGCCCTTCCCCTGTCAACTGCGGCGACGGTGGCCGTCCTTTGAAAAGGCGCGGAAAACCGACGATGGCGGCCGGCAGCGGGGAGGGCGCCTCTCTTCAGCAAGGGCTCTTCCGGCGGTCCCGTCAACGGTCAACTGGTAGAGTTGACGCATGCCGACGTTAGCGCTAACGTTTAGCTGTCACCCGTTGCTGCCGCAACGTGCTTCTTGGGAGGAGAAGGTGTCTTCTAAACTCGCATCCAAACTTTCGGCGCTGGCCTGCGGCGCCGCCATGGCCGCCGTCGTTCCGTTCGCCGCTCACGCGGCCGACAAGGTCATCACGTCCTGGGACCTCCAGACCACCGCCGGCGCCGTCAAGGTGATCCGTGACGCCGCCGACCGCTTTGAGGCGGCCAATCCCGGCTACAAGGTCGAGGATACCCACATCCTCAACGACGCCTACAAGACCAAGATCAAGATCGCCTTCGGCGCCAACGAGCCGCCGTGCGTGTTCACCTCGTGGGGCGGCGGTCCGTTCCGCGAATATGTCGCCGCCAACCAGGTGGTCGATCTGACGCCCTATCTCGACAAGGACCCGGCCTTCAAGGAGCGCTTCGCGCCGGCCAGCTTCGGCGCGGTCACCGTCGACGGCAAGATCTACGGCCTGCCGGCCGAGAACACCGCCATCGCCGTGGTGTTCTACAATAAGGACATGTTCGCCAAGCTCAACCTGACGCCGCCGAAGACCTGGGACGAACTGCTCGCCGTCATCGACACGCTGAAGAAGAACGACGTCGCGCCCTTCGCCCTCGCCAACAAGAACAAGTGGACGGGCTCGATGTACTACGGCTACCTCGTCGATCGCATCGGCGGTCCCGAGGCCTTCGCCAACGCCGCTCAGCGCAAGGATGGCGGCTCGTTCGCCGATCCGGTGTTCGTCGAGGCCGGCAAGCGGTTGCAGGAGCTGGTCAACCTCGGCGCCTTCCAGAAGGGCTACAACGGTCTCGACTATGACGTCGGCGGTTCGCGGCGTCTGCTCTACACCGAGAAGGCGGCCATGGAACTGATGGGCACCTGGGAAGCCTCGACCATCAAGAACGAGAATCCCGAGTTCTTCAACAAGCTCGGCTTCTTCCCGTTCCCGTCGGTACCCGGCGGCAAGGGTGACCCGAGCGACCTGCTCGGCACGCTCGGCGACAACTTCGTCTCCGTCACCAACGCCTGCCCCGAGAAGGACAAGGCCGTCGAGTTCATCAAGTTCCTGACCGACGATACCGCCGCCGCCGGCCGCGTTGCCGACTCGCGCCTGCCGCCGCTCAAGAACCTCAAGGTCGACGATCCCTTCCTGCAGGACGTCTCCAAGCTGGTCGGCGAAGCCAAGAGCGTCCAGCTCTGGTGGGACCAGGAGCTGCCGCCGAAGCTCGGCGAGCTGCACAAGGACACCTCGCAGGAGCTGTTCGGCCTGTCCAAGACGCCCGAGCAGGTGGCTGACGAGTTCGAGGCCGCTGCCAAGGCCGAACTGAAGTAACGTCTCCTCCAAGCGAACAACCCCGCCGACGGTCGCCGCCGGCGGGGCACCTATCTGAGGACCGGAGGATTCCCGTGACCGATTTATCGACGCGTTCCGCCGCCGGCGGGGCGGCAGGGGCGGCATTGTCGCTCAGGAAGCTGGCGCCGGCCGTCTTTCTGGCACCGGCCGTCTTGCTGCTCATCGTCTACCTGCTCTATCCGCTGGTCGACAGCTTCCGCCTGTCGCTCCTCGACTGGAACGGCCTCGGCTCGAACGCCCGCTTCGTCGGGCTGGACAACTGGATAAAGCTCTCCTCCGACGTGCTGTTCTGGAAAGCGGCCTGGAACAACATCCTGCTCGCCGCCTTCTCGGTGCTGATCCAGATGCCCATCGCCGTGGTGCTGGCGGTGGTGCTGGATAACGCCGGCAAGGGCTCGCGCATCCTCAAGATCCTCTATTTCCTGCCGCTCTTGATGTCGTCGGTCGCCCTGGGCGTCCTCTTCAAATACTTCTACGACGTCAACTTCGGCCCGCTCAACGCGCTGCTCGAGTATGTCGGCCTCGGCGCCTTCGCCCAGGACTGGCTCGGCGACACGCGCTTTGCGCTCGGGGCGGTGATCGCCGTCGTCTGCTGGCAGTACATCCCCTTCTACATGGTGCTGTTCATGGCCGGCCTCGCCTCGTTCCCGGCGGAGATATCGGAAGCGGCCAAGCTCGACGGCGCGTCGGAGACGACCATCTTCTGGAAGATGAAGCTGCCGCATCTCAAGGGCACCTTCCGCACCGCCGTGGTGCTCTCGGTGATCGGCGCGCTGCGCTACTTCGACCTGATCTACGTGATGACCGGCGGCGGGCCGGAGGGCGCCTCGGAACTGATGGCCACCTACATGTATCGCAACGTCTTCTCTTCGTTCCAGCTCGGCTACGGCAGCACGGTGGCCTCGGCGATGTTCATCGTCGTCATCCTGATCGCCTCGGTGCTGTTGCGCTTCTCCAAGCGTTACGAGACGGAGGTCTGAGATGGCGTCGTCCACCACCGCCCGCATCGTCCGGCCGATCGCCGTCCCAGTCCTCGGCCTGTTCTGGCTGGCCGTCACCACCATGCCCTTCCTGTTCATGGTGATGACCACCTTCAAGACGCAGCAGGAGTCCTACGCCTCCTCGGTGTGGTCGCTGCCGGAGGCCCTTAATTTCGTCAATTACCGCGCCGTTCTGTCCGGGCCGTTCCTCGTCTACCTCAAGAATTCGGTGATGGTGGTGACGATCTCGGTCGTGCTGATCATCCTGATCTCGGCCATGGCCGCCTTCGCCTTCGCCCGCATCCGCTTCCGCTTCAACGAGGCGCTGTTCGGCCTCGTCGTCGCCGGCATGATCGTGCCGATCCACATCACGCTGGTGCCGATCTACCTGATGACCCGCGACATGGGCCTCTACGACAGCCCGTTCGCGCTGATCGGCCCCTATGTGGCGACCTCGCTGCCGATCTCCATCTTCATCCTGACCGAGTTCATGCGGCAGATTCCGAAGGAGCTGGAGGAGGCGGCCCGGCTCGACGGCTGCGGCCCGTTCGCCATCTTCTTCAAGGTGTTCTTCCCGCTGTCCGGGCCGGGCCTTTCGACGGTGGCGATCTACAACGCCATCATGCTGTGGAACGAATTCATCTTCGCCTACGTGCTGACCTCGTCGACCAGCACCCGCACGCTGCCGCTCGCCATCTGGGACTACCAGGGCCAGTATTCCTCGAACATCCCGGCGATCCTCGCCGTCGTCACGCTCACCTCGCTGCCGCTGATCGTCGCCTATGCCTTCGGGCAGGAGAAGATCGTCAAGGGCATGATGGCCGGCTCGCTCAAGGGCTGAGGCTTCGGAGACACCCCCATGACCAGCATCACCCTCTCCGGCGTCAACAAGTCCTTCGGCGCCAACTTCCCCGTCATCCGCGACGTCGATCTCACCATCGACGACGGCGAGTTCTGCGTCTTCCTCGGGCCGTCGGGCTGCGGCAAGTCGACGCTCCTGCGCATGGTGGCCGGCTTGGAGACCGCCTACTCGGGCGAGATCCGCATCGGCGACCGCGCCGTCGACAAGGTGGAGCCGGCCGACCGAGAGGTCGCCATGGTGTTCCAGAACTACGCGCTCTATCCGCACATGAGCGTCTACGACAACATGGCCTTCGGCCTGCGCCAGGCCAAGACGCCCAAGGCGGAGATCGATCGCCGCGTCCGCGAGGCGGCGCGCATCCTGCAGATCGAACCGCTGCTCGACCGCATGCCCAAGGCGCTCTCGGGCGGCCAGCGCCAGCGCGTCGCCATCGGCCGGGCCATCGTGCGCCAGCCGAAAGTGTTCCTGTTCGACGAGCCGCTCAGCAACCTCGACGCCGCCCTGCGCGTCCACATGCGCTCGGAGATCGCCACGCTGCACCGGAACTTCCCGGCGGCGTCGATGATCTACGTGACGCACGACCAGACCGAGGCGATGGCGCTCGCCGACAAGATCGTGCTGCTGCACGCCGGCAAAGACATGCTGAAGCACGGCTCGATCGCCCAGGTCGGCCGGCCGCTCGACCTCTACCACCGGCCGCGCAACCTGTTCGTCGCCGGCTTCCTGGGATCGCCGACCATGAACTTCCTCGAAGCCGCCTTCGTCGGCCAGGAGGAGACCGGTGCCCGCGTCGCCCTGAACAGCGGGGAGGAACTCACGGTGCCTGTCGACGGCTCGACGCTTGCCACCGGCGCGTCGGTCACGCTCGGCGTGCGGCCGGAGCATCTTGCCCCGGTGGCCGCGCCGGCCGCCCAGACGCTGACGCGCCAGGTGAGAGCGGTCGAGCATTTCGGCGAATACAGCTTCGTCTACCTCGACGGCGGCACGGCGCCACTGATCGCCAAGGTGCCGGGCGACGGCGGCCTCAAGGCCGGCGACAGCGCCAGCTTCGCGGCGCCCGCCTCGTGCTGCCACCTGTTCGACGGCGACGGCATCGCGCTCCCCCGCCGCGACAGCCTCTGACCTTTCCCGGATCATCATCAGGACGGCCGACCGGCCGAAAGAGCCCATCATGACCTTCGTTTACCAGGACCCCGCCCAGCCGATCGACCGCCGCGTCGCCGACCTCTTGGGACGCATGACCATCGACGAGAAGATCGCCCAGACGCATGCCGTCTGGCTGGTGCTCGACGAGCACGGCAAGCATCGCCCGCGCACCGAGGATGCCTTCATCGGCTCGTCCGACGAGAACACGCTGACCGACATGCTCCGGAAGGGCCTCGGCCAGATCACCCGGCCGCTCGGCACCCGCTCGATCGACCCGGCGGCCGGCGTCAGGGCGCTCAACAGCCTGCAGAAGTTCCTCGTCGAGGAAACGCGGCTCGGCATCCCGGCGATCAGCCACGAGGAATGCCTGTCCGGCACCATGGCGCGCGGCGGCACGTTGTTCCCGTCGTCGCTCGCCTACGGCGCCACCTGGAACCCCGAGCTGATCGAGGAGGTCGGCCGGATCATCGGCGACGAGGTGCGGTCGATCGGCGGCCACCAGGGTCTGGCGCCGGTGCTCGACGTCGCCCGCGACGCCCGCTGGGGCCGCACCGAGGAGACCTTCGGCGAGGATCCCTATCTGGTCGGCGTCCTGGCCACCCGCTACGTGCGCGGCATGCAGGGGCCGAAGCGCGATTTCCTCGCCACGCTGAAGCACTACGCCGGCCATTCCTTCTCGGAAGGCGGCCGCAACCACGCGCCGATCCACCTCGGCTGGCGCGAGTTGAACGACATCTTCCTGCTGCCGTTCGAGATGGCGGTGAAGCAGGCCAACGCCGGCTCAGTGATGCCGGCCTACCATGACATCGACAACGAGCCGAGCCATGCGTCGAAGCATCTCCTGACCAAGGTGCTGCGCGAGGACTGGGGCTTCGACGGGCTGGTGGTCGCCGACTATATCGGCGTCAGCCTGCTCTACCAGCACCACGGCCTCGCCTCCAATCAGGCCGAGGCGGCGGCGCTGGCCTTCAACGCCGGTCTCGATCAGGAACTGCCGGGCGAAGACTGCGCCACCCATCTGCGCGAGGCGCTCGACCGCGGCCTGATCACGGTGGAGAAGATCGACGAGATCGTCCGGCGCGTGCTGACCGAGAAGTTCCGTTTGGGCATCTTCGAGAAGCCCTATGCGGATGACAAGGCAATCCGGCTGCAGACGCCGGAGGCGGTGGGCCTTGCCCGCCGGGTGGCCGAGCAGTCGGTGACCATCCTCGACAACAACGGCATCCTGCCGCTCGATCCCCAGAAGAAGATCGCGCTGATCGGCCCGGCCGCCGACGACCCGCTGGCCCTTTTGGGCGACTATTCCTTCCCGGTGCACCTGATCCTCTCCGACGCCAACGAGAGCGCCGGCCCGGTGGTGACGCCGCGCGCCGCCTTCCAGGCGGCGGCCGGCAGCGCTAACCTAATCTACGCCCGCGGCTGCAACATCCTCGACGAGCGCAAGGCCGGCGCGCCGGTGTTCCCCGGCGACGTCGACGACAGCGCCGCCGTCGAGCAGGCGTCGTCGCTCTCCACCCGCACCGACATGATCGCCGACGCCGTCGAGGCGGCGAAGGCGGCCGACGTCGCCATCGTCTGCGTCGGCGACCTCTCGGGCATCTTCCAGACCGGCACGGTGGGCGAGGGCTCGGACGCCGATTCGCTCGACCTGCCGGGCGTGCAACAGCAGCTTCTCGCAGCGGTGGTCGCCACTGGCACGCCGGTAGTGGTGGTGCTGTCGTCGGGCCGGCCCTACAATCTCGGCGGCCTCGAGGACAAGCTGGCCGCCCAGGTGTGGACCTTCTTCGCCGGCCAGGAAGGCGGCAACGCCCTCGTCGATGTTCTGACCGGCAAGGTGGAGCCGTCCGGCCGGCTGACGCTGTCGGTGCCGCGCGGCGTCGGCGCCGCGCCCTATTTCTACAATCACAAGCTCAAGAGTTCCGGCACGCCGATCGCCCGCCACTTCGGCAGCCAGTATCCGTTCGGCCACGGCCTCAGCTACACCAGCTTCGCCTTCGAGGACCTGACGCTCAAGTTCGACAAGGTGGACGTGGAAACGGGCGATATCGTCGTCGGCTTCACGGTGAGGAACACCGGCGACCGCAAGGGCGTCGCCGTGCCGCAGCTCTACATCCGCGACGTGCTCGCCTCGGTGGTGCGGCCGGTCAAGGAACTGAAGGCGTTCGGCCGCGTCGAGCTTCAGCCGGGCGAGAGCAAGCGCGTCACCTTCACCGTGCCGGTGGACATGCTGTGCTTCACCGGCCCCGAAGGCTATCGCGTCGTCGAGCCGGGCGAGCACGAGTTGCAGCTCGGCGCCTCCAGCGCCGACATCCGCCTTCGGGCCAAGGTCGAGGTCACCGGCAAGACGAGGCGGCTGCCGAAGGCCTGGCGCATGGAGAGCACCTCTACCATCGCCTGATTAGTACGACAAAAAAGCCACTCTGCCGGGGGGAACCATCTCCCCGGCCCGACTTACGCCTTGTCAATGAATCGTTTCGATAGGATAGTCGGAGGGAGGATTTCAGGATTCAGGAGGGGGCGATCGTCGCTTGACGCTCCCTCAGTCGATTTCCGGTGGCGGTGACTCCCGCGCCACCGGAGAACGCGCGGTCGCTTCCCAACCGCGCATCACGCCCCCCGGCGTCGAACGCGAGGCGGACCTCCCCCCGGAGGCCGCCTCGCTGGCGTTTTAGAGCAATTCCAGCAAAAGGGAGAACCGGTTTTGCGTCCGGAATTGCGTCTGAACAAAGAGATAGAGCATTTCCGGTGAACCGGATTTCACCGGAAGTGCTCTGGGCTCAATGGCCGCCGCCGCCGCCTTGGGCGGCCGGCCTCTTGACCAGCGGCTGGGCGACAACCAGCCCCAGGAACAGCAGCGTCAACAGCAGGAAGATGTCGTCGAAGGCCATCACCATCGACTGCTGCTGCGTCATGCCGGTCAGCCTGGAAATGGCGGCGAGGCGGGCGCTGCTGCCGAGCCCGGACAGGGCGTGCGTCATGCCGTCGAGCGTCGAGACGGCGGTGGCGCTGGTGATGGTGACCGCCTCGCGCAGCCGGTCGTAGTGCAGGTCGCCGCGGCTGGTCATGATCTGGTTGATCAGCGCCAGGCCGACGGCGCCGCCGAGATTGCGGGTGAGGTTGAACAGGCCCGAGGCGTTCTTCATCTCGGCCGGCGGCAGCGTACCGAGCGCGATGTTGTTGATCGGCACCATGCACATCATCATGAACACGCCGCGGAACACCTGCGGCCAGAACAGCTCCCAGAAGTCCCAGTCGGCGGTCATGCTGCTCGACAGCCAGGTGGAGACGGCGATGCCGAGGAAGCCGGCGCCCATCATGACGCGCGGATCGAGAACGCGGCTGAGACGGCCGGCGAAAGGCGCCATGAACAGCATGGCGACACCGGAGACGAACATGGTTTCGCCGATCTGCAAGGCCGAGAAGCCGCGGATGCGGGCAAGATAGACCGGATAGAGATAGGTGAGGCCGTAGAGGCCGATACCGAGGCAGAAGGAGAAGGCGCTGCCGAAGGCGAAGTTGCGGTTGCCGAAGGCGCGCAGGTCGACGATCGGGTTCTTGCGGGTCAGCGCCCGGACGAAGAACACGATGCCGCCGACCGTCATCACGGCGGTGAATATGGCGATGCGCCGGTCGTCGAGCCAGTCCTTGCTGGGGCCTTCCTCCAGCACGTATTCGAGCGAGCCGAGGAAGGCGGCCATGGCGAGGAGGCCCCACCAGTCGAAGGTCTTGAACAGTTCGGGCTGCGGCTCGTCGAAGTCGATCAGGATGTAGGCCGCCGCCGTCACGAAGATGCCGGGCACTACGTTGACCAGGAACAGCCAGTGCCAGGAGAACAGCTCGGTGAGATAGCCGCCGGCCGTCGGGCCGATGGTCGGGGCGAGCGTGGCGACCAGGCCGATGATCGGCGCCACCATCGACATCTTGTCGCGCGGGAAGATGGTGTAGGCCGAGGCGAACACCGTCGGGATCATGCCACCGCCGATGAAGCCCTGCACGGCGCGCCAGACGATCATCTCGTTGATGGTCGAGGAGAAGGCGCACATCAGCGAGGCGGCGGTGAAGCCGCCGGCGGCGATGACGAACATCCAGCGCGTCGAGATCATCCGCGACAGGTAGCCCGACAGCGGGATCATGATCACTTCGGCGATCAGGTAGGAGGTCTGGACCCAGGAGATCTCGTCGTTGGCGGCGCCGAGGCCGGCCTGGATCTCGGACAGCGATGCCGAGACGATCTGGATGTCCAGGATCGCCATGAACATGCCGAACACCATGCAGATGAAGGTGAACAGCCGGCGTTTGGTGAAGACGGGGCCGGCGGCGGCCGGTGCGATGGCGGACATGGGAGCGACCGAGGGCTGTCGGCCGAAGGCGCGCGGGCTGTGGCCCGCGCGCGCCGGTCGATCGTTTGGGAAGGTATCAGCTTGCCGGCGCGGTGCGCGGATCGGCGGCGACCACCACGGAGAGGCCGGGGCGGAGCTTGCCGCTTGCCGCCGCGTCGGCGGGAACCGAGATGCGCACCGGCAGGCGCTGCACCACCTTGGTGAAGTTGCCGGTGGCGTTGTTGGCCGGCAGCAGGCTGAACACCGAGCCGGTGGCCGGCGACAGGCTCTCGACGGTGCCGAGGATGGTCTCCTCCTCGCCGAGCGCGTCGACGGTGATGCGCACCGTCTCGCCGGGAACCAGCTTGGCCAGCTGCGTTTCCTTGTAGTTGGCCTCGATGTGGGCGCTGCCGGTCGCCACCAGCGAGGCGAGTTGCTGGCCGGGCGTCACGTAGGTGCCGATCTCGATCGCCTTGTTGCCGATGACGCCGTCCACCGGCGCGCGGATCTCGGTGAAGGAGAGGTCGCGCCGCGCCTTGTCGATGGCGGTCTGCAGCGTCTTGCCGGTGGCTTCCGCCTCGGCCTTCTGCGCCTTCAGGACGTCGATGTTGGCCTCGGCCACCGCCACGGCCGCCTCGGCGGCGGCAACGGAGGCGCGGGCCGCGTCGCGGGCGGTGCGGGCGTCGTCGAGCTGCGACTGGGCCGACACCTTGTTGGTCACCAGCGTCGACTGGCGGGAGAAATTGATATCCGCCGATTCGAGCGACGCCTCGGCCGAAGCGACGCCGGCCTTGGCCTGCGCCACCTGCGCCGTGCCGGCGGTGATCTGCCGGTCGATGCGGGCGACGGTGGCGACGTTGCCGGCGAGGGCGTTCTCGGCCTGGGCGACGGCGAGGCGATAGTCGCCGTCGTCGATGCGGGCGATGACGTCGCCCTTCTTCACCGCCGTGTTGTCGGCGACCAGGACGTCGGTGACGTAGCCGGAAGCCTTGGCGGCCAGCGTGGTGATGTCGGCGGCGACATAGGCGTCGTCGGTGGTAACCAGGAAGCGGCCGTCGATCCACCAGGCGTAGCCGGCCTTGCCGCCGAACCAGGCGGCGGTGCCGATGAGGGCGACGAGCACCAGGCGGCCGACGATGCCGCGCTTCTTCTTCGGCGCGGCCGCCGGGGCCGGCGCCGCGTGGCTCGATGCCGGGGCATGGTGCGGCGCGCCGGGGCTGGCCTCGGCGGCCGGCCGGATCGGGGTGACGGTGGCGTCCGAGCCGTCGCTCTCGTGGGCGGCGTTGCCTTCGCGCTTGGCCATTGAAGTCTCCATCTGTCCGTCGCCGGACCTGCCGGGCGGACCGCGCCACTCGCCGGCGCGATGCATTCGATATGGTCAGTATTGTCCCTGACCGTCGAAAGTGTTATCTCATGACCGAACCGTTCGGTCAATAGTGACTCGGGCGCTTGGTTGACCTTTCGTGTCCATCGAGGGCACTCTCAGCAAAACGTGATCGGCCGTCACCGTTTCCGGAATGACGGGTCGCCCAAGGGCGAATGGCCGTCGGCGGCCGGAACGGCGACAATGGTGGCCTATCGAAGTCGCAAGGGCAGGGGTGGATGAGCAAGGTGTCGGCGCGGCCCGGCGAACCGGTTTCCGGCGCCGAAGGTCATGACAACGAGAAGCGGCAGCAGATCCTCGACGGGGCCCGCGAGGTGTTCCGCGCCAAGGGCTACGAGGGGGCGGCGATGGATGCCATCGCCAAGGCGGCCGGCGTCTCCAAGGGCACGCTCTACGTCTATTTCACCAACAAGGACGAGTTGTTCGAGGAGCTGATCTCCGACGAGAAGCGGGAGCTGGCCGCCGCCCTCGACGCCTTCCAGCCGGTGGCCGGCAGCTTCCGCGACAACCTCCGGGCCTTCGCCATCAGCTTCAACGAGTTACTGACCGCCGACAGCCACATCTCGTCGATCCGCATGGTGATCGGCGCGGTGGAGAAGTTTCCGGCCGTCGGCGCCATGTTCTTCAAGGCGGGTGCCGAGCGCGGTACCACGCGGCTGACCGAGGTGTTCGGCCGGGCCGTCGAGGACGGACGGCTGAAGCCCTGCGACCCGGCCGTCGCGGCCCAGCACTTCATCTCGCTCTGTACGGCGGAGATGATGAAGAAGTCGCTGTTCGGCGCCGCGCTCAGGCCGTCGCCCAAGGCCGCCGAGAAGATGGTCGACGACGGCCTCGACGTGTTCATGGCCTACTACGGGGCGAAGGCCTGACCGAAAATTCTGCCGGGGCGGTCTGGGGAAGGCCCTCCGGCGATTAGCTCTGGCGCAGCATGTGCGCCGCCAGATCGAGGCAGCGGGACGCGTAGCCCCATTCGTTATCGTACCAGGCGATCAGCTTGGTCAGGCCCTCGGAGGTCTGCATGCCCGCCTTGACGTCGAAGATCGAGCTGTGGGCGTTGCCGCGCAGATCGGTGGAGACCACCGGGTCGTCGCAATATTGCAGGATGCCGCGATAGGCACCGGTCGCCGCGTCGCGGACCACCTCCGAGATTTCCGCATAGGACGCCCTGGTGTGCAGGCGGCAGGTGAGGTCGACCATCGAGACATCGGCGACCGGCACGCGCACCGCCATGCCGTTGATCCGGCCGTTGAGTTCGGGAATGACCTTGCCGACCATGCGCGCCGCGCCGGTGGTGGCGGGGATGATGTTGTTGAACACCCCGCGGCCGAAACGCCAGTCCTTGCGGGCCACGCCGTCGACGGTGTTCTGGCTGGACGTTGCCGCGTGCACGGTGATCATCAGCGCTTCCTCGAGGCCGAAGGCGTCGTTGATCAGCCTAGCCAGCGGCGCCACGCAATTGGTGGTGCAGGAAGCATTCGACACGATATCCTGCCCGGCATAATCGGCCGCGTTGACGCCCATCACGAACACCGGCGTGTCGTCCTTGGGCGGCGCCGACAGCACCACCTTGCCGGCGCCGGCCCGGATATGACCTTCGGCTGCCTCGGTGGTGAGAAAATGCCCGGTCGACTCGATCACCAGGTCGGCGCCGGCCTCGGCCCAGCGAATGGCGGCCGGGTCCTTCTCCTCAAAGGCGGCGATCTTTCGTCCATCGACGACGAGCGCGCCGGCTGCCGTTTCCACCCGGCCGGGGAAGGTGCCGTGGACGCTGTCGTATTTCAGGAGATAGGCCAGATGGTCGATGGGCAGGAGGTCGTTCACGGCGACGATCTCCAGATCGTCGCGCGCCGCCGCGGCGCGGAAGACCATGCGGCCGATGCGGCCGAAGCCATTGATGCCGATGCGGATTTTGTCAGCCATGTTCGTTCTCCATTTTCCTCTCACATTTTCATACTAGATCGCATAAAATGGAGCGGCAATTAATTTTTTGCGAAGCGGTACAAAATGAAAAGCAAACCATCCCGCGGCCGGCCCAGGGAATACGATCCGGATGAGGCGCTGGCGGCGGCGCTCGGCGAATTCCGGCGGCGCGGCTACACCGCCACCTCGCTTGACCATCTGTCGGAGGCGACCGGGATGGCGCGGCCGAGCCTCTACGCGGCTTTCGGCAACAAGCTCGACATCTACCGCAAGGCTGTCCGGCATTATGCCGAGGAGTCCGTCGAGCGGCGGCGGAGCGCCCTGTTCGACGAGTCGTCACTTCAAAAGGGTCTCGACGGCTATTTCGCCGCGATTGTCGACGCCTACCTGTCCAAGGAGGGCGAGCCGCTCGGCTGCCCGATCCTGAGCGTCATCTCGGGCGAGGCCGCCGCCGATCCCGAGATCGGATCGGAACTGGCCGCCGCCGTCGGCAAGACCGACAGCCTGTTCCGGCAGCG
Source organism: Rhodobacterales bacterium Alpha_02 (assembly GCA_001603295.1). Taxonomy (GTDB): domain Bacteria; phylum Pseudomonadota; class Alphaproteobacteria; order Rhizobiales; family Pleomorphomonadaceae; genus Pleomorphomonas. The sequence continues at coordinate 13,955 of LUYO01000073.1, forward strand.
GATGACGGCGGCGGCCGAGGCCGGCGAGCTGGCGGCCGACGCGGATGTCGCCGGGCTGGCGGCGATGCTGGCGGCGCTGCAGCACTCTCTGGCGCTTCGGGCGCGGGCCGGCGCGCGCCGGCCGGAATTGCTGGGGCTGGCCCGGTCGCATGTCGCGCTGGCACTGAAGGCGGCCGGCGTCGGCCTGACCGAGCCGACGTCGGGATAAATGACTTTCTGCCTCATGTTAATATTTTGTTTACCCTGTTTTGCGAGCGTCAATCATCTCGGGCCGGCTCAGGGCGCGCCGCATCCGGTCCGAGACCCTCGGTTGGCGAGGGAGCCAGCGCCGGCTCCTCGCGTCCGGGCGCCTGAAATCTCCCTTTCGTTTCGACATCCGAGCCAGGAGGCTCACATGGCCTACGCCGTCGCGTTGATTCACGAAGAAGAAAATCGCAGTTATGGCGTGTCCTTCCCGGACTTCCCCGGCTGCGTCTCGGCTGCCAGCAACCTCAACGACGCGATCGCCCGGGCCGCCGTGGCGCTGGCGGCGCATGTCAAGAAGCTCGGCGACAACAGCCAGGCCCTGCCGGTGCTGCGGACGCTCGACGACATCCGCCGGACGCAGGAACTGCACGAGGCGATCATCGCCGCGGTGCCGGTGGACATGCCGGGCAAGGCCGTTCCGGTGCAGATCACCCTCAACGAGCATCTGCTCGCCGCGCTCGACCGCTCCGCCAGGGAGAGCGGCGTCACCCGCTCCGACAAGATCGCCGAGGCCATTCGCGCCAGCCTGAGGGCGTGAAAGCCGCGTCGCGCCATATTCTGTCCGAAGTCCTCCGCCACAGGGTGCTTCGGATGATCGGCGCCCGGCAAGAGGGACGCCCGCCGGTTGGCGGGCGTCGGGATCGCATTCGGGCCGGATGGCGCGCTGCCTCGATGAAAGGCTTATCCGTGACGAGACTGCGTTCGGCTGCGTTCCTGCTGATTGCCGCGGCGGCCCTTTCCGGCTGCGCGCTGTTCGGCTACGACCTCAAGCGGTCGGAACGGCCGGTGCCGGCGCGGCTCATCTCCGAGATGACCAGCAAGGGCCTCAGCGTCACCTCGCCGATCCTGATCCGCGTCTTCAAGCAGGAAAGCGAACTCGAACTCTGGAAGATGGGCCGCGACGGCCGCTATGTGCTGCTGAAGACCTATCCCATCTGCCGCTGGTCGGGGAAGCTGGGACCGAAGACGGTGGAGGGCGACCGCCAGACGCCGGAAGGCTTCTACTCCGTCGCGCCGGCCCAGATGAACCCGGACAGCCGCTACTACCTGTCCTTCAACCTCGGCTTCCCCAACCGGCTGGAGGCAGCGCTCGGCTATCGGGGCGCCGCCCTGATGATCCACGGCGCCTGCTCGTCGTCGGGCTGCTACGCCGTCACCGACGACGCGGCGTTCGAGATCTACGCCGTGGCGCGCGAGGCGTTCCGGGGCGGCCAGGGCGCCTTTCAGGTCGAGGCGCTGCCCTTCCGCATGACGCCGGCCAACCTCGCCCTGCATCAGGGCAATCCGAACATAGCCTTCTGGCGCACCCTCAAGGAAGGCAGCGACGCCTTCGAGCTGACGCGCAAGGCGCCGCGCGTCGGCTATTGCGGTCGCCGCTATGTCTTCAACGCCGACAATCTCGACGCGACGGTCGACCCGCTGGCGCCCTGTCCGCCGTTGCAGACCGACGCGACGCTCGCCGCCGCCGTCGCCGCCAAGGCCGCCGCGGATGACGCCGCCGCCAAGGCGATCGCCGCCGCCAATCCCGAGTTGCCCCGCATGTCCTATGTCGACGGCGGCATGCACCCGGCCTTCCGGGCGATCCTTCAGGACAAGGGCGCGGCGCGGCTCTCCAAGATGACGTCGGACAAGACGCCGGTCAGCCGGCCGGAGGCGGCGCTGGCCGATCCCTTCACGCCGGATCTGCTGGCGAGACTGGCCGGCGGCAACAGTTGATCGGCCGGGCGGCGGCTTGTGTCGCCCGCCTACGTCCCTGCGCCGAACCGCGCCTCCATCAGATCGATTTCCCTGACCAGCTTGCGAGCCGCCTCGTCGGAAATCTTGCGCGCCCGGGCATTGCGATAGATCTCGTCGCGCTCGGCGCCTAGGCCGGCGAGGCGCAGCTTGCGCTCGATCTCGTCGATCTTGCGGGCAAGCTCGCGCTCGTCGCCGGTCTTGGTGCGGCCGTCGATGCGGCGACGGTACAGCTCCATGATCCGCGCGCCGGCGTCCATGTAGAGATCGGCGTCGGCGCGGCCTTCCCCCATCTTATGCTGTGCCTGCTCGATGGCCCGGATCGCCGCCTCGGCCGCCGCCGTGCGGGCGTTGTCCTCCTGCTCCTGGTGCGAGGCGTCCGGAGGCAGCTCAAGGTTCTTGAGAAGGCGCGGCAGCCCGATGCTGGCCGCCACCAGCGACACGATGATCACGCCGGCGGCCAGCAGGATGGCGAGGTCGCGGGCCGGGAAGGGCGATCCGTCGTTCATGGTCAGCGGCAGCGTCAGCACGCCGGCCAGCGTGATGGCGCCGCGCACGCCGGCCAGCGATGTCGCCACCACCAGGCGCCAGCTCGGCGTCGCCACGGTCTTGCCCCGGCGCGCCGCCCTGAACAGGGTGAAGCGCAGCGAGGCCCAGGCCCACAAGAGGCGTAGCGCCGCCAGCGCCAGGTTGATCGCCACGATGTAGATCACCAGCCAAGCCGGGTCGTGATGGCCGGTTTCGCGGACCACCTCGGCCGCGCCGGAGACGATCTTCGGCAATTGCTCGCCGAGCAGCACGAAGATGATGCCGTTGGCCGCGAACTGTACGGTGTCCCAGACGGCGCTGCGCTGGACGCGGGTGACGGCGAGCACGTGGCCGGCCTGCTCGGCGTAGCTCATGGTGATGCCGGCGGCGACGGCGGCGAGAATGCCGGAGCAATGCAGGTGCTCGGCCAAAAGGTAGCTGGCGAAGGGAATGAGCAGGCTGACCAGGATCTGCGAGCCGCTGTCTTCCCCGAAGCGTCTGGATATCCAGGTCTTGGCCTTCATTGCCGCCCAGGTGACGCCGGCGCCGATGGCGATGCCGCCGAAGGCCAGCCAGAGGAATGTCGCGAAGGCGTCGGCCGGCGAGAAGGTGCCGGTCAGGGCCGCCGCCACGGCAAAGCGCATGCAGACCAGACCCGAGGCGTCGTTGAGAAGGGATTCGCCTTCGAGGATGTGCATCAGCCGTTTGGGGATCGGCACCCTGGCGGCGATGGCCGACACGGCGATGGGATCGGTGGGCGAGACGATGGCCGCCAGCGCGAAGGCGACCGCCAGTGGCATCGCCGGCACCATCCAGTTGATGAAGAAGCCGACGCCGACCACCGTGAAGACGACGAGGCCGAGGGCAAGTTCAAGGATGGTGCCCTTGTCGCGGAACAGGCCCTCCTTTGGAATGCGCCAGCCGTCGAGAAACAGCAGCGGCGGCAGGAACAGCAGGAAGAACAGGTCGGGCTCCAGTACGACGCCGAGGTCGGCCACCGAGGCGATGGCCGCGCCAAGCGCGATCTGGACCAGGGGAAGCGGCAGGGCAATGGGCGACATGCGCGCCAGCGTGCCGCTGATGACGACGGCCAGCATGAGAACGAGGGCAATCGCGACCGTTTCCATAGCGTTATCCCATTCCGCGCCGCATTCCGGAAGCCTTCGCGACCCGGCGGGGCAGGAGAGGCCGTCGCGATTGTCGTTGCCTTATATCAATTCGCGAAGATGCTGACGCATCCGCTCATTGTGGCCATCGCCGATTTCTCATTTACATCAATGGCATGAGAAATCGGCAAGCGGAATACCTGGGAGTCATCATCAATGCCTCTCGGTATTACTCCGCCGCGAACAGCGGCAGTTGCGTCATCTCGGGCACCAGCACCAGGCCCTTGTCGGTGATGCGGATTTCCGGGATCACCGATAGCGGGATCAGGTTGAAGCCCATGTAGGGCAGCGTGCAGCCGGCTTTCTCCCACTCGGCCTTCAGCGCCTCGACCTCGCCGGCCACCAGATGCACGCGCTTGTCGCTCATCAGGCCGGCGACCGGCAGCGGCACCATGGCCGCCACCTTGCCGTCCTGGATGACACAGACGCCGCCGCCCTCGGCGGCCACCGCATCGAGCGCCAGCCGCATCTGGGCCTCGTCGGTGCCGGCGACGATGATGTTGTGGCTGTCGTGGCCGACCGACGAGGCGACGGCGCCGCGCTTCAGCCCGAAATTCTGCAGAAGACCGTGGGCGACGTTGCCGGCCGACTTGCCGTGCCGCTCGACGACGGCGACGAAGCAGAGGTCGTGGCGGTCGAACAGCGTCTGCCAGTCGTTGGCTGGTTCGAGGGGGAGCCGGACGTGCTTCAGCACGATGCCGGGCAGCTCGGCGCGGATGACGTTGGCGACGGACGGCTCGGTGGGCAGGGCGGGGGTCAGCGTCAGCGCCTTCGGCAGGTGGACGGTGGCGTAGGCGGCGTCGGGGTAGCGGTAGCGCGCCTCGAGCGTTGCCTCCAGCGTCGGGGTGATCGACCGCCGATCGACCATCAGCTCGCCGCCGTACCAGGTGCTCTGCGGCACGAGGTCGTCGTCGAGCAGCACCAGATCGGCGCGCCGGCCGCCGCCGAGGCCGCCGATCTCGCCGTCCATGGCATAGCGGGTGGCGCCGGAGATCGACCCCATGGCCCAGGCGGTGGCAGGGGGCACGCCGACCTTTACGGCCTGCCGCACCACCCAGTCGAGGCCGAAGGCCAGGAGGTCCTCGGCGTCGCGGTCGTCGGTGCAGACGGCGATGCGACGCGGCGAGGCGCCAAGCTCGGTCATGGTCTTGATCGCCTCGGGCAGCGAGTGCCAGGGGGTGGTCGGCGGGCCGCCGCGCAGGAAGATCCAGACGCCGGCTTCCAGGAGATCGTCGGCGATGTCGCGGTCGGTGGCCTCGTGGGTGTCGGTGACGCCCGAGGCGGCGTAGGCGGCGACGAACTCGCGGCCGTAGACGTGGCCGGACACCGGCCGGCCGCGCGACAGCGCGGCGGCGATGATGGCGTGGCTGCGCGTCTCGCCGAGGGTGACCGGCACGAAATCCATCTTCTCGCCGAGCGCCACCGCCTCCGGCCAGCGGTCGAACAGGCCGGCGATCTTGTCGGGCGTCAGATCGCCGCCGGCCGTCTCCAGTTCCGGCGTGGTGGCCGGCACGGTGCTGGCCAGCGTGTGGAAGATGGAGAGCGGCGCCTCGCGGGCGTCCTCCATCATCGCCTCGATGCCGGCGACGTCCATGACGTTGCCGATCTCGTGGCTGTCGCAGAAGATGGTGGTGGTGCCGTTGAGGAGGGCGGCCTCGGCATAGGCGCAGGCCGTCACCATCGAGCTTTCGATGTGGATGTGCGGGTCGACGAGGCCGGGGGCGATGATGCCGCCGTGGGCGTCGTAGATCGTCGCCGAACCGCCGCGATAGCTGCCGGCCGGCTTGACGGCGGCGATGCGACCGGCCGCCACCCAGACCTCGCGGTCGTTGAGGATGCGGTCGGAATAGGTGGACAGGGCACGGGCGCCGGTGATGACGAGGTCGGGTTCCACCCGGCCGGCCGCCACGTCGGCGAGGCGGCGGGTCAGGCGGTGCAGGGGCTGCACGGAGAAGCGGGTCGGCTTGACGATGCTGGACATCCGGACCTCGGGATCGCTTGAGACTGCAACCGGTCGGATCGGCCAACCCGATCGGCCAAGCCATGGTAGCGGCCGGAGGAGGCGTTTCAAGCCAAAAGTCGCGGCGTCGTTTTCTGGATTGCCCTACCAGAAGACAATGCGTCGTGTCGGCGTCTTTGATCGGCCGTCGTTGGAATACGGTCATGCGAGTTCGGTAATGTCCGAGAGCTTCGCCATTTCAATCTTTCATCATGTCATCCGTCAGAGCTTTCAGACGTCGTGCAAATCTCGGTCGGCCTTGCCGCTCGGTCGGCGAGAAAGCTGCCTGTGAGGGATCAGGGATACCTCCGATACGTCTCGGCATCAGTAAATGATAGCAAAAGACAACCAAAGATGGCCGGCTTGGGGGAGAGCATCATGAGGGCTTTGGCAGGGCTGTTTATCTTGCTGCTATGTTCGCAAGCATCAGCACAGGCGTTGACTGAAAAAGAGAGCATCGCCGTCTCTAACCTTACCGCTGCTAGAGTGATGGGGGAGAAGTGCAAGGATAGATATGTCTTCGACAAGAAGAAAATCGCTCTTGTCGCAAAAGATATTGGTATCGATATTGACGCAAAAAAATACCGCTCCGAAATGAAACGGCAGACAAAAATAATTAACGGATACTATAATGAAATTGGACCGAGTATGTGTGATTTTTATTACAAAGAAATGGTAAAATCTCGCATGGGAAATGTGATTTCGAAAAGATAAATATATAT
>LUYO01000074.1:0-22602 GCA_001603295.1 Rhodobacterales bacterium Alpha_02
GCTGAGTTCGGCCGCCGGCCGGCCGCCATAGCCGAAATCGACGGCGATCACCGGCACGCCGGCGGCGCGGGCCGTGGCGATATCGGTCTCGCTGTCGCCGACCATCACCGCCGCCTCCGGCACGCCGCCGGCCCGGACGATCGCCTCGACGAGCGGCCGCGGGTGCGGTTTCTGCTCGGGCAGGCTGTCGCCGCCGATCACCGCCGAGAACAGCGGCGACAGGCCGGTCCCGGCGAGCACCGCCTGGCCCAGCGCCTCGCGCTTGTTGGTGCAGACGGCGAGGCCGGCGCCGCGCGCCACGAGCCGATCGAGGGCGAGGACAAGGCCGGGGTAGGGGCGCGTCTCCACGGCGATTGCTCCGGCGTAGAAGCCGACGAATCGCTCGATCATGCCGGGCAGGCGAGACGCGTCGAGCGGCCGGGCGGCGCGGCGGAATCCCTCGGTGATCAACGCCCGCGCTCCGTGGCCGTAGAGGGTCGCCACGTCGGTGTGCGCGACGGCCGCCACGCCCTCGTCGACGAGCAGCCGGTTGAGCGCCCGGAGGAGATCGGGGCCGGTGTCGAGCAGCGTGCCATCGAGATCGAAAACGACAACCGGGCGCATCGGATCCTCTTGCGGTGATGGAGAGGGTTTAGCACGGCGGCCGGCCGGCGCCAGCGTTCCCGTCGGCCGATTCTTCCGGCCTGATCGACCAAGGTCGCGATGTTCCGGAACGGGCTTGCGGTGTCGCACGGTTTCCGGCAAACCAGCGGGGGCCATTTTCCGGGAAGTGGGGCTTGATTGCGGCGGGCGCATCATTTCGCCAGAATTCGGTTCCAGAGGCTTGGGCAACCGCGTGTTCGGCGCGATCGGAACGGCCGGTGATTCCCGTGGAGTCGCCCTGGCCTGTGGCCGGTTGCAAGGAAGCGTGCCCCTTGGGCCAATGACGCCAACGATGAAGTCGATATCGGAGATTTGTTGTATGCACCGGACCCTGACCTTTCTCCGCCGCCCGCTGGCGGCGGCCATGGTGATTGCCGCGCTGGCGTCTCCGACCCTTTCGGAGGACTTCACCGAGTCTCACATCGCCGCCGCGCGCGAGACCATCGCCGCTGCCCACGCCTCCGAGCAGTTCAATGAGATTCTGCTTGCCCTGGCCGAACAGACCAAGGCGCTGTTCCAGCGCTCCAATCCCGGTGCCGCCAAGGACATCGAAGAGGTGGTGAACACCGTCGCCCTCGACCTTGCCAAGCGCCGTCCCGATCTCGACCGTGAGCTGGAGCGCATCTGGGCCGGTCGTTTCAGCGAGGAAGAGCTGAAGCAGATCACCGCCTTCTTCCGCTCGCCGGTCGGCGAGAAATACGGCCAGACGGCGCCGTTGATCATCCAGGATTCGATGCGCTCGGCCGGCATCTGGCGCGACGCCATCTCCACCGAGATCGTCACCCGGTCGCGCGACGAGCTGAACAAGCGCGGCTACAACTTCTGACGCCATCGCGATCGGACTTGACCGAACCGCCGGCGGGCCTCCCGCCGGCGTTTTCGCATCGGCCCCGATGGGGAATTCGTCCGCCCATCCCGGCCGTCGGCATGATATGAGGACGGCGATTTTCTCGACACGCGGGACGGTTGGTGATGGCTTCCTTCGACTACGATCTCTTCGTCATTGGCGCCGGCTCCGGCGGCGTGCGCGCCGCACGCATCGCGGCGGGCTACGGCGCCCGCGTCGCCATCGCCGAGGAATCGCGCATCGGCGGCACCTGCGTCATCCGCGGCTGCGTGCCGAAGAAGCTGATGGTCTACGCTTCCCGCATCGCCGGCGATCTCAATGACGCGGCCGGCTTCGGCTGGACGGTCGGCGACCGGCGCTTCGACTGGCCGGCGTTCCAGGCGGCCATGCGGCGCGAAGTCGCCCGCCTCGAAGGCATCTACGCCGGCAATCTCCAGCGGGCCGGCGCCGAGATCTTGCGCGACCGCGCCGTCATCACCGGCCCCAACGAGGTCCGCCTGGTGGCCGCCGAGCGGACGATCACCGCCGGCCGCATCCTGGTCGCCACCGGCAACCGCCCGGTGCTACCCGACGTGCCCGGCATGGAGCATGCCGTCACCTCCAACGACATGTTCGATCTGCCGGCCCTGCCGGAAAAGGCGGTGGTGGTGGGCGGCGGCTACATCGCGCTGGAATTCGCCTCCATCCTGAACGGCCTCGGCGTGCCGACCACCGTGCTCTATCGTGGCGAGCAGGTGCTGCGCGGCTTCGACCGCGAGGTTCGGGACAAGCTGGCCGACGCGCTCCAGACACGCGGCATCGACGTACGCACGGGCGTGCAGGTGGCGGGCATCGACAAGACGACGGCCGGCCTCGCCGTGCGCCTCTTCGACGGCGCCGCCCTCGACACCGGCCTGGTGCTGGCCGCCACCGGCCGCCGCCCCAACACCACCGGCCTCGGCCTCGACGCGGCGGGCGTCGCGCTCGATGCGGATGGCGCCATCATCGTCAACGCGCTGTCGGAAACCTCGGTGTCGTCGATCTACGCGGTGGGCGACGTCACCAACCATGCCCAGCTGACGCCGGTGGCGATCCGCGAGGGCCACGCCTTCGCCGACACGGTGTTCGGCGGCAAGGAGAGCTTCGCCGACCTCTCGGCGATCCCGACGGCCATCTTCACCACGCCGGAAGTCGGCACCATCGGCCTGTCCGAGGAGGCGGCCTGCGCCGCCCACAAGGCGGTGGATGTTTACAAGGCCGAGTTCCGGCCGATGCGCAACATCCTGGCCGGCCGCGACGAACGCAGCTTCATGAAGGTGATGGTCGACGCCGTCACCGACCGGGTGCTCGGCGTCCACATTCTCGGGCCAGAGGCGGGCGAGATGATCCAGCTGATCGGCATCTCGGTCGCCATGGGCGCGACGAAGCGCGACTTCGACCGCACCATGGCCGTCCACCCCACCGCCGCCGAGGAACTGGTGACGCTGAGGACCGCTTCGGCGCGGCATCGGTAGAGCAATTCCGGCAAACGTAGGAGCCGGTTTTGCGTCTCGCAAAGAGATAGGGCATTTCCGGTGAACCGGCTTTCGCCGGAAATGCCCTGAAAGCATCGTGCGGAAAAGTGGGAACCGGTTTTCCGTAGAAACGATGCGTCTACGAAGAGCGAGAGCAGCCGTCAGGCGAGTGGAATCCAGATTTCCACCGTGCCGCTGCTGGTCTGTGCATCGAAGCGCTCGTCGTAAAGCTCGAAATCGGGCGTCTTGGCCGGCGTGAGGCCGGCGTCGGGCAGCGCCTTGTTCCAGATGGTGTAGACGGTCCGGTTGAAGCCGGAGAGGTGGCCGACGTGCCGGAAGACGGCGTAGCGGCTGGCCGGGATGTCGACCGCATCGAGACCGTCCGGAACGTGCGTCGCCGTCGATTCGAGGCCGGCGACATAGCGGAAGTGGCCGTCGGCCTCCATGTCGCAACAGACGCCGTAGGCGGCGCCGGCCACCGGCGCCGGCACTTCGTCGCAGCGCAGGTTGAAGTCGGTCCACAGCCGGGGAATGACCGCATTGGTCTCGAAGGTGCAGCGGGTCGACAGGCCGATCACCCGGAAGGCGGCGCGCTCGCGGAATTCCGGGGCGGCGAGGTCGACGATCATGTCCTTGCGCATGGTCCAGGGCTCCATCAAGGGGAGGTTGCGGGTGGTCCGGCTTTGCCGGACGGTGCTCGGCAGCACGCCGAAGCAACCGGCGAAGGCGCGGGTGAAGGCTTCGTGCGAACCATAGCCGGCGTCGAGGGCGACAGTGAGGATCTCCTTATCGCCCTCGGCCAGCGCCTCGGCGGCGACGGTCAGCCGCCGCGCCCTCAGGTAGCTCATCGGCGCGAGGCCGACGGTGGCCTGGAACAGGCGGCAGAGGTGCCAGGGGCTGACGGCGCAGCGGCCGGCCAGCTCGGCCAGCGTCAGCGGCTGCCCGATGTTCAGCTCCAGATACCAGATCGCCTTCTCAAGGACGCCCATCTTTGCCTCGCGACTGCCGAGCCCCTCCTTGATGCCAGAAGCCGGCCGCCGTCGCTTGATCGGCCTTGCCCGGCTCGACATGCAAACGCCGCCCGGAGGCGGCGTCTGGACCAATCTATCCAAGAAGGGATCAGTTGGCGATCGTCCGGCCCGTCTCGTCGAAGCGGTGGATCTTGGCCGTATCAGGCGTCGCGTAGACGATGTCGTCGGCGGTGTAGCGGTGCTCGCCGAACAGCCGCACGGTGATCAGGCCGGCGTTCTCGGTTTCGAGATAGAGGTTGGTGTCGGCGCCGAGATGCTCGGCGTGGATCACCTTGCCCCGGAAGCGGCCCTCGGTCGGCGACACGCTGAGATGCTCCGGCCGGAAGCCGATGGTGGCGCCCGCCTCGCCGACGCGCCCCGCCTCGACGAAGTTCATCTGCGGCGAGCCGATGAAGCCGGCAACGAACATATTGGCCGGCTTGTTGTAGAGCTCCATCGGCGAGCCGATCTGCTCGATGACGCCGGCGTTCAGCACGACGATGCGGTCGGCCAGCGTCATCGCCTCCACCTGATCGTGCGTCACGTAGATCATGGTGGCTTCGAGTTGGCGATGCAGGCGGGCGATCTCGACGCGGGTCTGCACGCGCAGGGCGGCGTCGAGGTTGCTGAGCGGCTCGTCGAACAGGAACAGCTCAGGCTCGCGCACCAGGGCGCGGCCGATGGCAACGCGCTGCCGCTGGCCGCCGGACAGCTCGGCCGGCCGGCGCTTCAGATAGGGTTCGAGCGACAGCATCTCGGTCGCCTTGGCGACGCGGGTGTTGATCTCGGCGGCCGGCGTGCCGGCCTGCTTCAGGCCGAGCGCCATGTTGTCGCGCACGGAGAGGTGCGGATAGAGCGCGTAGGTCTGGAAGACCATGGTGATGCCGCGCTTGGCCGGCGGCGTCACCGTCACGTCGCGGCCGTTGATCAGCACGGTGCCGGAGGTGACGTCCTCAAGGCCGGCGATCGAGCGCAACAGCGTCGACTTGCCGCAGCCGGAGGGGCCGACGAAGATGACGAACTCGCCGTCCTTCACCTCGAGGTCAATGCCCTTCAGCACTTCCAGCTGGCCGAAGGCCTTCCTGATGTTCCTGAGTTCCAGCGATCCCACGGGCATTGTTCCTTATAGCTTGACCGGCTTGCCGGTGCGGACGCTTTGATCGGCGGCGAGGCAGACGGCGAGCGACTTCAGCGCGTCGTTCATGTGCTGGCTGAGGTCGATGTCCTCGACGATCGCCTTGAGCATGTAGGCCTGTTCCAGTTCGCACAGCTCCTGGTGCCCCGGCTCGCCGGCCATGGTGTGGTCGACGTCGGGCGTCAGGAAGGCGCCGTCCGGGCCGGTCGCCGCCTTGTGGACGCGGATGGTCGAGGTGCGGGTGTGGGCGTCGAGGTCGTCGGACTTGCCCTCCCGCATGACGATCGAGGCCGAGCCGTTCGGCGAGATGATATCCTTCACGAAGAAGGCTTGTTCCGACATCATCGGTCCCCAGCCGGCCTCGTACCAGCCGAGCGAGCCGTCGGAGAACATCACCTGCAGATGGCCGTAGTTGTACATGTCGGGCGCGATCTCGTCCGAGAGGCGCAGGCCCATGCCGCGTACCTCGACCGGCGCCGCGTCGGTCACCTGGCACATGACGTCGATATAGTGGACGCCGCAGTCGACGATCGGCGACGTGGTGTTCATCAGCGCCTTGTGCGTCTCCCAGGTCTTGCCGGAGGACTGCTGGTTGAGGTTCATGCGGAACACGTAGGGGCCGCCGAGCGCCCGCGCCTCGGCGATAAAGCGCTGCCACGACGGATGGTGGCGCAGGATGTAGCCGACCACCAGCTTGCGGCCGTTGGCGACGGCGCAGTCGACGATGCGCTTGGCGTCGGCCACCGTGGTGGCCAGCGGCTTCTCCACGAACACGTGGCAACCCTGTTCGAGAGCCATCACAGCATAGTCGGCGTGGCTCTCCGAATAGGTGCTGATCGACGCCATGTCCGGTTTCAGCGCCCTGAGCGCCTCCGGGAAGGACGGCGCCACCGTGTAGCCCTTCAACTCGTCCGGCAGGTCCACCTTGGTGCGGTTGACGAGGCCGACGATCTCGTAGCCGGGATTGCGGTGATAGGCGAGGGCATGGCTCCGGCCCATGTTGCCGAGGCCGGCCGAGAGGACGCGAACCGGAGACGTCATTTGACCGCTCCCGAGGTAATGCCGCGAATGAGTTGCCGCGAGAAGATGACGTAGAGGATGAGCACCGGAAAGATGGCCAGCGACAGCGCCGACAGCACGGCGTTCCAGTTGATGACGAACTGGCCGATGAACAGCTGGGCGCCGAGCGTCACCGTCTTGGTGCTCTCGCTGGGGGCGAGGATCAGCGGGAACCACAGGTCGTTCCAGATGGGGATCATGGTGAACACCGCCACCGTCGCCATGGCCGGCCGCACCAGCGGCAGCACCAGGCGGAAGAAGATGGCGTATTCGCTGAGGCCATCGATGCGGCCGGCGTTCTTCAGGTCGTCCGACACCGTGCGCATGAATTCCGACAGGATGAAGATGGCCAGCGGCAGGCCCTGCGCCGTGTAGACGAGGATCAGCGCCGTCAGCGTGTTGACGAGGCCGGTCGCCACCATGCCCTGCAACAGCGCCACCGTGCCGAGGCGGATGGGGATCATGATGCCGATGGCCAGATAGAGACCCATCACCGTGTTGCCGCGGAAGCGGTATTCGGCCAGCGCGAAGGCGGCCATGGCGCCGAACAGCAGCACCAGGAAGATCGACACCACCGTGACGATGGTGCTGTTCTGGAAGTAGGTGAGGAAGTCACCTTGCTTCATCACCGTCTCGTAGCCGACCAGGCTGAAGGTGGAGGGCGTGGGCAGCCTCAGCGGCTGGCTGAAGATCGCCTGCTTGCTCTTGAACGAGTTGACCAGCGTCAGGAACACCGGGAACAGCGCCACCAGCGTGTAGGCGATCAGCGCCAGATGGACGAGGCTGGTCCGGACCGTCGATTGTCTTGCCTTGGACATGGCCGCCCCCGTCAGAACTGGTAGCGGCGGATGCGCCGCTGGATGCCGAACAGATAGATGCAGACGCCGGTCAGGATGATCAGGAACATGATCGTGGCGATGGTGGCGCCCATCGACGGATCGCCGAGCTGCAGCTGGAAGCCAAAGAAGGTGCGGTAGAGGAAGGTGCCGAGGATGTCGGTCGCCTTGTCCGGCCCGGCCAGCGCGCCCTGCATGGTGTAGACGAGGTCGAAGGCGTTGAAGTTGCCGACGAAGGTCAGGATCGAGATGATGCCGATGGCCGGCAGTACCAGCGGCAGCTTAATCTTGAAGAACTGGCCCCAGCCGGTGATGCCGTCTATCTCGGCCGCCTCGATCACCTCCTCGGGGATGTTGAGGAGGGCGGCGTAGATCAGCATCATGGGTATGCCGATGAACTGCCAGACGGAGACCAGCGACACGACGATCAGCGCCGAGCCGGACTTGCCGAGCCAGGGGCCGAACATCGCCTTCAGGCCGACCAGATCCAGCAGCCAGGGCGCGACGCCCCAGATCGGCGACAGGATCAGCTTCCAGATGAAGCCGACGATGACGAAGGAGAGCAGCGTCGGCAGGAAGAAGGCGGTGCGGTAGAAGGCGGCGAACCTGAGGCCCGGCAGCGACAGCAGCGCGGCGAGCGCGATGCCGATCGGGTTTTGCACCGCCATGTGGATCAGGAAGAAGATGAAGTTGTTCTTGAGCGCGTTCCAGAAGTCGACCGACCAGCGCGGGTCGCCGAACAGCGTCGCGAAATTGGCGAAGCCGACGAAGACGGAGTGGCCGTCGACGACGTTGAAGAACGATTGCCGCAGCGTCTCGATCAGCGGCAGGATCATCACCGCCGTGTAGATGATCACGGCAGGGGCGAGGAAGGTGAGGATGTGCCAGCGCCGCGGCCGCCGCCGCGCGGCCTCCGTGCCCTGTTCGGATGCGAGGTCGGTCATGTCGGTCCCTGTCGCGCCGGTCCGCCGGTCGGCGGGCGCCGACGGGCGAGGGGCGGACGGCGCGGGTGTCCGCGCCGCCCGTATCTGTCAGCTTATCACTTGGCCGGCTTGTACCAGCTGTCGAGGCCGTCCTGCAGCTTCTTGGCGGCGGCTTCCGGCGTTTCGGTGCCGTTGATCACGTTGGCCGAGGCCGCCCAGGTCTCGTTCTCGAGGTTGGGCGTGCCGCGCGACAGGATCTGGTAGGTCGAGCGGATGGTCGGCTTGCAGGTCTCGCGCCAGGAGACGAACTCCTTGGCCAGCGGATCGGTGATCTCGACCGGCGTCGAGTTCAGGCTGAAGAAGCCCGGCAGCGCGTTGGCGTAGATCGAGGCGAACTCGGGCGAGGCCACCCAGTCCAGGAACACCTTGGCCTCTTCCTTGTGGGCGCTCGCCGCGTTGAGGCCCATGGCGATGTCGTTGTGGTCGGAGATGTAGCAGGTGTCCCCGTCCTTGGCGACCGGCGGCGGGAAGGCGCCGAGCTTCAGGCCGGCGCTGCTGAACGGCGAGATCTCCCACGAGCCGGCCGGGTAGATGGCGGCGCGGCCGAGCGTGAACAGATTCTGGCTGTCCGGGTAGGTCTGCGCCTCGAAGCCGTCGCCGAGATAGGGCTTCCACTTAGCGAGCACGCGATAGGGCTCGACCCAGCCTTCGTCGGTCAGCTTCTGGGTGCCGGCGATCAGCGCCTTGCGGCCTTCCTCGCCCTTCCAGTAGGTCGGGCCGATGTTCTGATAGCCCATCGTGGCCGCTTCCCACATGTCCTTGGTGCCCATGGCCATGGGAATGTAGGTGCCGTCGGCCTTGAGCTTGTCGAGCACGGCGAAGAACTGGTCGACGGTCTTCGGTACCTCGGCGCCGACCTTCTCGAAGGCTTCCTTGTTGTAGATGAAGCCGTGGATGACTGAGGCCATCGGCACGCAGAAGGTCTTGGAGCCGTCGTCGGTGGTCCAGGCGGACTTGGCGACGTCGGAGAAGTTCTTCATGCCGTCGAGTCCGGTCAGGTCCTCGAGCTTGCCCTTCTCGAACAGCTGCAGCGAGGTGTCGAACGGCCGGCAGGCGACGAGATCACCGGCCGAGCCGGCGTCGAGCTTGGCGTTGAGCGCCGCGTTGTACTCGGTGGGCGCGCTCGGCGAGAAGGTCACCTTGATGCCCGGATGATTGGCTTCGAAGGCAGGGATGATCTTCTCCTGCCAGATCTGCATGTCGTCGTTGCGCCAGCTCTCGATGTTGAGCGTGACGTCGGCCGCCGAGGCAACCCCGACGCCGGCCAGCACGCTCGATGCCAGAAGGACACCCTGCAACGTAGTGCGATTCATCGTCCGTCTCCCTATGCTCGCGTCGCCAGGACGCGCGTTGAGAACCCCGATTATGATTTTGCGACGAGCGACATCGCCCGACGCAGGTTTTGGCCGGCCTCGACGAGAGCGGCATCCGCCGCCTCGATATCTCCCGCGCCGGCGGCGAGCAGAATGGCGTGCTTGACCGAGCCGCGGCTCTCCTCGAGGAGTCCTGTTGCCGCGTCCGGCTTGACGCCGGCAATATCGGTCACGATGCGGGCGGCGCGCGCCCGCAGCTTGTCGTTGTCGGCCCTGACGTTGACCATGTGGCCATCGAGCACGTGGCCGAGATGCACGGCCATCAGCGTCGACAGCATGTTGAGGGCGATCTTCTGCGCCGTGCCGGCGCCCATGCGCGTCGAGCCGGACACCACTTCCGGCGGCGTCGCGAGCAGCACCGCCACGTCGGCGACGGCATGGAGCGGCGCCCCCTCGTTGTTGGCGAGGCCGATCACCGTGGCGCCGCGCGTCTTGGCTGCGCGGGCGGCGGCCAGCGTGTAGGGCGTCGAACCGGACGCCGACACGGCGATTACGCAGTCGCCGACGCCGATGCCGGCCGCTTCGAGATCGGCGGCGCCGGCGGCGATGTCGTCCTCGCCGGCTCCCAGCATGTCGATCAGGCTGTCGCGGCCGCCGGCCAGGATGACGATCGCCCTGTCACCGGCGATGCCGTAGGTGCCCGGCAGTTCGAGGCAGTCGGCCAGCGCCATCAGGCCGGAGCTGCCGGCGCCGACATAGGCGAGGCGATGGCCGGACGACAGCGCCTCAGCGGCGCGTGTCGCCGCCTCGGCGAGAGCCGGAATGGCCGCCTCGACGCTTTTCGCCGCCGCGACCTGGGCTGCGGCCAGCACGGCAAGAATGCGCGTCGGCGGCAGGGTGTCGAACCCTGTCGCATGGCTGTCGCGGTCCTCGGTGCCCTGCCTCGCCGTCATCGTGTTTCTCCCCACTCCGGCAATAATGCCAAAAAGCTACCACTTGTCCAGAGGGGCAATTAGAATTCATTCATTTTTGTGGCGGAAGGGTGTCCCGAGCAGCGGAGCTATCGGAAATAATCCATATATTCCAATGTTATGGTGTGGGATTATCAAAAAAGCCTAGTCCGTTATCAATATGCCGATTGGCAAATGGTATTTTTTTGGTACTTTCAAGCGAGGAGAGCGGCAATGTTGGACCTGGTGATCGGCGTCGATGGCGGTGGAACGGGATGTCGAGCGGCAGTGGCCGGCCGCGACGGACGCATCCTGGCGACCGGCGCCGGCGGCGCCGCCAACGTGCTGACCGACCGGGCCGGCGCGTTCCGCAACATCCGCACCGCCATCGACGCGGCGATCGCTGCTGCCGGCCTCGGCAAGGATGCGCTACACCGCTCGGGCGTGCTGCTCGGCCTCGCCGGCAGCAACGTCGGCGACACCGGTGCGTTCATCGCCGCCTCGTTGCCGGCCGGCCGCGTCGCGGTGGTCTCCGACGGCCTGATTGCCCTCGAGGGGGCCATTGGCGCAGGCGACGGCGCGGTGGCGATCCTCGGCACCGGCTCCATCTTCTTCGCCCGGCAGGGCGAAACGGTGCGCTCCTACGGCGGCTGGGGCTTCATCATCGGCGATTTCGGTTCCGGCGCCAGCCTCGGCCGGGCGGCGCTGGCCGCGACGCTGCTCGCCCACGACCGCATCATTCCTGCCTCGCCGCTCACCGACCGGCTGATCGACGACTTCGGCGGCGCCCCCGGCCCGATGGTCGAATTCGCCCGCACGGCGAGCCCCGGCGACTTCGGCCGCTTCGCGCCGGCCGTCTTCGCGGCGGCGGAGGCCGGCGATGCCGTCGGGCTCGACATTGTGCGCAAGGCGGCGGCTGCCGTCGATCTCGCCTTGGACCGCATCGTCGCCGACGGCGCCGAGCGCATCGCGCTGCTCGGTGGTCTCGCGCCGCTCTATCCGGCCTATCTCGACGCACGGCACCATCCGCGCCTCGTTGCCCCCAGGGACAACGCGCTGGCCGGCGCGGTGGCGCTGGGCGTCCGCCGGTTTTTCGGCCAGGGGGAGGGGACGGCATGAGCGGGGTGATCTCCGACATCCTGTCGCCCGAGCAGTTGCAGGCCGCCGGCACCGGCCCGCTCTACCTGAAGCTCAGGCAGGCGATCGAGGCGGCGATCAACGGCGGCCGCCTCAAGCACGGCGACGCGCTGCCGCCCGAACGCGAGATCGCCGATTTCGCCGGCATCAGCCGCGTCACCGTGCGCAAGGCGGTTGACGATCTCGTCGAGTCCGGCCTGTTGATGCGCCGCCACGGCTCCGGCACCTTCGTGGTCAAGCCGGTCGAGCGGGTGCAGCAATCGCTGTCGCTGCTCACCTCGTTCACCGAGGACATGGCGCGGCGCGGCCTCACCGCCAGCTCGCGCTGGCTCGATCGCGGCCTACACCTGCCGTCGCCCGAGGAGGCGATGATGCTGGGCCTGGCCGGCGGCGCCCGCGTCGCCCGGCTGGAACGGCTCAGAATCGCCAACGACCTGCCGCTGGCCATCGAGCGGGCGTCGCTGTCGGCCGAGGTGCTGCCCGACCCGACGGTGGTGTCCTCCTCGCTCTACGAGATCCTGGCGAAAAGCGGCAACCGGCCGGTCAGAGCGGTGCAGCGTATCTCCGCCTGCAACATCCATGGCCGCGACGCTTCGCTGCTCGGCGTGCAGGCCGGCGATGCCGGCCTCTCCATCGAGCGTATTTCCTACCTTGCGTCCGGCCGGGTGGTAGAATTCACCCGGTCGCTCTACCGCGCCGACGCCTATGACTTCGTCGCGGAGCTGACGCTGCCGCAGTCCTGATCCGTCACCATCAAGGAGACGCCACCATGTCCGCTCTCATCATCCGCGGTGCCCGCCTGTTCGACGGCGATACCTGGCACGATGACGCCGGGATCGCCGTGGCCGATGGCCGCTTCGTCGATCCCGCCGAGGCGCCGGCCGGTGCCGAGGTGATCGACGCCGCCGGTCTCGACGTCATTCCCGGCTTCATCGACCTGCAGGTCAACGGCGGCGGCGGCATCAACTTCAACGACGATCCGAGCGTCGAAACGATCGCCCGCATCTCAGCCGCCCACGCTCGCTTCGGTACCACGGCGCTCCTGCCGACGCTGATCACCGACCGCCGCGAGGCTCGCACCGCGGCGATCGCCGCCGGCCGGGCGGCGCGGGCGGCCAATGTGCCGGGCTTCCTCGGCCTGCACATCGAAGGGCCGCATCTCTCCGCCGCCAAGCGCGGCGTCCACGCCGCCGCCTACGTGCGGCCGATGGAGGAGCCGGACATCCGTGAGCTGCTCGGCGCCGTCGCGGTCGGCGACCCGGTGATGCTGACCATCGCCCCCGAATCGACGCCCGTCGAGGCGGTGCGGCGTCTGGCGGCGGCCGGCGGCATCGTCAGCCTCGGCCATACCGATTGCGACTACGACACGGCGCTCGCCTATGTGGCGGCCGGCGCGGCCACGGCGACGCATCTCTTCAACGCCATGAGTCCCTTCGGCCACCGGGCGCCCGGCATGGTCGGCGCCATCCTCGACAGCGGCCTCTCCGCCGGCCTGATCGCCGACGGCGTGCACGTGCATCCGGCGGCGGCGCGGGTGGCGCTGAGGGCGAAGCGCGGACCGGGCCGGCTGTTCCTGGTCACCGACGCCATGCTGACCATCGGCACCGATCTGCCGGAGTTTGAGCTGAATGGCCGCACCATCTTCCGCCGCGACGGCCGCCTGGCTTTGGCCGACGGCACGCTGGCCGGCGCCGACATCGACATGCTGTCCTCGGTGCGCTACGCCGCCGCGCATTTCGACATCACGCTCGACGAGGCGATCCGCATGGCCACCGTCTACCCGGCCGAGGCGATGCGCATCGGCGGCCGCAAGGGTCGCATCGCCCCCGGCTACGACGCCGATTTCCTGCTGCTGACGCCCGGCTTCGAGCTCAAGTCGACATGGATCGGCGGCGAGAAGGTCTATTCGGCCTGAGGCGCCTCGGCGCCTCAGAGCTTCCTCAGCATCACCTGCTCGATGGCGTGGCTGGCGCTCTTGCGCAGCACCAGGTCGGCCCGGAGACGGGTCGGCTGGATGTTCTCGCGGAGGTTGGCGAGGTTGATGCGCGTCCACAGGCCGGCGGCGGTTTCCAACGCCTCCGCCTCGGAGATTTCCGCGTAGCGGCGGAAATAGGACTGTGGGTCGCGGAAGGCGGTCTCCCGGAGACGCATGAAGCGCTCGACGTACCAGCGCTGCAGGTCGGCCTCGTCGGCGTCGATGAAGATCGAGAAGTCGAAGAAGTCGGAGACGAAGGGAATGCCGCGGCCGTCGCGCGGCAGCTTGCCGGTCTGCAGGACGTTGAGGCCCTCGAGGATCAGGATGTCCGGCTGATCGACGACGATGCGCTCGTCCGGCACGATGTCGTAGACGAGATGCGAATAGACTGGCGCCCAGACGTTCGGCTTGCCGGCCTTGATGTCGGTGAGGAAAGAGAGGAGCGCCGCCCGGTCGTAGCTTTCCGGGAAGCCCTTCTTCTCCATCAACCCTTCCTCGCGCAGCACCGCGTTGGGGAACAGGAAGCCATCCGTGGTGACGAGGTCGACCTTGGGCGACGACGGCCAGCGCGCCATCATCGCCCTGAGGATGCGCGCCGTCGTCGACTTGCCGACCGCCACCGAACCGGCGATGCCGATGATGAACGGCTTCTTGGCCTCGGCGCGGCCGAGGAAGCGGCGTGTCGAGGAGTGCAGCGACTGCGCCGATTCGACGTAAAGCGACAACAGCCGGGCGAGCGGCAGGAAGATGTCGGACACTTCCTCGAGCTGCACCGGGTCGTTGAGGGCGCGCAGGCGGATGACGTCGTCGAGCGACAGCGTCAGCGGCATGCCCGCCCTGAGCACGGCCCAGTCGGCGCGGGTGTAGACATCGTAGGGCGACAGTGCTTTGCGCACGAACTGTTCCATTCGTCACCGTCTCCGGATCGCCGCTCGGCGGTCCGCTGGTTCCGGTTGAAGGCGGGATTGCGGTCGCCGGCCAGGCCGGCGCACCATGGTCGGGGGTCAGTCGGCCGGGCGGCTGGCCTTTTCCTGCAGGCCGGACTGCGCCGTGCGGCGCTTCAGCTCGGCCAGTACGTCGTCGAGCGGCACGCCCTTCAGCGCCAGCACCACCATCAGGTGGTAGAGGAGGTCGGCGGCCTCGTAGGTCACCGCTTCGGCATCGCCGGAAACGGCGGCGATCACCGTCTCCACCGCTTCCTCGCCGAGCTTCTGCGCCGCCTTGGCGATACCCTTCTCGGCCAGCTTGCGCGTGTAGGAGGTGGCGTCGCCGGACTTGAGGCGGTCGCCGACGATCGCCTCGAGGTCGGAAAGCGTGAAAATGCTGTCAGCCATGCCGTTCATCCCTGGAGGCGGACGGGAACGCCGGCCGCGGCGAGATGCGCCTTGGCCTCGCCGATGGTGAAAGTGCCGAAATGGAAGATCGAGGCGGCCAGCACGGCGGCGGCGTGGCCGTCGCGGATGCCTTCGACCAGATGGTCGAGCGTGCCGACGCCGCCCGAGGCGATCACCGGCACGGACACCGCGTCGGCGATGGTGCGGGTCAGCTCGAGATCGAAGCCGATCTTGGTGCCGTCGCGGTCCATGGAGGTGAGCAGGATCTCGCCAGCCCCCAGCGACACCACTTCCTGGGCATACTCGACCGCGTCGATGCCGGTGGCCTGCCGCCCGCCGTGGGTGAACACCTCCCAGCGCGGCTTGCCGTCCGAGGGGACGCGCTTGGCGTCGATGGCGACGACGATGCACTGGTCGCCGAACTTCTCGGAGGCGCGGCGGACGAGGTCACGGTCGCGCACCGCCGCCGACATGATCGACGCCTTGTCGGCGCCGGCCAGCAGCAACTCGCGGATGTCCTCGACCGAGCGGACGCCGCCGCCGACCGTCACCGGCATGAAGCAGCGCTCGGCGGTGCGACGGACAACGTCGAGGATGGTGCCGCGATTCTCGTGGCTGGCCGTGATGTCAAGGAAGCACAATTCGTCGGCGCCGGCCGCGTCATAGGCGGCGGCCGCCTCGACCGGATCGCCGGCATCGATGAGGTCGACGAAGTTGACCCCCTTGACCACCCGGCCGTCCTTGACGTCGAGGCAAGGGATGACGCGCGCCTTCAGCATAGGGGTCACCCTCGGATTGAAAACGCCCATTTCTTATACGGCTCTACGGGCCGGCGCCAGTCCCAAGGCGCCGGACAGGCTTGCGGTGGGCGGGAAGCACGGCCGGCCTCTGACAAAACGCCGGGCTGCCGGCGAGGGCGCGCTGCGGCCTGATTCTCGGCCGACAGGTTTCATTGCAAATCGAAAGTCGTTTTCAAGAGTATGCATCCAATGATAGGTACGTCGACAGAATACAATTTAGAAATATAAACGACCCGTAAATGAAGATTCATTTAAATGAGAATAATAGGCAGCGTAACGCTGGCCGGGGACAGTCTTTCCCGTTACATGCGCCACGCATATGAGCCGACGAATCCAGGAGGGATCGTTCGGTGGTGCTGGACGGGCAGCCAAGGCAGGAGCTGAGATTCATGTGGCCCTTTTCAAATCATGAGGCTGCGGTGCTCGCGGCCCTCGATCGGTCCCTCGCGGTCATCGAGTTCGACCCGTCCGGAACGATCCTCACCGCCAACGCCAACTTCCTGAAGGTGATGGGCTACGAGCTGGCCGACATCGTCGGCAAGCATCACTCGATGTTCGTCGATCCGGCGGAGGTCAAGAGTCCGGCCTATGCCGCCTTCTGGCGCGATCTCACGGCTGGCCAGTTCATGTCGGCGGAGTTTCGCCGCATCGCCAGGGGAGGCCGCTCCGTCTGGATCCAGGGCACCTACAATCCCCTGCTGGACAAATCCGGCAAGGTCTATCGCGTCGTCAAGTTCGCCACCGACGTCACCGACCGCAAGCTGGAGGACGCCAAGGTTCAAGGGCAGATCGACGCCATCAACCGCGCGCAGGCGGTGATCTCCTTCGAGCCGGACGGCACGATCATCGAAGCCAACGAGAACTTCCTGAAGGTGCTCGGCTATCGGCTCGAGGAAATTGCCGGCAAGCATCATTCGATGTTCGTACCGCCCGAGGAGCGCGACAGTCCCGCCTACCGGAAGTTCTGGGAGGATCTCAGGGCCGGTCAGTTCAAGTCGGACGAGTTCCACCGCATCGGCAAGGGCAACCGCGACGTCTTCGTCCAGGCGACCTATAATCCGATCTTCGACGAAAACGGCCGGCTGATCCGCGTCACCAAGTTCGCCACCGACATTACCGCCGTCATGAGCCGCCGCCGCAAGCGGCATGAAGCCCAGGACGATATCAATCGCGAGCTTGGCGAGGTCGCCGGCATGGTCGCCCGGTCCAACGCCGAAGCGGCGGGCGCCAACGCCATCGCCGGTACCACGGCTTCCAACGTGCAGGCGGTGGCCGCCGGGGCGGAAGAGCTTGCCTCCTCGGTCGCCGAAATCAGCCGTCAGGTCAGCATCGCCCTGTCGGTTTCGCAGGAGGCCGTCGCCCAGGCCGACACCGCGACGCAGGTGGTGTCCGGACTGGCCGCGGCGGCGCAGAAGATCGATCAGGTGGTCGAGCTGATCAACACCATCGCCGGCCAGACCAATCTGCTCGCTCTCAATGCCACCATCGAGGCGGCGCGGGCCGGCGAGATGGGCAAGGGCTTCGCGGTGGTGGCGCAGGAGGTGAAACAGCTCGCCGCCCAGACCTCGCGGGCGACCGACGAGATCGCCAGCGAGATCGCCGCCGTCCAGACTATTTCCTCCAAGGCGGTGCAATCCATCGACGGAATCACCGCCATCATTGGCCGCATCAACGACATCTCTTCGTCGATCGCCGCGGCGGTGGAGGAGCAGGCCGCCGTGACGCAGAACATGTCCGGCAGCATGCACACGGCGGCGACGGGCGTCGAGGAGATCGCCAGGGCGCTGGCCGACATCAGCCGCTCGACTCAGTCGATCGACGAAACGGCCAACAAGTTGCAGAAGGCGGCGGCGTCGCTCGCCTGACCGGTAACACCGCGCCGATCTGCATCGCCCCCGCCGTCTCGCACGGCGGGGGCGTTTGTCGTTCAGCGCCAGCTTGCCTCCGCCCACATCCGGGCAAAGGCGGTGCGATAGTCGGGATAGGCATAGGCAAGGCCGAGCACCGACTTGCTCTTGCCGTTGGCGACGCGCTTGTTCTCGCCATAGAAGCTGCGGGCCATCGGCGACAGGTCGGCGGTGGCAAAATCCTGCTCGGGCGGCGGCGGCACGCCCATCAGGCCGGCGGCATAGGCGACGACGTCCTGCGGTGGCGCTGGCTCGTCGTCGGTGATGTTGAAGAGGCCGGAAACCCCCGTCGCGAACACCCGTTCCACCGCCGCCGCGATATCCTCGACGTGGATGCGGTTGAACACCTGTCCCGGTTTCACCAGCCGGCGGGCGCTGCCGTCGGCGAGGTTGACGAAGGCGTTGCGGCCGGGACCGTAAATGCCGGACAGCCGCAGCACGGCCACCGGCACGCCGCTGCGGGCGCCGAAGTCGAGCCATTCCCTCTCCGCCCGGACGCGGGCGACCGAGCGAGCGCTACGTGGCCGGCATTCGCTCTCCTCGTCGACCCAGGCGCCGTCGTGGTCGCCGTAGACGCCGACCGTCGACAGATAGGCGATGGAGGCAGGCGATTCGGCGGCAAGCGCCTCGGCCAGCACCGGTAGTACGCGGTCGCCGCCGTCGGCCCCCTCGGCCGGGGCGATGGAGACGAGAACATGCGTGACGCCGGAGAGTGCCGGCTTCAGCGCCTCGGCCGATTCCTGCGAGCCGTCGAAGAGGCGCATGTCGGCGAGGGAGGCGAGGGCGGCGGCCTTGCCGGCCGACCGCGTGGTACCGACCGCCGCGTCCGGCATGAGCCGGCGGAGCGCCGCTTGCGCGCTGTAGCCGAGACCGAGTGCGAGGAGCTTCATCGGGTTCTCCCTATGTCGTGCCGGTACCGGCCAGAGACACGTTGCATAGAGGCATTCGCCACCTACATAAAGGCGTCATTTCAGGGACGGCCTCCGCGCTCCGGGCGGACGGTCGTTGCCGCAAGGAGCATCCCATGATGGAACATACCAACCCGTCGACCTGGTACGGCACCACCATCGTCTCGGTCCGCAAGGACGGCAAGGTGGTGATCGCCGGCGACGGGCAGGTGACGCTCGGCGCCACCGTCATCAAGCACACGGCGCGCAAGGTGCGGCCGCTCGGCCGCGGCGACGTCATCGCCGGCTTTGCCGGCGCCACAGCCGACGCCTTCACCCTGTTCGAGCGGCTGGAAGCCAAACTGGAGCAGTATCCCGGCCAGTTGATGCGCGCCTGCGTCGAGCTGGCCAAGGACTGGCGTACCGATCGCTATCTCCGCCGCCTTGAAGCGATGATGATCGTCGCCGACGCCTCGGTGACGCTGGTGCTGACCGGCACCGGCGACGTGCTGGAGCCCGAAGGCGGCATCGCCGGCATCGGTTCCGGCGGCACCTACGCGCTGGCCGCCGCCCGGGCGCTGGCCGACAGCGGCCTCGACGCCGAGGCCATCGCCCGCAAGGCGATGAAGATCGCCGCCGACATCTGCGTCTATACCAACGAGAACGTGGTGGTCGAAAGTCTGCCCAAGGCCTGACGCCGCGTCTCCCCGGACTGTTCCATCCAAGGATAAAACCATGCCCGATTTCTCCCCCCGCGAAATCGTCTCCGAACTCGACCGGCACATCGTCGGCCAGAAGGACGCCAAGCGCGCCGTCGCCATCGCGTTGCGCAACCGCTGGCGTCGCCTGCAACTCGACCCGTCGCTGCGCGAGGAGGTGCTGCCGAAGAACATCCTGATGATCGGCCCGACCGGCGTCGGCAAGACGGAGATCGCCCGCCGTCTCGCCCGGCTCGCCAACGCGCCCTTCGTCAAGGTCGAGGCCACCAAGTTCACCGAGATCGGCTATGTCGGCCGCGACGTCGAGCAGATCGTCCGCGATCTCCTGGAGGTCGGCATCTCGCTCGTCCGGACGCAGCGGCGCAAGGACGTCGAGGCCAAGGCGCATCTCGCCGCCGAGGAGCGGGTGCTCGACGCGCTGGTCGGCACCTCGGCCAGCCCGTCGACGCGCGACGCCTTCCGCCGGAAGCTCAGGGCCGGCGAACTCGACGACAAGGAGATCGAGGTCGAGCTGACGGCCGGCGCCGGCGCGCCGGGCGGCATGGAAATCCCCGGCATGCCGGGCGGCCAGGTGATCAACCTGTCCGAGATGATGCAGAAGATGATGGGCGGCGTGAAGAAGACCCGCCGCGTCTCCGTCAAGGACAGCCACGACCTGCTGACCGCCGAGGAGGCCGACAAGCTGATCGATCAGGACAAGATCGTCGCCGAAGCCATCGAGGCGGTTGAGAACAACGGCATCGTCTTCCTCGACGAGATCGACAAGATCTGCGCCAAGGACGGCCGCGACGGCTCGGTGTCGCGCGAGGGCGTGCAGCGCGATCTGCTGCCGCTCATCGAGGGCACGACAGTCTCCACCAAGCATGGCCCGGTGAAGACCGATCACATCCTGTTCATCGCCTCGGGCGCCTTCCACGTCGCCAAGCCCTCGGACCTCCTGCCCGAACTTCAGGGCCGCCTGCCGATCCGCGTCGAGCTGAAGCCGCTCGACAAGGACGACTTCCGCCGCATCCTGACCGAGCCGGAAGCCAGCCTGATCAAGCAATATGTGGCCCTTCTCGCTACCGAGGGCGTGACGCTGGCCTTCACCGACGACGCCATCGACGCCGTTGCCGAGATCGCCGTTCACGTCAACGCCACGGTGGAGAACATCGGCGCCCGGCGGCTTCAGACGGTGCTGGAGCGCATCCTCGACGACATCTCCTTCTCGGCACCCGACCGCTCCGGCGAGACGTTGACGGTCGACGGCGCAGCGGTCAGAACAGCGGTGGGCGACCTCGCCCGCAACACCGATCTCAGCCGCTTCATCCTGTGACAGCCTCCTTCGGGGAAAACATCATGGCGTTATCTCCGGAGGAAACAGCCCGCTACGCCCGCCACATCGTGCTCGCCGGCATCGGCGGTCCCGGTCAGCAGAAGCTGAAGGCGGCCAGCGTGCTGCTGGTGGGGGCGGGCGGCCTCGGCAGCCCTGTTATCCTCTATCTCGCCGCCGCCGGCGTCGGCCGCCTCGGCATCGTCGACGACGACGCGGTGAGCCTCTCCAACCTGCAACGGCAGGTGATCCACGCCGAGGCCGATCTCGGCCGCCCCAAGGCGGCGAGCGCCGCGGCGGCGGTCGGCCGGCTCAACCGGCACGTCGTCGTCGAGCCGCACGCCGTCCGGCTCGATGCGGACAACGCCGCCGAGCTGTTCGCCGGCTACGACGTGATCGTCGACGGCTCTGATAATTTCGCGACGCGCTATCTCGTCGCCGACACCGCCGAGGCGCTGGGAAAGCCGCTGGTCACCGCGGCGATCCAGGGCTTCGACGGCTCGATCACCACGCTGCTGCCGCACCTTGCCGATGCCGATGGCCGGCCCAATCCGCGCTACCGCGACCTCTTCCCGGCGCCGCCGCCCGACGGCACGGTGCCGAGTTGCGCGCTGGCCGGCGTGATCGGCGCCTTGCCGGGCGTGCTCGGCTCGCTGGCCGCCATGGAGGTCATCAAGCTGATCACCGGCGCCGGCGAGCCGCTGATCGGCCGCCTCTTGATGGTTGACACGCTCGGCATGCGCTTCGAGACGGTGCGCTACCGCCGCCGCAGATGAGCCGGCAGGCCGGAGAAACGTTGCGAAACGCAACTTTCTTGTCGTCCTCGCGGGTTTTGCGTATATCGTTTCAATCGGATCGGTCGCATCGTCGACGGGTCCCCTCCGGCCCTGGCAGGCGCTCCGCCGGAGGGCGCAGGATCGGTCGGCCGCTTGCCGGGGGGCATGGGCGGTTGGCTTTCCGGGCGACGCCACCGGTCCCGGCCGGGTGTCGCGCGGGTTTTCGTTGCGGCCTCGGGAAGAGAGACGCCGTTGTCCCTCGTCAGTTTGCCGGTCGCCGGCGCATCGGGACGGACAGATGGGTGAAAGTTCAACTCCGCAGACCAAGACCGTGAAGCTCGCCGACGTGGCGCGCGCCGCCGGCGTCAGCCAGGGCACGGTCTCCAATGTCTTCAACCGGCCGGGCCTCGTCTCCGAGCAGCTCCGCGAGCGGGTGGAGGAGGCGGCGCGATCGCTCGGCTATCGCGGCCCCGACCCGCGCGGCCGCCTGCTGCGGGCCGGCCGCGTCAACGCCATCGGCGTCGTCGCCGTCGGGCCGCTCAACGGTTTCTTCGACGACCAGTATACCCGCCTGTTCCTGTCCGGCGTCGCCCGCGCCTGCGAGGCGCGCGGCGCCGGCATCTCGCTGGTGTCGGCCACCGACGACGAGATCGCCGCCTGGAATATCCGAACGGCGCTGGTCGACGGCTTCATCCTCAACTGCCTCAACGAGGGCAGCATGCTGGTCGAGCTGGCCGAGAAGCGCGGTCTGCCCTTCGTGGCGGTGGACTTTCCCGTCGGTCCCGGCTTCGACGTCGTGCGGATCGACGACTATCGCGGCGCCTGCGCGGCGGCGCAGCACCTCGTCGATCTCGGTCACCGGCATTTCGCCGTGTTGACCTTCGAGACCCAGAAGGAGGTGCGCCTCGGCTTCGTCGACGACGTTCGCGCCGAGCGTTCGTCCTTCGAGGTGGTGAGGCAGCGTCTTTCCGGTTATCGCGACGTGTTCCGGGCCGCTGGCCTGCCGCCTCAGCCGGTGTTCGAGACCGGCTCCGACTACGAGGGTGTCCGCACCGGAGTAGACGCCGTGCTGGCCGCCAATCCCGACACCACCGCCTTCATCTGCACATCCGACCGGGTGGCGCTGCACGTCATCACCTATCTTCAGTCGCTCGGTCGCAAGGTGCCCGACGATTTCTCGGTGGTCGGCTTCGACGGCATCGAGGAGGCCGCGAGCTTCCGCCCGCCGCTCACCACCATCAGCCAGCCGGGTATCGCCAAGGGCGAGGCGGCGGTGGAACTGATCCTCGGCGACCAGCCGGACGGTGCTGGCGGCCGAGTGGTCGAGCTGCCGATCGAACTGGTGATCGGCCAATCGACGGCGCCGCCGCGCAAGGGTTGAGGGCGACCGCCGGGGTTGCCCGATATCGATCCTGGCGACCTTCCTGCCCGAAATGGTCCGCTTCCGCGGGCCATGACGAATTATAAATATAAAACAGATATATAAC
>LUYO01000257.1:0-1788 GCA_001603295.1 Rhodobacterales bacterium Alpha_02
GAGATGGATCATGGCGTCGCGGGCTACGTCTCGTTTGGGCGGCGGAATGGGCGGAGCGAGCCATTACGAGCGGGAGGCGGCCGGCTTCGACGGCTATGGCCCGGCCGGCGAACGGCGTGCCGGCGACCCCGTCGACCGCATTCTCGCCTCGCTCGACCGGCTCGGCGAGCGCATCCGCACGCTGTCGCCGGCCGAGACGCGGCAGCCGGTTAGGCCGGCGCCGCGCGCCGCCGAGCCCGACGACCTGCAGCGGGCCATCGAGCAGATTTCCCGCAAGCGCGACGCCGGCCGCCGCGCCGGCCCGCAGGACGGCGCCGACGTCGCCGAACTCGGCGCCCGCGTCCGCGCCCTCAGCCAGGAGATGAGCGCCGAGCGCCGGCGGCCGCCAACGCCGAACGACAGCCTCGCCCTGGAAGTGGCCGACCTCCGGGCCGAGGTCGAGCGGCTGGTCGAGGCCAGCGCCGGCCGGTCGCTGGAAAGCGCCTTCGACACGCTGGTCGCCCGGCTCGACGACATCCGCCTCTCCGTCGACAATCCGCGCGTCGTCGGCGACCTCGTGCAGCGCCTTGCCGAGATCCGCCGGCTGATCGCCACGCTGCCGTCGGGCGATCAGGTCGGCAGCATCGCCGACCGTCTCGACCGCCTCGCCGAACGGCTCGACCAGGGGTTCGGCGACCAGCGGATGGTCGGGGATTTCGGCCGCAGCCTCAACGATCTCGCCGCCGCCGTAGCTCAGCTCGACAAGCGCGAGGTGATCGCCGCCATCGAGCGCCGGCTCGACGACGTCGCCGGCAGCATACGCGCCATCGAGCGCGACGTCGGCGACTTCTCGCGCTGGCAGGACAGCATCGAGCGGCAGGCCACCACGCTGTCGCAGGTCGCCCAGCGCTCCGAGCAGTTGCCGCGCTTCGCCCACGAACTCGAACGGCAGGCCGCTTCCATCGAGCGCATCGCCCGCTCGACCGAGGGCCTGCCGCGACTTGCCGAGGAGATCGACGGCCTGCGCCTGACACTCGACCGGCCGGACATCACGCTCGACGACGCCGCCATCCGGGCGCTCGACGAGCGCTTTGCCGAACTCGGCCGCTCACTGGAAGCGCAGCTCCGGCCGGCGCCCGGCCTGCCGGCCGACCTCGCCGCCGCCCTCTCCCGCATCGAGGCCAAGCTGGCCGAGCCGCAGGCCGGCGGCCGCATCTCGGAAATCGAGGACCGCATCGCCGTGCTGACGCGGTCGGTCGCCGACATCGATTTTGCCACCGGCAAGGACATCGCCGCCCTCGAGACGGCCATCCAGCGGCTGCGCGACGACGTGCTCGCCGCCGCCGGCCGGCCGGATGCCGGCCTCGCCGCCGACGTGCGGACGCTGGTCGAGCGCATCGAGCGGCTGGACACGCCGTCGATCGCTCCCGCCGCCTTCGACCGGCTGGAAAGCCGGATGGCCGACATCGCCGCCCGCCTCGAAACCCGTCCGAACGAGATCGCCGCGCTGGCCGACGCGCTGGAACGGCTCGACGCCACCATGTCGAACACGCTGTCGGTCGATGCCATCGCCGATCGCGTGGCGGCGGTGGCCGGCCGGCATGGCGACGACGCACCGGCCCGCCTCGCCGCCCTCGACGCCGGCATCAGCCGGCTCGGCGACGACCTCCGGGCTGAGGCCGAACGCGACCGCGGCCTGCTCCTGGCCATCGGCGAGACGGTGGAGCGGCTGGCCCAGCGGGAGGTCGGCGACGCGCCGTCCGCCGCGACGCGGCCGGCCCGCCCGGCTCGCGACGACTGGGACGAGAT
>LUYO01000075.1:0-3141 GCA_001603295.1 Rhodobacterales bacterium Alpha_02
CAGCGAACGCCAGACCCGGTGGCGGCGGACCGCATGGACATTCTCGAAAGGCTGTTGAATCAGCTCCGGGACCTCCGCATTTCGGACATTGTCGACCAGAAGGGCCTCGAAGGCTCCGATCTCGGAAAACTGACGCTGACCGGGGGGGGCATTGCAGCCCTCGGCGCCGTGATCGCGATGGCCTCGCACCTCATTGCCTTCGACATCACCGGCGGCATCCTGGCCGCGGTGGGTACCGGCCTGGTTGCCATGACGCTGCTCTGGAAGCGTTCGGCCATCCTGAATGACTTCCGTCAGAAAATGGAGACCTCGCGTAACGAATTCCGGGACAGGCTGGACCAGGAGATCACGCGGATCTTCGAACGCCTGTTCCTGGAGATTCAGCACGAGCTGAATGAACCTCTGTTGCGCCTGGACCGGGAAGCGGAGCGTATTTCCGGCCTTGTCGGCGATGCGCAACGCATCCGGGAGGCGGCTGAAGCGCTGTAATGCCGTTTTTGGGCAGGCCGGATCCCGGGTCTTCCGGGGCCGCCGTCAGATCCGCCGGTCCTCGAAGAAGAAATGCATGGACCCCGGATCGAAGTCGAGACTCAGCGGTTCTCCCAGGGATGGCCGAAAGTCCGCCGCCGCCCGGGCGACGATTTTCCGGCCGTCCGTGCGGAAATAGAGGATCATCTCCGATCCCATGTGCTCCGCGTGCTCCAGGAAGGCCCGGATCGGTCCCGCTCCAACGCGGACGGCCTCGGGCCGGATCCCCACCGTGACCGTCCTTCCCTCGTAAGACGCGAGATCCGCCCGCATTCCCGCATCCACCCGGAAGCCTCCGCAATCGATGAACGGGCCGTTTCCGCCTTGGCCCACGGTTCCCTCGAAGAGATTGATCGGAGGCACCCCGATGAAGGATGCGGCGAACAGGTTGGCCGGCCGCTCGTAGAGGTCCCGCGGGGAGCCTGTCTGCTGAACGGTTCCCCGGTCCAAGAGAACGATCATCTGTCCCAGCGTCATGGCCTCGACCTGGTCGTGGGTCACATAAAGGGTAGTGGCCGCCAGGCGCCGGTGCAGTCCCGCCAACTCCACCCGCATGGAGGCCCGGAGCTTGGCGTCGAGATTCGAGAGGGGCTCGTCGAAAAGAAACAGCTGAGGGTTCCGGACGACGGCCCTCCCGATGGCCACCCGCTGTCTCTGGCCTCCGGAGATCTCCCGGGGACGGCGCTCCAGGAGGTCGGCGATGTCGAGCATCCGGGCCGCATCCCGGACCTTCCGGTCCACCTCCCGGCGCGGCATTTTGCGGATGCGCAGGGGAAAGGCGATGTTGTCGTACACGCTCAGGTGGGGATAGAGGGCGTAACTCTGGAAGACCATGGCCACGTCCCGGTCCTTGGGATTCCGGTCGCTCACCTCGACGCCGCCGATCCGGATGGTTCCTCCCTCCTGGCGCTCCAGGCCGGCGATCATGCGGAGGATCGTGCTCTTCCCGCATCCGGAAGGACCCAGGAGGATGCAGAACGTTCCCTCCGCGACTGTGAAGGAAACGCGGTCCACCACGGCCGTGTCGCCGTAGACCTTCGTGAGGTTTTCAACCTTGAGCTCCGCCATCGGCTATCCTTTGATGGCCCCCGCGGAGAGGCCGCGTACGATCCGCCGCTGGAACAGCAGGACCATGAGCACCAGCGGGATGGTGGCGATGGTCGAGGCGGCGGCGATCTCCCCCCAGGGGATGGTGTATTGGCCCTGGAACAGGGCGATTCCCACGGGCAGCGTCTGGAATGGCTGCCGGGTCATGATCAGCAGGGCGAAGAAGAACTCGTTCCAGGCGTAGATGAAGACAAGGATCGCGGCGGTGAAGACGCCCGGTGCGGCCAGGGGGATGATGATCCGGAACAGGGTCTGGAAGTGGCCGCACCCGTCCACCCGGGCCGAATCCTCCAGCTCCTGCGGCAGTTCCCGGAAGAAGCCCGCCATGATCCAGACCCCCAGGGGCAGGGTCAGGGTGATGTAGGGCAGGATCAGCCCCTGGTAGGTGTTGAGCCAGCCCAGGGAATCCAGGATCTTCCAGACGGGTCCCGCGATGGAGATCTGGGGGAACATGGAGACGAGGAGCAGGCTTCCCATGATGAGGGGCTTGTGCCGGATGGGAAGGCGCGCCAGGGCATAGCCCGCGAACACCGAGATCGACAGCGTTCCGAGGGTGGCCATCCCCGCCACGATGAGGCTGTTTTTGAGGAAGTGCAAGATGTTGTAGTCCCACAGGGCCGAGCGGTAAAAATCAAGGGACCAGGAGGGGAGGAGGACCGGCGGTATCGCCGTCACCTCCATCTGGGTCTTGAGGGACGTCGCGACGAACCAGAGGAAGGGAAACAGACTCGCCACCACGACGAGGCCCGCGACGAGGACGAAAATGACGTTCCAGGTCCGGTCCATCATCGCCGCTCCTCCATGAACCTCATGCCGATGGCCCGGACATAGACCAGGGAGACGGCCAGGAGAATGAAAAACACCAGCACCGAAATGGTGGCCCCATACCCCAGGAGACCTTCTGCGAACATTTTCTTGTAGCCGTAGAACTGCAGGACGTTCGTCGCATCTGCCGGCCCGCCCTGTGTCATGACGAAGACCAGGTCGAAGACCCGGAAGGCGTCCATGGTGCGGAACAGGAGCGCGATCAGGAGAGCCGGACGAATGAGGGGGAGGGTGATCCGCGTGAAGCGCTGCCAGGGCGTCGCTCCGTCCATGCGGGCCGCCTCGTACAGCTCGTCCGGAATGGTCTGGAGCCCCGCCAGGATAATGAGGGCGGCGAAGGCGGAGGTCTTCCAGATGTCTGCGGCCATGACAGCCGCCATGGCAAAAAAGGGCTCCGCCAGCCAGGCCTGGTAGGCCGCCAAATCGCTCCCGAAAAGCATGTAGTTCAGAAGGCCGTAGTGGTCGTTGTCGATGAAGCGCCACATCTGGGAGGCCACGACCGTGGGGATGGCCCAGGGGATGAGGACGGCCGCGCGGACCAGTCCCCGGCCGCGGAAGGACCGGTTGATCACCAGGGCGATGACCAGCCCCAGGACCATCTCGCAGGCCGTGGAGACGAAGACGAAGACCAGGGTGTTGCCGAGGGCATGGCGCGCGACGGGGTCGCTCCACAGCTGGCGG
>LUYO01000076.1:0-3775 GCA_001603295.1 Rhodobacterales bacterium Alpha_02
GGTTTACAACGGCGGTCCCGCGTGGTAGAAGGGCACACAAAATTTTCCGCTCCGGCAGGCCGGGGCGGTCCTTTCGAGAGGGGAATCCATGGGAAGACACAAGAAGAGCGAGCGCAAGAAAGAACTGGACCGGCGGCGGAAACGGCGGAAAGAGAGCCTGAGGCTGCGCCGGAAGGAGGCGCTCAAGAACCAGGACGGAGCCCTGAAAAAGGCGAAGTAGCGGACTCCGTTTGCACCGCAGGGCCGGGAGGATGGCCATGTTGAGAAAGGCCCGCATCAGCGACGTCCGGACGATTCACCGCATGATCAACGTCTCGTCCGGCCAGGGAGAGATGCTCCCCCGGTCGCTCATGGATATCTATGGGAACATCCGGGACTTCTTCGTCTGCGTCGATGACGGAGGGGAGACCCTGGTGGGCATCTGCGCCATGAACATCATCTGGGAGAATCTGGCGGAGATCCGTTCCCTCTACGTGGAAGAGCCGCTCCGCAAGCGCGGCATCGGGCGGATGCTGGTGGAGGCATGCATCTCCGAGGCCATCACCCTCGAGCTTTTCCGCATCTTCACCCTGACCTACAGGCCGGAATTCTTCCGGACCCTCGGTTTCCGGGAAGTCGACCGGATGAGCCTCTCCGAGAAGATCTGGTCGGACTGCTTCCGTTGTCCAAAATATCCTGACTACTGCGACGAAGTGGCGATGATCATTGAACTCTGATCGCTGCCGGGGCGTCCGGCCCGTCCTCCTGATCCTGCTTCTTTCCGTTCTCACCGCCTGCGGATCCAGAATGGAAGCGCAGGCGCTTTCCCCCCCGACGCTCGTCCCGCCCGCCCGGACCTGCGCCTCCCCGGCGCTGGAGCCGGTCTCCTGGGACGCCATCCCCGTCCTCGAAGACGACCTGGACCTTCCTTCCCTGAAGCTAGCCGTCGAGAGAAGCCAGGTGTATTTCGGCCGCACCGGCATCGGCCCCGTCCGCATCGGCGAGGAAAGCCGCTCCCCCGCGGAGATGGGGGAGGCCCTGCGGGAGCTGCTCTCGATCCTGGAAGGGAGCGGATCGTCGGCGGAGAAGCGCGGCCGGATCGCTGAACGATTCGACCTGTACCGGGCGGCCGGTTCGGACGGCCGCGGGACCGTTCTTTTCACGGGCTACTACGTTCCCCAGATGGAGGGATCCCGCGTGCCGACGGAGCGCTTCCGATATCCCGTTTACGGAGTGCCGCCGGAGGCCAGGGCGGCCGCATCCGCCGCCGGGACGAACGGCAGCCGGAAGGCTTTCCCGCTCTGGAGTCGCAAGGAGATCGATGCTGACGGCGTTCTGAAGGGACGGGGGCTCGAGATCGCCTGGGTCGACGACCCGACGGAACTCTTTTTCCTTCACATCCAGGGCTCCGGTCGCATCCGTCTCCCCGACGGTGTCGTCCTGACGGTGGGATACGCCGGGTCCAATGGACGACCCTTCCGGAGCATCGCTCCGTATATCGCCGATCAGGGGATCATGCCCGCGGGAAGCCTTTCCTACTGGAGCATCCGGGAGTATCTGAACAGCCACCCGGAGGAGCGGCAGGGAGTTCTCAACTGGAACGAGCGTTACATCTTCTTCCGGATTCTGGAGGGAGAGCCGGTGGGGTCCCTGGGGGTGCCCGTCACGGCGGGCCGGTCCATCGCCGTGGACCCGGGGTGCTTTCCTTCCGGGGCGGTGGCGTTTGTCCGCGCACGAAAACCCGAGGTGGATGAAACGGGGAAAACGAAGTGGACGCCCTTTTCCCGGTTTGTCCTCGCTCAGGACGCCGGGGCGGCCATCAAGGGTCCCGGGAGGCTGGACCTTTTCTGCGGGGCCGGGGGTGAGGCGGAACGGAAAGCGGGGAGCCTCAAGGAAAAGGGGGAGCTGTTTTTCCTGTTTCCCCGGTCGCGCTGAACAGCGCCCGCCCTCTCCTCAGCGCCGGTTGCGCCCCGTCCAGGTATCGTTGGCGTCGGCCATCCCCAGCGCCGCGTTGAGCCAGTCCATGGCCTTGATCGGCAGGAGCACCTTCATCAGGGGCGTCACGAACTTCACCGGCACGGAGGGGACGGCCACCATGGCCCGGTTCCGCCGGATCGCCTCCACCACCCGGGACGTCACGTCCCCGGGCTTCAGCATCTGCGTTCCCGCCACCATCTTCGACCCCTCGAACATGCCCGTGTTGACCGTGTTCGGGCAGACCACCGTGACGCCCACGTTGGCCCCCAGCTTCCGCATCTCCTGCCGCAGGCTGTCGGTGAAGCCGATGACGCCGAACTTGCTGGCGCAGTAGGCCGAGAGGTTCGGGATCGCCAGGATGCCCCCGGCCGAGGCGAAATTGACGATATGCCCCTCGCCCCGGCGGAGCATGGCCGGAAGGAAGGCCTTGCAGGTCCAGAACAGCGCCGTCAGGTTGACCCGGATCATCCGCTCGATGGCGGCATCGTCCAGGCTCATGAGCGGCGCGGCCGTCACGATTCCGGCGTTGTTCACCAGGATGGCCGGGGGGTCCATGTCCGCTTCGATCCTGCCGGCCAGCCCGTAGACCGCAGCCCGGTCGGAGATGTCGCAGACGTAGCCCCGGCAGGGTCCGATCCGGCGGAGTTCCTCCTCCGCGACCTGCAGGCTGTCGGGTTTCACATCCACCAGGGCCACGGAGCAGCCCTCCCGGAGAAGCTTCTCCGAAAGGTCCCGGCCCATGCCCATGCCGGCGCCCGTCACGACGGCGGTCTTTCCCTTCAGGTTCTTCATGGCAGCCCCCTTGTCCACCCCCGGATGGTGGCCTGAATCACTCGGCCTCGGCGGGATACATTGCTTCGATCACGTCCCTGTACTTTTCCTGGATCACCTTCCGCTTGATCTTGAGGGATGGCGTCAACTCGCCCGTCTGTTCCGAGAAGGAGGTGCGGAGGATGCGGTAATATTTGATCGTCTCGACCCTTGCCAGGTGTTTGTTCACCTCCTGGACATGGCGGTCGATGAGCGGGCCGAATTCCGGATTGTCATAGAGATCTTCCGGTTGCTTGAAGGCCACCCCCTGCTCTTTCGCCAGGCGGGCCGCCTCGGCCAGGTTGAGCGTGATCAGGGCCGTGAGGTATTTCCGGCGGTCGCCGATGGTCACGACGTGCTCGAAGAGGGGGTTTTTCATGAAGAGCCCTTCGATGTTCTGCGGGGCGATGTTCTTTCCGCCGGCGGTGATGATCAGGTCCTTCTTCCGGTCCGTGATGACCAGGAACCCGTCCTCGTCGAGCCGGCCGATGTCCCCGGTCATGAGCCAGCCGTCTTCCGTGAAGGCCTCCTTTGTCTGTTTCGGCATCCGCCAGTACCCCCGGATGATGTTTCCGCCCTTCGCCAGGATCTCGCCGTCCGGGGCGATTTTGACCTGGTTGCAGGGAAGGGGGCGGCCCGTCGTGCCGTGGCGGTAGCTGCCGATGACGTTCAGGCTGATGGGCGCGGTGCTCTCCGTCATGCCGTATCCCTCGATGACGAAGAGGTACTGGAGGTCCAGGGCGAGGGGAATGGGTCTGTCGCGCTCTTTCAGGATGCTCACCGAGCCGCCGACCCGGGTCGCCCACTGGAACACCTTCTGTTTCCAGGGGGGCTGTTCCTTGACTTGGGCCAGGATCCGGGCATAGATCTTCTCGCAGACCCGGGGTACCGCCAGGACGATGGTGGGTCGCTTCGCGGCGATGTCGTCGATGATCGTATCGAAGCTCTGGGCGTAATGAGTCGTAATCCCCACCTTCATGCCATAAAAATGGCCGGCGATGCGCTCGAA
>LUYO01000077.1:0-19865 GCA_001603295.1 Rhodobacterales bacterium Alpha_02
ACGTGATGAAGGTCGTCGAGGACGGCTTCTACACGAAGGAGCAGGTCGAGGCCAAGTGATCCTCTAGACAATGGACCGGGGCGGGCTTACCCGCCCCGGCGCCGTATCGGCCGGCCGGATCGGGCGATCCGTCGGTTTTCCGTCGCTCCGCCGATTCCCGGCAAGCCGCGCTCCTCCGGAGCCGGCGCGGCCGGGCGAAGCCTGATGCGGCGGACGGACGACTGCCGGCCGGGGCCGGCGGATGGTCTTCATGGCGGAAGACAGCGGCGTGTCGTGGCTCCCGGAGGGTGCCGCGCCGGTCCGGAGGGTCGCGGGGGCGGCGCCGGATCAAACGTCGAGCAAGCGCCGGTTTTGGGAAGCGACAGGCCCGAGCGGCCTTGATCGGAGAAGGATGGCGCGCGATGCCGGCCCGAGGCCGCCCGCGCCGCCCGAAGGGAGTGCGGTCCATGTCAGACTACCTCTTGGAGATGCACGACATCACCAAGGACTTTAATGGCGTCAAGGCGATCGACGGAATCAATCTCCGGGTTCGCCGGGGCGAGTGCGTGGGGCTTTGCGGCGAGAACGGTGCCGGCAAGTCGACAATGATGAAGGTTCTGTCGGCGGTCTACCCTTACGGGACCTGGTCGGGCCAGATCATTTGGGAAGGCAAGGAACTCAAGGCGCGCAACATCCGCGAGACCGAGGAAGCCGGCATCGTCATCATCCACCAGGAGCTGATGATGGTGCCGCACCTGACGGTGGCGGAGAACATTTTCCTCGGCTCCGAGCCGCGGACCAAGGCCGGCTTCATCGACTACGACCTGATGAACGCCGAGGCCGCGAAGCTGATGGCCCGCCTCAAGATGGGTGACATCAACGTCGCCCTGCCGGTCTACAACTATTCGGGCGGCAAGCAGCAGCTGGTCGAGATCGCCAAGGCGCTCAACAAGAACGCCAAGCTCCTGATCCTCGACGAGCCGACCTCGGCGCTGACCACCTCCGAGACCCAGACGCTGCTCGACCTCGTCAAGGAGTTCAAGGCCAACGGCATGGCCTGCGTCTACATCTCGCACAAGCTCGACGAGGTGTCGGAGATCGCCGACACCGTCACCGTCATCCGCGACGGCACCCACATCGGCACGCAGCCGATGGCCGAACTCGACACCAACAAGATCATCACCATGATGGTCGGCCGCGAGATGAAGAACCTCTTCCCGCGCGAGGCCCACGACATCGGCGACGTGGTGTTCGAGGCGAAGAACATCTCCTGCTGGGACGTTACCAACCGCGAACGCAAGGTGGTGGACGACGTCTCCTTCGAGATCCGCAAGGGCGAGATCCTCGGCGTCGCCGGCTTGGTCGGCGCCGGGCGAACGGAGCTTGCCTGCAAGCTGTTCGGCTGCTGGCGCGGCGACCACGAGGGCAAGGTGTTCCTCGACGGCAAGGAAATCCACATTCGCGAGCCGCGCGACGCCGTCAAGCTCGGCATCTGCATGGTGCCGGAAGACCGCAAGCGCCACGGCATCATTCCGTTGATGGGCGTGGGCTACAACATCACCATGTCGGTGCTGAAGCGCTACACCAGCGGCGGCTTCATCCAGTCCGAGGCCGAACTGGCCGAGATCCAGAACCAGATCATCCGCATGAAGGTGAAGACGGCCGAGCCGCTGTTGCCGATCGCCTCGCTGTCGGGCGGCAACCAGCAGAAGGCGGTGGTCGCCAAGATGCTGCTGCCCGAGCCGCAGGTGCTGATCCTCGACGAGCCGACGCGCGGCATCGACGTCGGCGCCAAGTACGAGATCTACAAGCTGATCTTCGAACTGGCCAAACAGGGCGTCGCGGTGCTGATGATCTCGTCGGAAATGCCGGAAGTGCTCGGCATCAGCGATCGCGTGCTGGTGATGGGCGAGGGCAAGCTGCGTGGCAACTTCATCAACGAAGGGCTCACGCAGGAGAAGGTTCTCGCCGCCGCCATCGGACAGCCAGTCACCGAAGCCGCCTGACGCTCCATCCCCTGGCGCGGGAGCCCGCCGGCTCCCGCTCTTTCCAAGCCTTCGTTTTCCCGCAACCGCTTTTTCCGGGACGACCGCAACTTCCCGGGCGGCTGCTCAAGATCACCGGTGCACGACCATGACCCTCACCAAGAAAGACGTCAGGAAGTTCCTGTCCGAGTACAAGATCGTCGCCCTTTTGATCGTCATCGCGATCATCTGGCTGTTCTTCGGCTATCTCACCTATGATACCGACCTCGGCGGCTCGCAGTTCCTGACGCCGCGCAACTTCTCCAATCTTCTCCGCCAGATGGCGATCACCGGCATGCTGGCATCGGCAATGGTGTTCGTCATCGTCGCCGGCGAGATCGACCTGTCCGTCGGTTCGCTGCTCGGCCTTCTGGGCGGCATCGCCGCGGTGCTCGACGTCACCTACTCCTGGCCGCTATGGGCGACGATCCTGCTGGTCATCGCCCTCGGCCTGTTCTTCGGCGTGATGGTCGGCTGGCTTACCGCCTATCTGGGCATTCCCTCGTTCATCGTGACGCTGGGCGGCCAGCTGGCCTTCCGTGGCATGGTGCTCGGCCTCACCGGCGGCATCACCATCGCCCCGGTGCATGCCGACCTGAAGTTCATCGGTCAGGGCTACCTGCCGGAATGGCTCGGCAACATCGGCGGCGTGCTGCTGTTCCTGGTGCTGGTGTTCCTCGCCTTCCGCACCCGCGCCAACCGCCAGAAGCACAGCCTCGCCGTGTCGACGATGCCGGCCGAGGTCGGCCGTCTGCTGTTTGCCGGCGCCATCATCCTCGGCTTCGTGCTGACGCTCAACGATTACCAGGGCGTTCCGGTGCCGGTGCTGATCCTGCTGATCATCCTCGCCGTGTTCACCGTCATCGGCAACAAGACCACCTTCGGCCGCCACATCTACGCGGTCGGCTCCAACATGGAGGCGACGCGGCTGTCGGGCGTCAACGTCGCCTACGTGAAGATGATGGTGTTCGCGCTGATGGGCTTGATGTGCGCCTTCGCCGGCCTCACCACCACCGCCCGCCTCGCCGCCGGAACGCCGTCGGCCGGCTTCGGCAACGAACTCGATGCCATCGCCTCCTGCTTCATCGGCGGCACGTCGATGCGCGGCGGCGTCGGCTCGGTGTCTGGCGCCCTGGTCGGCGCGGTGATCATGGCCAGCCTCGACAACGGCATGTCCATGCTCGGCATCGACACCTTCTGGCAGCAGATCGTCAAGGGCATCATCCTGGTGGCCGCCGTCTACATGGATATCGTCTCCTCCGGTAACCAGCGCGGCTGACGGCCCCGGCCGGCGCTTCCGGGCGCCGGCCTTCTTCTCGCGAAATCGGCGCTCGCGGGCGCCGGTCTTCGTCTGGACGAACAAAACCCCGGTCGCTGGCGACCGGGGTTTTGTCGTCGACAGGGAAGGGGAGCCGCTTCACTCCCGCCAGGTCGTCGCCAGCACGCGCAGCCAGTTGTCGCGGCAGAGCCTGGCCAGCTCCGCCTCGCCGTAGCCGGCCTGTCGCAGCGCGCCCACCAGCGCCTGCTGCCCGGCGGCGTCGCCGATCTCGGCCGGAATGGTGGCGCCGTCGTAGTCCGAGCCGAGGCCGACGCCGTCGATGCCGAGGTGCTTCACCAGATGGTCGACGTGGCGGACCATGTCGGTGAGCGGCGTCGCGGCGCTGTCGTGGCCGTCTGGCCTCAGGAAAGAGGCGGCGTAGTTGAGACCGACCATGCCGCCCGACGCCCGGATCGCCGCGAGTTGGCGGTCTGTGAGGTTGCGCGACACCGGCGTGATGGCATGGACGTTGGAATGAGTGGCGACCAGTGGCATCTCCGAGGTTTCGGCGACGTCCCAGAAGCCCTTCTCGGTGATGTGCGACAGGTCGATCAGAATGCCGAGCCGGTTGCAGGTCTTGACCAGCCGCAGGCCGGCCTCGCTGAGGCCGGGGCCGGTGTCGGGTGAGCTTGGATAGGCGAAGGGCACGCCGTGGCCGAAGATGTTGGGGCGGCTCCACACCGGCCCCAGCGAGCGCAGGCCGGCGGCGTGGAAGACGTCGAGCGCGTAGAGGTCGGCGTCGAGGGCCTCGCAGCCTTCCATGTGCAGCACGGCGGCGAAGACGCCGGCGTCGATGGCCTGCCGGATCGCCGCCGTCGAGGTGCAGAGGCGCCAGACGCCCTCCCGGTCGAGCCGGCGGGCGATGCCGGCCATGGCGACGGCGGCGGCCAGCGCCGCCGGCTGGTCGACCGGCGCGGCGAGCGGTGAGGCATAGGAGCCCCCTTCGAAGCTCGGGCGAGGGCCTTGCGGCGACGGCACGAAGATGGCGCAGAGGCCGCCGACGAGGCCGCCGGCGCGGGCGCGCGGGCCGTCGATGTGGCCGGTGGCGATGCCGTCGCGGAACTCGGCGACCGGATCGCCGCCTTTCATGGCCGTTTCCCAGAGGCGCATCAGAACGTCGTTGTGTCCGTCGAATACAGGCTGCATCGCACCATCGCTTGTTCGGAAGCAAGGATCGCCCTAGACGGGCAGCGCTTCGGGGCGGGGAGGCGAGGGGATGGGCACCGGCCCGCCCCACGCGCGTGTAGACTCCAAGTGGTAGGAGCCTCACCGATGGAGGTCAACACGCCTCGCATCGCTCGAAGGATAGGAGAGATTTTTTCTCCGGTTTGCGCCGGCGCAAAGAAGCCGGCTGCCAGCCATCCTATGGTCCGTTCGAAGACGAAGCGGAGACAACAGCATGACCGACACCGGACTCGCCCAGGACCTCGAACTCGATGTGCGTGGGATGCCCTGCGTCAACCGTCGCGCCATCATCTTCGGCAACTTCGCCAAGCTCGCCGACGGCGAGTCGCTGATCGTCATCAACGACCACGAACCGGTCGGTCTGCGCGGCCACTTCGAGGACGTCGCCTCGGGCTATTACAGCTGGGAGCCGCTGCCGCGCACCTCCGACGCCTTCCGCGTCCGCATCACCCGCTCGGCCTACGATCCGGAGCTGGCCCGCCAGGGCGCCGCGGCGCTGGCCGCCCTGGAGCGCCACGCCTGCGACCACTGATTTCCTTCCGCTGCTCGGGGCGGAAAACGGGACGGGCGGCAAGGCTGAAAGGCCTGCCGCCCGTTCTGCATTTTGGGACTTGCTCGGACGCCCCCCGTGAATTCCCGTGCCTGCGGGGAACACTCGCGCGTGATATCGGGGCCGAGCTTGATCACTGGTTCATCTCCGCACGGGCGGGGAGATCGGAGATGTGTCGTCTTGCCGTTCAATCTAAAGGGTTTCATCCCCGCGCAGGCGGGGAAATCATCGGCACCGACTGCCTCAAGAGCGTGTGACCGGGTTCATCCCCGTGCAGACAGAGAGATCAAGAACCGCTCCACGCGTCTCGCCAATACGACAGGTTCATCCCCCGCGCCGGCGGGGAAGCAAGCTGATGCAGCGGCTCGAACTCTTCAAGGAGAGTTCATCCCCGCGTCCGCGAAGAACACGAACCTCAACTCCGCACCGGATAATATCGCTGCAAGGATTGTCCCGTGCCCTGAGGCACGGGAACGCGTGTTGGAAGCCAGCGTCAGAAGCTCGGCTCGACGCCCCAGACGTCCTTCGAGTAGCCGCGGATGGTGCGGTCGGAGGAGAACCAGCCGACCTTGGTGGTGTTGAGGATCGACCGCTCGGTCCAGCGCGCCCGGTCGCGGTAGTCGACGTCGACGGTGCGCTGGGTCTGGAAGTAGGACTGGAAGTCGGCCGTCACCAGGAACCAGTCGGTGTGCCAGAGGCGGTCGGCCACCTCGTTGAAGCGGCCGTGGTCGTCCGGCGAGAAGGTGCCGTTGACCATGGCGTCGATGGCGCCCTTCAGCGTCGGGTCGCTGTCGATGGTGGCGTTGGGGTTGTAGCCGCGCTGGCGCAGGCCGGCGACGTCCTCGGCGGTCAGGCCGAAGATGTAGATGTTGTCCGGACCGACGCGCTCGGCGATCTCGACGTTGGCGCCGTCGAGCGTGCCGATGGTCAGCGCACCGTTGAGCGCCAGCTTCATGTTGCCGGTGCCGGAGGCTTCCATGCCGGCCGTCGAGATCTGCTCGCTGAGGTCGGCGGCCGGGATGATCACCTCGGCCAGCGACACGTTGTAGTTCGGCAGCACCGCCACCTTCAGCCGGTCGCCGATGATCGGATCGTTGTTGACGACGCGGGCGACGTCGTTGGCCAGCTTGATGATGCGCTTGGCGATCTGGTAGCCGGGGGCCGCCTTGCCGCCGAAGATCTTGACGCGCGGCGTCCATTCGGCGCCAGGGCCACGACGGATGGCCTGATAGAGGGCGATCGTCTCCAGCACGTTGAGGAGCTGGCGCTTGTACTCGTGCATGCGCTTGATCTGCACGTCGAACAGCGCCGACGGATCGACCCTGAGGCCGATGCGCCGCTCGATCTCGGCGGCGAGCCGCACCTTGTTGGCGCGCTTGGCGGCGGCGAACTTCTCCTGGAAGCTGGCGTCGGTGGCGAACTTGGCCGCTTCCTCGATCTTCTCGAGGTTGTCGATCCAGCCGTCGCCGATCGTCTCCAGCAGCAGCGCGCGCAGGCCGGGGTTGCACTCGTAGAGCCAGCGGCGCGGCGTGATGCCGTTGGTCTCGTTGACGATGCGGTCGGGGTAGAGCAGGTGGTAGTCCTTGAACACCGTCTGCTTCATCAGCTCGGTGTGCAGCGCCGACACGCCGTTCACCCGGCGCGAGCCGATGAAGGCGAGGCTGCCCATCTTGATCTCGCTGCCCCACTCGATGATGCGGATGGCATCGAGCGACACCGGCAGGTTGCGGCCCTGCACCTCGGCGAGGTGATGGTAGTCGATCCACTCGATGATCTGCATGTGGCGCGGCAGCACCTTGCGGAACAGGTTGGTGTTCCAGCGCTCCAGCGCCTCGGGCATCAGCGTGTGGTTGGTGTAGCTGAGGCACTGGCGGGTGATGTCGAAGGCTTCCGGGAAGGTCAGCCGGTAGTCGTCGGCAAGGATGCGCATCAGCTCGGCGACAGCGATCGACGGATGCGTGTCGTTCATCTGGATCGCCACC
Organism: Rhodobacterales bacterium Alpha_02; assembly: GCA_001603295.1. Classification (GTDB taxonomy): domain Bacteria; phylum Pseudomonadota; class Alphaproteobacteria; order Rhizobiales; family Pleomorphomonadaceae; genus Pleomorphomonas. The sequence continues at coordinate 7,039 of LUYO01000077.1, forward strand.
TGCTCGGGCAGCTTGCGGATGTCATCGTTGTCTTCGAGGAAACGACGAAGGATGTCCTGCAGCGAAGCGGAGGTGAAGAAATACTCCTGCTTCAGGCGCAGCTCCTTGCCCTCGGCCGTGGTGTCGTCGGGATAGAGCACGCGGGAGATGGTCTCGGCGCGGATGGTCTTCTCGGCGGCCGACATGTAGTCGCCGTGGTTGAAGCGGCCGAGGTCGAGCACCTCGACGGGGCGCGACGCCCAGAGGCGTAGCGTATTGACGTGGCGTCCCTTCCAGCCGGCGATCGGCGTGTCGTAGGCGACGGCCTTCACCGTCTCGTCGGCGCGCCAGTAGGTGGCGCCATGACCGTCGAAGGAGATCTGGCCGCCGAACTTGACGAGATAGGCCATCTCGGCCCGCTCGAACTCCCAGGCGCGGCCGGACACCAGCCAGTCCTCCGGCTCCTCCACCTGCCAGCCATCATGAAAGCGCTGGCGGAACAAGCCGTGGTCGTAGCGGATGCCGTAGCCGTGGGCGGGGATACCCAGCGTCGACATGGAATCGAGGAAGCAGGCGGCGAGGCGGCCGAGGCCGCCGTTGCCGAGGGCGGCGTCGCTCTCCTGCTCCAGTTGGGCCTGGTAGTCGATGCCAAGCTCGGCGCAGGCGGCGCGCACCTGCACCTCGATGCCAAGATTGCAGACGGCGTCGTTGAGCAGACGGCCGATCAGGAATTCCATGGAGAGGTAGTAGACGTGCTTCTTCTGGCCGGCGTGCGAGGCCCTGGTGGAGTCGAACCAGCGCTCCACCACCTTGTCACGCACGGCAAGGGAAAGGGCCATGCTCCAGTCCTTGGCCGTCGCCCGGGACGGATCCTTGCCGACGGCGTATCTCAGCTTGGCACGAATGGCGTCCCTGAAGGCTTCGGCCGTGAGGGCGGGCGCGGTCCCGGCGGAGCCGGCGACCTCATCAATCCTGGAAGTGTCGTTCATCGGTGATCCCTGCGGTTTCGATTCATTTTCGCCGATGAAGGTTACGAGGTGGTGACCAAAACCTTCCGGCTACGCCGTAACGCCAAGTACCGTCGCCAGTTAAAGCCCGGCAAAACTTAAAAGGCGCGGCGTCGACCTTTCGGGCGGACACTGGCGAGCACCGGTGCGCCTGTCTAGGCCCACGGCACCACAGGCAGCGAAAAACCACCTCTAAACGACAAAAGTTCAAGCAGAAATTGCATGGCTCAGGTGGTTTTGACGCTGAGCCATGCGCTTGATGCAGGTCTAGCCGTCGTCGGTGACGCCAAGGGCGGCGGCCGGCAACCAGAACACCTCGCCCTCGGATTCGGCCGTGTCGAGCCAGAAGAAGGGTAAATCCGGATAGTTCATCTCCAGAATTTCCCGGTTGCTGCCGATCTCGCAGAGCAGGCCGCCGCCAGGATTGAGATGGTCCGGCGCCGCCTCGATGATGCGGCGGACGAGGTCGAGGCCGTCGATGCCGCCGGCAAGTGCCAGCTCCGGCTCCTGCCGGTATTCGTCGGGCAGGGCGGCCATGGCCTCGTCGTCGACATAGGGCGGGTTGGAGATGATCAGATCGTAGCGGCGGCCTTCGAGCGGGGCGAACAGGTCGCCGTGATGGAGGCCGACACGGCCGTCGCCCAGGCGGTCGACGTTGATCGCCGCGACATCGAGGGCGTCCTCGGAGAGGTCGACGGCGTCGACGGCGGCGTTGGGGAACACCATGGCCGCCAGGATGGCGAGGCAGCCGGAGCCGGTGCAGATGTCGGCGACCGACAGCACGTCGTAGCGGTCGCGGATCAGCGAGGCCGCGCCCTCGCCAGAGAAGACTTCCGAGAACAGCAGCTCGCCGATGAAGGAGCGCGGCACGATGACGCGCCGATCGACCACGAAGGGCACGCCCTGGATATAGGCCGTGCCGACCACGTAGGGCGTCGGCAGCTTCTCGTCGACGCGGCGGCCGATGCGCTCGATCAGCAACTGCCGCTCGGCGCGCGTCAGGCGGGCGTCGAGCCAGGGATTGATGTCGTCGATCGGCAGGTGCAGCGTTTCCAGGATCAGGAAGACGGCGTCGTCGAGCGCCTCGCTGGTGCCGTGGCCGATGCCGATGTCGGCGGCGCCGTAGCGGCTGATGGCGTAGCGCAGGAAGTCTCGTACGGTGAGAAGATCGTCGGCGATATCGGTCACGGCGGTGTTCCGGAAGGAGAGGGCGCGGCTCTAATGGCATGGCGACGGCGGCGCCGCAATCGGCATGTCGGCGTGGGCTCAGGCGATCGGCCGATCGCCCTTGTCGAGGAAGACCAGCGTCAGCCCCGGATGCACCGCGGCGCGGCGCCTTTCGCGGTAACCCAGGCGTTCATAAAGGCGCAGGTTGCCGGCGCTCTTGTGGCCGGTGAACAGCTCGAAGCGGCTGCCGGCCGGGAAAAGCGCTTCCAGGCTCCGCAGCAGGCGTGAGCCGATGCCCCCGCCTTGCAGATCCGGATGCACCATCAGCCGTCCAACGCGGCAGACGCCGTCCTCCACGCGGCCGCGCACCGAGCCGACGATGCAGCTATCGGCCATCGCCTTCAGGACGCGCGCGTCGGCGAACTCCGCCTCCAGCCCGGCGAGCGTCTGGGTGAGCGGCGGGATGGCATCGTCGCCGTAAAGCTCGGCCTCGGCCTGGTAGGCGAGCTTCTGAAGTGCCAGGATTTCGGCGGCGTCAGCGATCCCGGCATCCTCGATCGTCATCGCTTCCATGGTCATGGCCTCCGATCCCACAGGCGTTCGCCGGTCCGGACCGAGCTTGCGGCCCTTCGTTCGACGTCGCCTCGACAATGCGCAGCTTGCCGCCAGACGTCCAGTACCGGCAGCGACCGATGGCTTTCGAACAGCGTCGGCAGGTCGGCCGCGTGTCCGAGCGGACGGAGGGTCAACCAGCTTCGCAAGAGGCGATCGTCATGAGGCCATGGCGCCCATGAGGTGAGACCGAAGGCCGTCCGGCGTGACAACGACGAGGTGTGTGGAGCGTTGGGCGAGGTGGACCGCGCCTGCCGAGACAAGGAAGGTCGGCTTCCTTTCCATGAGCAGCTTCTGGAACAGACGGGAGGCAAGAAACTCTTTCATCGCAATCAGACTGCTGTTGCGGGGCGGCAATCTGCCGATCTCCAGAAGGCCGCGATCGTTGAGGCCGATCTCGGTCTCGACAACGACGAAGGGCGGGGCATTGTCGTCGATCAAATTCCGCATGGCGCGCGGCAATGAACAATACAGAGCGTCGATGACAACGAGGTTCATGTTCCCGTACGAGGACATGCGGGAGTCGCTCATGAACTCCACCAGCGACTTCAGATCGTGAAATACTATGTATCCGGATTCCATTTAAGCCCCCGGTTGCAGACTCTGATCTGGATTGCGACGCTGCATGCCCTCAGCACTCGCGGGATTTCAATTTGGGGTCGCAGTAGGCCCTTGCCCGCGTGCATATCTCATTGGCAAGCGATTGCGCGGCATCGCGCGCGTCGAGACCTGCCTGGGTCCATGGTTCGGTTGAGGTGACAGCGTCAATTATACTTCGCAGAGGTATCTTTAGAGAGTGAATCTCCGTTATATCGCTAATGGTATCCATTGCATTCAGTATTCTGTTCAAGTCGTCTAAAAGCATCCCGTCGATATATTTCATTGTGTGGCGTGCGTTGACAATCGATTGATCATCACCGAAGAGCCTTATGATCTTTCTCTCCAGTTCATCGTCTGGATATTTGGCCATCGAACAACTCCGTGAAACACCAGACAACCCGCAAGAGGTTCGTCGGCGATTTCCATATATCTCGGCACCTTGTCAGGCGCCCGGTGTGCGTGAACAATCCGTCCCTGCATCACCTGAGGGTATTTTTCTCAATGAGAAAGGTTAATAACTTGCGTAAATTTGCATGTATCGTGACAAAAACCATAGGTAGAGATCATTGGCAAAACGACGGATTGTCAGATCCGGCGTATCGAGCTTTGTCGCTACGCCCGGCCGTTCCGAGTTCTGCCGCTGTTCGTAGGCAGCTGAGCGCTGAAGCCCGACCCTTCAGAAAATGGTCTTCCATCGCCCACCGCAGGCGCGCAGCCAGATGATCTTGCCATTGATGGGGGGCGAGACCCACGGTCCAGGTCAACGTCTCTTCCATCCGGCTGATGGCAGCGGGCGAAGGAAGGACGCGCATCGGCCTTGGTGCTTGGCCGACGAGGTCGCTGAACTCGTAGAAGATTTTCGGCCAAGAGTTGAAGTATCCTTGGGCCTTCACCTCCGGCAGGCGCTTCAGGACGAAAGCCGCCTCAGCCAATCGCGCCTCCACGAGGCTCGGTGTCCATTCGGCTATCGCACGCCTCCCTTGGTCTCAATGGCCAGAGGAGCAGCGCGATGGCGTCGGCTTCGTTGTCGTCCACCGATCATGTCGTCGGCTGCGTTCTGGCCGACGTGACCGGCAGCATCGAGCCGGCAGAGGCGATACGGGCAATTGCCCTCGGCGTGTTCGATACGATCGACGCCCATCCCTGGGTAGGGGCGCAGCTATCCAACGAGACCTGGAGATCGGCGAAGCCGTGGCTGTTCGAGAGCGGCGGCCGACAGTTCAAGGCGTTCGGCGTTCCGGAACGGGCACGGTTCGCGGCCGTATCGGCGATCGTCAGCTACATTCTCGGCATCGCCGGCCAGAACGCCGCCAACGCTCGCGCCTCTCCGCGCGAGCTGGACCGGTCGGCCTTCCTGGCGAGCATCGTCGCCCGCTGGACGCAGCTCGACCCGCCCGAGTTCCCGTTCGTGCATCAGGTGGCGGCGCAACTGCGCGAGCACGACGACCGCGAACAATTCCTCGCCGGCATCGACCTCATCCTGGCCGGCATCGCCACCGTGCGCTAGGCTCGGTTACGGCACCGCCAGCTTGCCCTCGAAGGACAGGCTGTCGAAGTCGCTGATCAGCACGTCGAGGCGCAGATCCCAAGCGCCGCCGAACGGGAAGGTCAGCCCGTCGACGTGCCAACGCCCGAGCGACGCGGGCGTCGCCTGCCGCCGCATGGGCTCGAGCCCGGCGGCCGGATTGGCGAGGCTGAGGCGCACTTCGCGTGCCGTCAGTACCCGGCCGTCGGCGCCGGTCAGCCAGATGTCGAGGCCGTCGTGGCCGCTGAACTCGACCATCGCCATGCCGCGGGCGGTCTGGATGTGCAGCATCGTGGCATGGCGGTGGCTTACCGCTGCTGCGGCGGCAGCGGCAAGGCTGCGCGGCGGCGGCGTGAAGCGCCAGCCGGCAACGACGGCGAGCACCGCCAGCAGCAGGCAGACGTCCACCATCAGCACCCGGCCGAGGGCAACGCCGGCGCCCGTCGCGGCCTTCGGCACGAGGATGCGACGATTGAGAGCGCCGATGCCGAGCATGGCGAGCACCAGCAGCAGCTTGCCGCCGAGCAGGCGGCCGTAGGCCGTGCCGGTCAGCGACGCGACGGTCACCCCTTGCAGGAAGGCCAACGTCAGGCCCGACAGCACCAGCAGCGCCACGGTCGGCAACAGCAGGCCGGACAGCCGTTGCGCGATCTGGCCCGCCTGCGGCTGGCGCGTCGATACCAGGATCAGCAGCGGCAACAGCGAGCCGCCCCACAACACCGCCGCGGCGCCGTGCAGGGCGAGGGCAGGGCGAGCCGCCCAGGCCGGCGCGGCGGTGCTGGCGTGGCCGCTCAGCGTCAGCGCCGCCGCCACCGTGAGAAGCGCCAGCGACGCGGTCCCCGCTGCCAGCCGGCTGGCGGGAAGACGGAGTGCCACGGCGGCAAGGGCGAGAGCCACGGCACCGGTGACCAGCGTCGCCCCATAGCCGGATTTCAGGCCGGCCAGCCAGACGGCGGCGCTGCCGAGGTCGCCGAGACCCTTGCCGAACTCGTCGAGCCCTTGCAGGCCGAAGGACAGCACCGAGGCGACGGCGCTGACGCCGATCAGGCCGAGCACGGCGCGGTCGGCCACGGCCGGGCGCTGTCCCCCGGCAACGACTATCAGAAAGAAGGCGCCGCCGACGCCGCCGATCCAGCCGATGTAGACGCCGATCCGGGCGAGCCAGAGCAGCGGCGCGATGGCCGACGCCTCGGGCGCGATGGCTGCGCGGCTGCTGGTGTGGCCGATGGAGAAGGTCATCGTGCCGCCGATCGGGTGGCCGTCGGCCGAGGCGACGCGCCAGCTCAAGGCATAGGTACCCGCGCCGGCATCGGCCGGCAGGGTCACCAACACGTCGTTGTCGCGCGCCGTCGCCGTCACCTCGGTGTCCCGGCCATCGGGCGCGAACAGCTTGACCGCCAGCGGCGTGACCGGCTCGTTGAACGACAGCCGCACTTCGCCGGGCGGCCGGGCAGCCACGCTGCCTTCGGTGGGGTCGCTGTCGAGAAGCGTGGCGTGGGCGAAAACGGCGGTGACGAGCATCGCGCCACCGATTGCCGCCAGGACGAGTCTTGCGAGGAGGCGCAGCATCGGACCCTCCCTGAAAGGGGACGGCGCGGTTTCCCGCGCCGCCGGTTTCTCACTTGGCGGGCGCGACGATCATGACGCCGGGCGCCGGCGACTCGTAGTCGTCGGCGGTCTTGCCATCGGCCGGGATTTCGATCCAGCGTTCGGTCTTGTCGCCCTCGCACTGCTGCACCACCGGGAAATACACCGTGCTGCCGGCGGCGAAGGCGTTGGTCAGCGTGCCGCGGAAGATGAACTCGTCATAATAGTCATCGGGCAGGTTGCCGGTCCAGGACAGCTCCTTGACGCCTTCGGTGACCGTGGCACCGTGCAACTCGTAGCTACCGTCGTACTTGCCCTTGACGATGTCGAGCGTCCAGCCCGCCTTGGGCATCGGCTTCACGCCGATGAAGCCCTCGGGGATCTGCACCCGCACCTTCAGCGTCGCGGCGCCGGCGCAGCCGTGCGGCACGCGCAGCACGGCCTTGTAGGTGGACTTGGCGGTCGCCTGCGGCGTCTCCAGCGTGACGTGGGCGAGGGCGGGGGAGGCAAGCATGAGCGCGGCGGCTCCGAGAGCGGCCAGTGTGGTCTTGGTCATGATGTGGGTCCTTGGGGATCGAATGATGGGAATGGTCCGATCACGCGATCTCCGGCGGCGCCCGCGCCCCGACGGGGCCCGTCCGTGGGGTGGTGATACCATGATGGAGCACGAAGACGGCGACGACCACCGCCACCGGCGCGGCGATCCGCTGCGGCAGGCCGGCTATCCGGTCGAGCGGTCCGACCGCCGTGCCGAGCTTGCCGCACAGCACGCACCAGTCGCAGCCTGCCTGGCCGGAGGGCGCGCCGTGCTTCTCCGCCGGCTGATGGCCGGCGGGCTCCGAATGGCAAAGGGTGACGTCGGCGGTCGGTGCGGCGGCCGGCCGCGGCATCGGCAGCATGAGCTGCAACGCCAACGCCATCGCGGCCGCCAGCGCCATCGTGCTCCTCGCCATCCGCGCCCACCGGCCCACGCCGCGTCCTCCGCTCCGGTTGCAAATGACTTGCAGTCTTTCGCAAAGCTTTACGGCCTTCTTTGCTCCATCGCAAACTCAAGTTTTTGGATGAACAATCGCGACGGCCGACGAGCGTCGGCGCCAGCCGGCAAATGCCATGCCGGTCGCCACGTTCTGGCCTGCGGAATTGGCGTTTGACCTTCGGAAGTGCCGGCGCGCCGCCGTCCCAACCGTCTCCTTCGGTTGAGGAACCGTCATGGAAGCAATGCGTTTCTGCGAAGGCCCTTCTTGAGCATTGATCCAGCCCGGTCGCCGCCCGTAAACTGCAGGCTTCGCCGGGCCCGCGGGCCCCCCGTCGACGAGGTGCCAGCGAGCGGCCGGAACGAATGAAGCTGAAGCGTTATTTCTGGCCGGTGGTGGCGACGGCGACGGTCGCGCTTTCCGTATGGCTTCTTCTCCGCGAACTGCACGGTCTTTCCCTGGAGAAGGTGGGGGACAGCCTCACCGCGATCCCGCCGCTGCACTGGTTCCTTTGTGCCGCGTCCACGCTGATCGCCTATGCGGCGCTCGCCGGTTACGACCGGGTGGCGCTCTTGCATCTCGGCAAGCGAATCGACTGGCTGTTCATCACCATCTGTTCGTTCACCACCTATGCGCTGTCGCACAATATCGGCGCCTCCGTGGTGTCGGGCGGCGTGGTCCGCTACCGCGCCTATTCCACCAAGGGGCTGTCGCCGGCTGAAATCGGCTTCCTGATAGCCTTTTGCTCCTTCACCTTCGCGCTGGGCACGGTGACGCTGATTGGCATCGTGCTGGTGCTCGATCCCGACATCGTCCTGCGCTTCGGCGATCTCCTGCCGATCGCGGCGTCGCGGGCCACCGGCATCTTCCTGCTTGTTCTGGTGGCCTTCTACGTGCTCGGCAGCGTCATGCGGCTGAAGCCGTGGCATATCGGCCGCTTCACCATCGTCTATCCGTCGCTGCACGTGACGCTGTCTCAGCTCGCCGTCGGTACCTGCGAATTGCTGGGAGCGGCCGGCATCATCTATTTCGCGCTGCCGGAGGCGGGCAACCCCGGCTATTTCGTGGTGCTCGGCATTTTCCTCGCCTCATTCTCGGCGGCGCTGATCTCGCATGTGCCGGGCGGCCTCGGCGTGCTGGAACTGGTGTTCGTCATGGGACTGCCGGACATGGGCGACGCCGACGTCATCGCCGCCCTGCTGGTGTTCAGGCTGTTCTACCTGATCATTCCGTTCATGATGGCGCTGGTGGTGGTGCCGCTGTTCGAGCGCTCGCGCTTCCGCTCCGAGGAAACTTCCGGCGAAACGTGATCACGCCGGACTGGAACATGAGACTATTTTTCATGTTTATGGGGATTCGGCCGGCGATGCGTCAGGCTCGCCGATCGCCGGTCCGGCCATATTGCCGGAGGAGGACGCCGCAATGACCATCTCCAGCCTGCCGCTTCTCGTGCGCTTTCTGATTCGCCACGCCGCCATCGGCTTCGGCGTGGCGCTGCTGTTCGTCGGTCTGCTGCTCGCCTTCGACGTCGGCGGCATCGCCACGCTGATCTTCGCCTCGTCATCGGCGGCGCTGGCGCTGGCCATCCTCACCTTTTCGGTGGGGCTGACCTTTTCCAGCGTGCAGATGGGCTTTGCCGTGATGTTCCTGCGCGACGACGGCTGAACGTGCCTCAGTGGTCGTGGTGGCCGCAGCCTTCCGCGTCCTCGGCGTGGTGGGCGCAGGTATGATCGCTGGAGAAGGCGGCCAGTCCGCCCTTCAGAAAGGCCTCGACCACCTCGCTGACCTTGCGCGCCTCGCCGGCATGATAGGGCTGGATGCCCGAGGCGAGGAAACCGTGCAGCGGCCGCGCGCCCATGCCGTAGGCGGCGATCGCCGTCACGCCTTGCCGGGCCAGCCGCTCGACCGGAACGAGACAGCTGTCATGCTCGCCGGCCGGCATCACCGCCGCTCCGGTGACGCGGCCATTCTCTATGCGGAACAGAGAGAAGGCGTCGCAATGGCCGAAGTGCATGGCAATGTCGGCGTCGAGGCCGCCGGGCGCCTCGGAGGGAACGGCAAACAGGGTGGTCATGGTCGATCTGGTCCTTTGTTGTCGACTATCGAGGCATCCCCTTCGGAAGAATCGCCCGTGTGGAGGCCGGCCGGCCGATGGCCGCAGTCGGCGCCGCGTGGCCGGGTGATCGTCCCGCCTTCGACACGCAACGCCAGGCCGCGGCTGATCGCCGTCGCCGTCGTCCGGCGGGCTTCGGCGAGAATCCGCGACAGCGTCGACCGCGAGACGCCCATGCGCCGCGCCGCCTCCTGCTGGTCGCAACCCTCGGCATCGACGAGGCGCATCGCCTCGCAGCCGTCGCGGGTCAGCACCACCTCGCGCAGGGTGACGAGCGGAATGCCTTGCGGCTTGAAGTAGCTCGCGGGCACGTCGTCCGAAACAACACGGGGCTTCTGCGGTCTCGCCATCCTCTCTCCGTTTTGGGAATGCACCCATAATATGCGCCGATATGGACCCGACCGGCAGTCGGTAATGCACTGATACCCGAAACGGCAACGGTCGTGAATGGCTGTCGGCCGGATCGACGGTGACAGGCCGAAAGAGGCGGGCAGTTCGTCCTCGTCCGAACCGGCCAATCCGGCCGCCTTCCTAGGGTATTTTTCAGGTAGGCCACCTCATCCGTCTTCCTACGGCTTCATTATCTTAGAAGATGCGTATATACGTTTCTTCCAGTCAACGGAGTCGGACATGAAGATCATTATCATCGGTGGCGTCGCGGGCGGCGCAACGGCGGCGGCGCGTTTGCGCCGCCTGAACGAGCGTGCGGAGATCATCCTCGTCGAGCGCGGGCCCTACATCAGCTTCGCCAACTGCGGACTGCCCTACCATATCTCCGGCGCCATTGCCGACCGCGACAAGCTGCTGGTCACCTCCGAGGAGATGTTCGAGGCGCGCTACGCCATCGACGTCCGCTCGCGGACCGAGGCGCTGTCCGTCGATCGCGCCGCCCGCACCGTGACGCTGCGCAATCTCGACAGCGGCGAGGAGACGGTCGAGTCCTTCGATCGCCTGCTGCTGTCGCCCGGCGCCGAAGTGTTGAAGCCGCCGATTCCCGGCATCGGTTCGCCGCGCATCTTCACGCTGCGCAACATCCCCGACCTCGACCGCATCATGACCTCGCTCTCCGAGAGCAAGCCGCGCCGCGCGGTGGTGATCGGCGGCGGCTACATCGGCCTCGAGGTCGCCGAGAACTTTCACGAGCGCGGGCTGTTCACCACGGTGGTCGAGGGCGCGCCGCACGTGCTGGCGCCGTTCGACGACGAGATGGCCGCCATCGTCCATGCCCATATGCGCGACCGGTCGGTCGAACTCTATCTCGACGACAAGGTCGAGCATTTCGAGGACCGGCCCGACCACACCATCGTCTTTCTCGCCTCCGGCAAGCGCATTCAGGCCGACATCGTCGTGCTGGCTATCGGCGTGCGACCCGAAGTGAAGCTCGCCCGCGACGCCGGCCTCGATCTCGGCGTCACTGGCGGCATCAAGGTCGACGAGCATCTTCAGACCTCAGACCCCGCCGTCTTCGCGGTGGGCGACGCCATCGAGGTGGTCAACAAGGTGTCCGGCAAGCAGGCGCTGATCCCGCTGGCCGGCCCGGCCAACCGACAGGCGCGCATCGTCGCCGACAACATGCTGGCCGCCGAGGGCGCCCCGCTGCAGAGCTATGGCGGCACACTCGGCACCGCCATCCTGAAGGTGTTCGACCTCGCCGCCGCCTGCACCGGCCTCAACGAGACGGCGGTGAAGGCGCTCGATATCCCCTATCGGGCGACCATCACCCATTCCGGCTCGCACGCTTCCTATTATCCGGGCAGCCAGCAGATCAGCCTGAAGCTGGTCTACGGCCTCGACGGCACCATCCTCGGTGCCCAGGCCGTCGGCATCGACGGCGCCGACAAGCGCATCGACGTCATCGCCACGGCGATCCGCGCCGGCCTCAAGGTGACCGACCTCACCGAGCTGGAACTGGCCTATGCGCCGCCGTTCGGCTCGGCCAAGGATCCGGTCAACGTCGCCGGCTACGTCGCCGAGAACGTGCTGAACGGCAGCCACGAGATCATCGGCTGGCGCGAGTTGCGCGACCTCCTGAAGACCGATCCCGCCTCCGTCCAGCTCGTCGACGTGCGCACGCCGGAGGAGTTCGCGCTGCGTACGCTGCCGGGTGCCCGCAACATCGAACTCGACTATCTGCGCGAGCGGCTCGGCGAACTCGATCCGGAGAAGCCGCTTATCCTCTTCTGCCAAGTCGGCCTGCGCGGCTATCTTGCCTATCGCGTGCTGAAGCAGGCAGGCTTCAAGGACGTTCGCAACCTGACCGGCGGCTTCAAGACCTATGCCTGGGCCACCGAGAAGCAGGCGAGCCCCGATCTGTTCGACTACGAGGACATCCGCCGCCGCGATCCGGCGGAGATCGAAGGGCAGTTGGGCAACTGCCGCGTCGGCATGGCCGGCGGCGTGCAGATGCTCGACGCCACCGGTCTGCAATGCCCCGGCCCGATCCTCAAGACCTTCCGTGCCGTCGAGGCGATGGAAGTGGGCGAACTCCTGGAGGTCAAGGCATCCGATCCGGCCTTCGGCCGCGACATCCGCGCCTGGGCCGACAAGACCGGCAACGAACTGCTCGGTATCGCCACCGAGATGGGGGTGATCACCGCCCGCGTCCGTAAGGCGGCGCTCGCCGTCGTGCCGGCCGAGGGTACGGCCGTCGCGCCGGTCCGCGACGGCGCAACGCTGGTGGTGTTCTCCGGCGACCTCGACAAGGTGATGGCCTCGCTGATCATCGCCAACGGCGCCCTGGCCATGGGCTCCAAGGTGACGCTGTTTTTCACCTTCTGGGGCCTCAACGTGCTGCGGAAGCCCGATGCGCCGAGCCCGAGGAAGCCGCTGATCGATGCTGCCTTCGGCCTGATGCTGCCGAAGGGGGCTGGCCGGCTCAACCGTCTCTCCAACATGAACTTCGCCGGCGTCGGCGGCCGGCTGATGCGCAAGGTGATGGGCGACAAGAACGTCGAGACGCCGGCCGGCCTCTTGGCCTCGCTGGTCGAGGGCGGGGCGACGCTGGTCGCCTGCCAGATGTCGATGGACGTCATGGGCATCCGCCGCGAGGAGCTGATCGACGGCGTCGAGATCGGCGGCGTCGCCACCTTCCTCGGTGCCTCGCAGCAGTCGGCGACGACGCTGTTCATCTGACCCGCGACGACAGTCGCATCTGCCTCGGGGGCCGTCGCCTGCGCGACGGCCCCTTGTCGTTCCGGCGGCCGGCGCTGCCCAGGGTTGCGACCAAAGTCGCATCGGCTGAATCTCTTTGATACTGTATATTC
>LUYO01000078.1:0-11097 GCA_001603295.1 Rhodobacterales bacterium Alpha_02
GTCCAGGATTGCGCGGAGAATGATCGGCCAGGCGAAGGCCCCTGTCAAGAAGGACCGTGCAAATCCGTCCGCTGGGGCTCCCGGGACCGTACTCGGTCCGTGTGCGGTGCCGTCTTGCAGAGAACCGCCGGCCTGGTCCCCCGGTTTCCCCGGCGCGGAGGCAGGCACCGCCGGAGCGTATGCTTTTTCTCCGGGAAAAGGCCACAGGCCGGTTGCAAAACCAAAAGATCTCTTTATAATGCCCCTGCGGACTCCCCCTGGAGGTCCGAATTTTTGCGCGATTCCGAAAGGTTGGAAATGGCGTACAAGGACATGGACGACGGCCGGCTGGCCATGCAGATCTTCTCCGGAGAAGACCGGCTGGGGACTGATTTTCTGAACGAGGTGAAACGGAGGAAGGAAGCGATGCTTCCGCTCCTGTGCGAGGTTCTTTTCCACGAGGAGAACTACAACTGGGAGGACGGCCGGGGATGGGGCGTAATCCACGCTGTTCATCTCCTGGGCATCCTGGCGGACCTGCGGTCCATCGATGCCCTCCTGGAGGCCTCCGGGTTTGCGGCGGACCGGCAGATCGACTGGATTGCCGAGGCCCTGCCCGAGTGTTATGCCCGCCTCGGTCCGGCTGCCATCGGGCGCCTGAGGGATCACATCCGTGCCAACGTGGTTCATGGCGAGCCTTACGTGGTCAACGAGATCCTGGGGTTGTGGAACGTCTGGCACGACCGCATCGACTTCCGGGAGGGAATCGAGGCGTTTCTCCTGGAACTCCTCATGGAGACCGCCGGAGATTATGTCATCCGGACGAACCTGATGGCCGATTTCGCCCAGGCGGGGCGGCGCGACCTGAAGACCCTGTTCCGGCATTACTACGAGCGGGGCGAGGCGGATCTGGAGACGGTGACCTGGGAAGACCTGGAGTCGTATTTCGAGGACAGGCCGAACCCGCCTGCATCGAGGAGGAGCCTGGAGGATTTCTACGATTCCGAAGCCATTCAGGAGCGGGAAAGGCACTGGGCGGTCCACGAGGCCATGTTCCGCCAGCGCGACTGGGAGGACTGGCTCCTGGAGAACATGGACCGGATCGGCCTGAAGGAACCCTGCCCCTGTGGGTCCGGCGGCCTCTTCGAGCAGTGCCACCTTCCCTGGGCGGAGCGGGAACGGGATCGGCTCCTGCAGGAGGACGACCTGGCCCAGACGCGCCGGCAGGCCCGGAGCTTTGTGAGCCAGGAGAGGGCGGAGGAGACGGCCCTGCGCCGGTTTCTGGCGGCCCGGGGGCAGGCGGACCTGTTTCCCCTCATCAAGCGCAGGGCCCTGGAGATCGCCCGGGCGACCACCAGCAAGTCCCGCAGCCGGGGCTTTACAGCCGCCTTCCAGACGTTTTTCGGCCAGGTGGAGTTCCGGTCGAAGGACGAATTCAATGAGTTCATGGAGCACCTGACCGCCTACTACAACGCCCTGACGGCCCAGTACGAGGAGCATCCGGGCGGCGGGAGACGCCTGCACTGACCCCTGACGTGCCGCGGATGGATATGGAAAAGACGCACGGCTCCGCCGTCGCGTCCCGCACCCGCTGTCGTCGGCGCCGGCACGGCCGGGGTTGATGCAGGGAAAGCCGCACATCGTGAAGGCAACACCCCGGGGAAGCCGGGGATTCATATCCTGCCAAGAAGAAAGGAGACTGCCATGAAGGGAAGTAAGAGGGAGTGTCGGAGGTGGGGAAATGAATTCTGGACGGCGTTCGCCGTTCTGGTCCTGGGGGGCCTTGTTCTGGCCATGCCGGCCCAGGCACTGCCCGGGGGAAGCTACAGCAAGACCTGCAAGGACTGCACGGATGACGGCCAGGAGCTCGTCTGCCAGTGCAGCTACAAGGGAAAGTATTCGGGCACCTCGATCTACTACGGTCTGTGTGAATCCGGCAGTGTGACCAACACCCGCAGCAAACTGACCTGCACCGCCCGGGGGAGCTTCCGCAGGTCGTGCAAAAACATCTCCTGGAATGCGTCCCGCCTGCAGGCCGTCTGCAAGACCAAGAAGGGCAAGTGGAACGGTACGGTCCTGAGCGGCTGGTCGTCCTGCAGCGGCGACATCGCCAATTGCGACGGCGCCCTGACCTGCGGCGGATGCCCGTAAGCCGGGACGTCCGCCCGCGCCGGATCATTGCCCGGCACGAGAACATCGATGGTGCACTTGTTTTATGCCTGAATCGAAATATGAGGCTGCCGGGACGGAGAGCGACTTCCGTCCCGGCAGCTTTATAAAGGAATTCGCTGCATCCCCCCGGGACATGGTACACGCCGGGCCGGCAACGCGAACGATACACTCCCGGGAGGTCGTATGAAACGGGACGTGCCGATTCTCGCCTCCCCGGATCCGGAGCGGGTTTCCCGGGTCCGGGAGATGTTCGGGGACATCGAGGGCCGCTACGATTTCCTGAACCGCCTCTTGAGCCTCCGCCGCGACGTGGCCTGGCGTCGCTTCACCGTCCGCCGGATGCGCTTCCATCGGACCCGGCACTTTCTCGACGTGGCCACCGGGACGGCCGACCTGGCCGTCGAGGCCGTGCGGCACCACCGGGAGATCCGGGCGACGGGCCTGGATTTCGTTCCCGGGATGATCGAGGGAGCCCGGCAGAAGGTCGACGGGGCCGGGCGGATCCGGCTGCTCCTGGGAGACGCCCTGGATTTGCCCTTTGCCGCGGATTCTTTTGACGTCGCCGCCGTGGCCTTCGGCATCCGGAACATGCCCGACCGGATCGGGGCCCTCCGGGAGATGGCCCGGGTGGTCGTCCCGGGCGGACAGGTCATGGTCTTAGAGATGCACCTGCCGGAAATCCCCATTGTCCGTCCCTGCTACCGGTTCTATCTCTGCAGGGTCCTGCCCCGTCTCGCCGGCGCCCTGTCGGGCAACCGGGAGGCCTACCAGTACCTCTCCGAGTCCATCGTGGCCTTTCCCCCGCCGCGCGTCTTCTCCGACATGATGCGGAGCGCCGGCCTGGAGGCGGTGGAATGCCACTCCCTGACCCTCGGCGTGACCTGCCTGCATGTCGGCCGAAAGCCGGAACGATAAGCGCTTCTCCCGGATCCGCCGGACGGACAGGAGGGACTGCTTTTATTCGTTTTATTGATTTGACATATAGCGAATCATCATATATCCCGCCTTTCGTGACCGCCTGAATCATGGATACAGACGGGTCGGGTGGATTCCCGGCCTGTTCCTCCTTCCCCAGGCTGGAAAGGAAACGTACTCCATGACGGACGGCTTCCGCTTTCGGCGGGAGGCAAGCGGCCGGGAGGTTCGAACCGGGCGGAGCAGGAAGGAGATGCCATGCGCGAAATCGTCGACGCCAGGGGCCTGGCGTGCCCCCAGCCGGTGATCCTGGCGGGGAAGGCCCTGGAAAAGAATGAGCGGATTGCCGTGATCGTGGACAATCCCATGGCGGTGGAGAACATCCGCCGCCTGGGAGCGAAGACGGGCTGCGAGACGGTCGTGGAGGAGAAGGGCGGCGGGATCGTCCACATCCACCTGACCCGGGGCGCATCGCCGCCGGCTGCACTGGAGGACCCGGAGTCGCTTGCCGTCTGCATATCTGCCGCCGGAGGCCCGTATGTCGTGGCTCTGACGGAAAACCGGATGGGACGGGGGAACGACGCCCTGGGGGAGATCCTGATCAAGGCCTTCATCCATACCCTGACGCAACTCGATCCTCTTCCGGCCAAAGTGATCTGCTACAATACGGGGGTTTTCCTGGCCCTCGACGACTCCCCGGCTCTCGATGATCTGCGCCGGATCAAGGATGCGGGCGTGGAAGTCCTCGTGTGCGGTACGTGCCTCAATTTCTTCAACGTCACGGACCGCCTGGCCGTCGGATCGGTGTCCAACATGTACGAGATCGCCTCATCCATGGCGGCGGCCCGGGTGGTCTCGCCATGACGGAGAGCGTCGAGACCTGGTGGGTGGTCCTCTTCGACTCCGTCCATCATGCGATCCAGGCGGAGAAGGTCCTGAAGGAGGAGGGGGTGCCCTTCAAACTTGTCCCGGTTCCCCGGCATATCAGTTCGGACTGCGGCGTCTGCATCCGCTTCTCCGCCGTGGACCGCTCCCGCGTCGCCGATATCCTGGACCGTCGCGGCACGTATCGTGAAATTCGCCCACTCTGACGGCGGGGAGACAGGAACATGACCAACAGGCAGGATTTCTCACGCAGCATCACGTTCCAGCACCTGGAGGCCCTGACGGCCCTGGCGGACACGGGGAGCTTCTCCCGGGCGGCCCGGCGGCTCCACCTCTCCCAACCTTCGCTGACGCGGCATATCCAGAATCTGGAGGAGCTGGCCGGCATGCCGCTGTTGGTGAGGCAGCGGGAAGGGGGAATTCTCACCGCGGAAGGCCGCCTGCTGTGCGATTTCGCCCGGCAGATTCTCCGTCTTCGCGAGGACGCATGGGACCGGATCGCCGACAGCCGCAGCACGGGGAAAGGGCGCATCCAGATCGCCGCGAGCACGATTCCGGCCACGTATATCCTGCCGGGGGTGATCGCCGCCTGGCATCGCCTCCATCCGGGCATCACGATCAGCGTCCGGACCCACGACAGCGACGAGACCCTGCAGGCGGTGCTTCACGACCAGGCGGAGATGGGACTGATCGGGAAAAAGACGGTCCACCGCGGCGTCGTTTCGTTTCCCCTGTGGAGCGACCGCATCGTCCTCGCGGTGCCTCCGGACCATCCCTGGGCCTGGGAAAAGGAGCTTCCCCCGGCGCGGCTGGCGGAATCGTCCTTCATTGCAAGAGAACGGGGCTCGGCGACCCGGGCGACCCTGGATGCCTATCTCCGGGCGGAGACCCGCCTCGACCCCGCCTCGATCCGCGTCCTGTGCGAGGTGGGGAGCTCCGAGGCCGTCAAGGAGGCCGTCCTGGCGGGGGCGGGGCCGGCGTTCCTGTCCATCCATGCCGTCAGGAGGGAAGTGGAGGCGGGAAGCCTGTGTATTGTGCCGGTGGGCGGCTGGAACATCGGGCGTTCCTTTTTCCTGATTCACAAGAAGAACTTCCGGTTCAAGCCCCACCACAGCCTGTTCATGGACTACCTGATGGCGTATCGGACGGAAGGTGGTCCGGGTCAGACGCAGAGCTCCATGACGTCGCCGTCCTGAAGGATGTAGTCCCGCTGGACCATCTGGCCGTCCCGGACGGCCCGCCCCCAGATCCGGGCATACCGGAGCTTCGCCACGAAGTCCTTGTGGATCATCTCCGCCACTTCCTCGACGGTGCTGCCCTCCGGGATCACGAAGGGGGCCGTCATGTCCGGATCCTTCCCAGGCCGCCGGGTGTAAACCCGGACCACGCCGGACATCCCGTAGAGCCGCCCCAGGAAGGCCATCAGGTTCCGTCCCGTCTTCGCCGAGAGCCCCATGGCGGGGATCTTCACCTCCGACAGCTCCAGGAACGTTTCATAGTCCGCTTCGTGCTCCGGACGGTCCGTCTTGTTGACCGCCACGAGCATCGTCTTGACGAAGGGGATCTTCTTCAGGTCCGGCGGGAGCGGGCATCCTTCCGGGAAGACGCGGAATCCCGTGAGGAGGGCGAGGGTCTCCTCCAACTGGGTCAGCGGGTCCGCCTGGAGATCCAGGAGGACGACGACGATGTCGCACCGGCGGAGCAGGTCCCCCAGCTCCGGGTCGGTGTATTCGGGGGTGACGGGGGGCGTGTCGATGAGCTGGATCTGGATGTTTTCGTAAGGGGCCATGCCCGGCGTGGGCCGGTGGGTCGTGTGGGGGAAGTCGCCCACCGCCGCCGTCGCCTTGGTCAGCCGGTTGAGGAGGGAGGACTTGCCGGTGTTGGGCATTCCCGTGAGGACGACCTGGGCGATCCCCTCACGCTCGATGCTGTAGGGAGTCTTCGCCTTCGCTCCCCCCGATTTCTTCTGCCCCTGCTCCTTCAGCTTGGAGATCCGCTCCCGGAGCATCGCCTTGAGCTTGTCGGTGCCCTTGTGCTTGGGCATGATGGCGAGCATCTCCTCCAGGGCCTCGATCTTGGCCGCGGGGGTCCGGGCTTCCCGGAAGCGCTGCTCTGCCTCGAAATAGTGGGGCGGTAGGTTGGCCGGCATGGTGGCTTGGATCGTAACAGGAAAAAGGGTTTTTATGGAGTCGAAATCGGGGGGCCGTTCCGACCCGGCCGAATCCGGCATGCTTCCCGCCCGGATGTTCCCGGAATCGTATTCCCGCTGCCGGGGGCGCGGGAATGCTCCGGGGATCTTTCCCGGGCATTCTGCCGAGTGTCAGAGCCGCCCGGAGCGGAGGATGGAGACGAGCAGCCACACGCCGAGCAGGGCGGCGATGGTGAAGCCGAGCAGTCCCGGCAGCGAGTAGCCGAACAGGTACGGTCCCAGGTGCGTGGTGATGATCAGCGACGAGCCGATGACCAGCGCGCCGATGATCATGGCAAAGGCGATCCGGTTGGAGGCGCGGTCGATCTCGTAGCGGAGGTGCTCCAGACCCTCGTGCTCGACGACGATCCGGGAGCGGCCCTGTTTGATCTGGGCTATGATCTCGCGGACGTCGCCGGGTATCACCCGGAGGAGGCGGATCAGGCTCTCGCCGGTTGCCAGCAGGTCGTCCATGACCGGGCGCGGGCTGAGTCGCTGCCGCATCAGCCGCCGCATGAACGGAGCCGCCTCCTCCGCCAGGTCAAAGTCCGGGCAGAGCTTCAGGCCGAGTCCCTCCGCCTCGGACAGGGCCTTGATCATCAGGTAGACGTCGGGGGGCAGCTTCAGGCGGTGGCGGACGAGGATGCTCATCGTCTCCTTCAGGATCTCGCCGATGCGCAGCTCGCTCAGGGGGCGGTAGAGGTGCAGCTCCGTGAAATCGAGGATGTCCGACTCCAGGGCCCGGACATCCGGCTCCTCGTCCCACTCCACGAGGCGGATGCAGGCATCGGTGATCCGCCGGGCGTCGCGGTGGACGTACCCCCACAGGATGTCCGCCAGGATGCGGCGGGCGACCCTGTCCACGCGGCCCATCATGCCGAAATCGACGTAGCACAGGACGTTGCCCGGGAGGACGAGGATGTTGCCGGGGTGCGGGTCGGCGTGAAAAAACCCGTGGAGGAAGATCTGCTCGAGGGTCAGGTTGTTGGCCCTGGAGGCGATGAGTCGGCGGTCGCAGCCGTTCGTGTCCAGCGCGGCGATGTCGGAGGCCTTGATGCCCTCCACGAATTCCATGACGAGGATTCTCTCCGTCGTGCACTCGCGGAAGACCTTCGGGACGTGGAGCGTGGGGTTTCCCTCGAACTGCCGGGCAAAACGCTCCGCGTGGGCGGCCTCCACCGTGAAGTCCATCTCCCGCTCCAGGGTGCGGGAAAATTCCGCGACGATCCGCCGGGGCCGGTAGATCCTCGATTCCTCGACGTACCGTTCGATCAGGCCCGCCAGGTCGTCCAGGATCTCCAGGTCGGTCCGCACCATGGCCCGGATGCCCGGTCGCTGGACCTTGACGATGACCTCGTCTCCGGAAGCCAGTCTCGCCCGGTGCACCTGCCCGATGGAGGCCGCCGCCAGAGGGGTTTCGTCGAATTCGGGAAAGGTCGTCTCGAGGGGCGCCCGGGTGTCCAACTCCACGATCTCCCGGACGACGGAGAAGGGGAAGGGAGGGACGCGGTCCTGGAGCCGCTCCATCTCCTCCATGAGCTCGACGGGAACCAGGTCGGGCCGGGTCGAGAGGATCTGTCCCATCTTGATGAAGGTGGGGCCGAGCTCTTCCAGGACGCTGCGGAGCCGCCCGTAGTCGGTCAGCGGCGCGTCGTCTTCGCCGGGCTCCCCGCGCGCCAGGATGCGGCGGCCGTGCTCCACCAGGGGCAGCAGGTTCAGGCGGTCCAGCAGGCTGCCGTAACCGTGCTTGAGCAGGATCCCGAGGATCTGGCGGTAGCGCTGGATGTTCCTGTAGGTGCGCGGCACGACCCCGATACGGCGAAGGCGCATGGATTATTCCCCGCCGGACGACCGCTTTTCCAGTTCCGCGACCCTTGCCTTGAGCTCGTCGAACTCCCTCCGGGACGGGACGTTCAGGCGCTCGACGAGATCGCGGAACACCTTCTCGGACTTTTCCCGGAATTCCTGGGACATCTGCCTGGATTTCTCCTGAAGGTCGGTATAGGCCTCCCTGGCCTCCTTCTCGCTCATTTCGCCCTTCTTCACAAGCTCGTCCAGGAACGCCTGGAGCTTTTCGGTGGACATGACCGCCAGCCCCATGCCCGCCAGCATCGCCTTTCGGATGTACTCGATCATCTTATTCTCCTATTATGTTGAATTGACGAGGTTTCTATCCCCGTGGCAAAAGTATAGGGTGGCGGTATCCTGGATGTCAAAGGGAAAATGGAAAATCGTCCGGCTTCATTTTCACGGGTGGGAAAAGACCCGAAAATATGCTATGAAGCCGCCGTTCCAGGATATCGAACGGAGCGGACGGCCTTGAACGAACGGGG
This sequence comes from Rhodobacterales bacterium Alpha_02, assembly GCA_001603295.1. Taxonomy (GTDB): domain Bacteria; phylum Pseudomonadota; class Alphaproteobacteria; order Rhizobiales; family Pleomorphomonadaceae; genus Pleomorphomonas. The sequence goes on from LUYO01000078.1 coordinate 8,473, forward strand.
GACAAAAGACGTCAAACGAGGGGCAGAGGGATACTCTGCCCCTTTTTTCGTCAAAAAGGAGATGAGACATGGTCAAGGTGAGTGAAATGAAGCGGGCGGTTGTGGTCGGTGCGGGGACCATGGGGCATTCCATTGCGCAGGTCTTTGCCCAGCACGGGATTGAAGTCGGGCTGGCGGACACCAAGGGTGAGTACCTGGAGCGGGCCATGAAGCTGATCCGGGCCAACCTGGAGACGCTGGCCGACTACGGAACGGTGAAACAGGGGGATATCCCGGCCATCCTGGGGAGGATCATCCCGTCGACGGACCTGGCCGTTGCGGCGGAGGGAGCCGATTTTGCCATCGAGGCCGTCGTGGAGGTGCCGGACGTCAAAAAGGCCGTCTTCCAGCAGCTTGAGCGCATCTGTCCGGAGGGGGCGATCCTCGCCAGCAATACCTCCTCCCTGGACGTATTCTCCATCGTCGGCGAGATCCACCGGCCCGAACGGCTCCTCATCACCCACTGGTTCGCGCCGCCCCACATCATCCCGCTCGTGGAGGTCGTTCCCGGCCCGAAGACGGCGCCGGAGGCGATGGACTTCGCCGTGCGGCTCATGGAGCGCCTGGGGAAGAAGACCGTGGTGCTCAAGCAGTTCGTCCCCAGCTTTATCGTCAACCGGATCCAGCAGATGATCTTCTTCGGCGTCCTGGAGCTCCTGAAGAACGACTGGGCCTCCCCGGAGGACATCGACCTGGCGGTCAAGGCCAGCCTCGGCGTGCGGCTTCCCGTGGTCGGCGCCGTCCAGACCCTCGATTTTACGGGCCTGGACCTGGTGGACATCATGATCAAAAACGCCCTGGGCCAGTCGCCGCCCTTCATCGCCGATCCCGTGGCGAAGGGCCACCTGGGGGCGAAATCCTCGAAGGGGCTCTTCGACTACGGCGGACGCCCGGAGGAGGAGATCCTCAAGAAGAGGGATCTGCGCTACCTGGCGATGCTGGAGTCGATGGAGAAGCTGGGGGTGTTCGAGCCCGTATAGAAAGTTGGAATCTGTCCGGTCGTGCAGACAGGAAGAGGGGGCAGGCTTGCGTCTGCCCCCTCTTTACGCTTCCGGTTCAGTAGAGAATTCGAAAGTCCTGGAATTCACCGGAATAGGGCTCTTCCCGGACTTCCGTTTTCGTTACCTTCGCTGCGGGGGGGCCCTGCCGGCACCAGGCGGCGACGGCCTCCACCGCCGGAGCCTCCCCTTCGACCAGGGCCTCGACCCGGCCGTCCGGCAGGTTCCGGACCCAACCCGTCACGCCCCGGGCGCGGGCCGTCCGGACCGTCCAGGCCCGGAAAGCCACGCCCTGGACGATCCCCGTCACAAAAATGCGGACACGCTTCACCGTTCGCCCCCCTCCCTGAAAATCCCCTTCACCGTTGCGGGGACGGGGATGAATCCGGCGCCCGTTCCGGCGTGATGAAGGCAGGGCTGTTTAATACCGCCCGCCGCTTCCGATTGCAACAGCCGCCCCCGCATTTCCGCCCCTGTTCTTTCCGTGCCGGCCGTGCTATTCTCGCCGCCATACGGGGAAATCCTTTCCCGCCTCCGTGTTCATGCAATCAAAAAGATCTCACCGTTTCACCGGTCCCTCGGACCGAACGAAGAAAGGAGAATTCCGATGCAGGCACTCTTTACCCTCACCCCGGCGGAATCAAAGCGGCTGATCGGCAAAGGCGTGGCCTCCCTGCCGAGCATCCAGAATGCGAAAAACAAGGGTTACCTCCTCATCGGGCGGGGATCGACCAACGCCTACATTCTCGAGGAGCTTCTGAAGAAGCCGGTCCGCAAGGAGGGGTACGTGGCCGGCCAGGTCATCCGCGGCGTCCTGTGCGTCCTGGGGGCGGGAGACCGGACAAAGCCCGTTACGTTCCACAAGGGCAAGATTCTCCCCGTGGAGCCGGGATCGGTTCTCGACAAGCTGGGTCCCGGGGACATCATGATCAAGGGGGGCAATGCGCTGGATGCCAACGGGAACGTGGGGGTCATCATGGTCAACCCGATGGGCGGGACGATGGGCCAGTTCTACATGGCCATGAAGGCCCGCGGCCTGGAGATGATCTACGCGGTGGGCCTGGAAAAGATGATCCCCTCGGTGCCGATGGCGGCCCAGTACGGCGGGACCATGACGACGGACAAGGCGATCGGCCCCCCCGTCGGCCTGGCCTGCGTCTCCGACGGCATCGTCTTCACCGAGATCGACGCCATCGAGAACCTCTTCGGCATCGACGCCGTGCATTTCGCCTCCGGAGGCTGGGGGGGAGCCGAGGGCTGCGTCACCCTCGTCGTCGAGGGTCCCGATGCCAAGGTCAACCAGTGCCTGAAGTTCATCGAGCAGAAGATCAAGGGGGAGCCGCCTCTGCCCGCGGCCAAGAGCCCTTGCAAGACCTGCACGATCCCCTGCAGCTTCCAGAAGAAGGACGAGAAGAAGCTTCCTGCCTGGCTCCGCTGATGCATGAGGGGGGGCGGATTTGAAATCCGTCCCCCTTCCTTTTTCCCTTTTTTTACAGGAAAACGGGCGCGGATGGGAGGCCGGCATATGGGAGCAGGGCTTCCCTCGCGCTCAGAAGCGTTTTTTCGACCCTGCATCGTCTCGCTCCGC